>JAOBAU010000471.1 GCA_025463165.1 Acidobacteriota bacterium | reverse complement strand
AATGGGCGCGCCTACCAGATTAACGCCCGATTAACACCGATTCGCTGGAAGCCGAGCGCCTCGTAAAGGCTCATCGCCGGACGGTTGAAGTCGTTGACGAACAGCGTCACGATTTTCCCTTTACGCGCGAGGTGTCCGCAGACCTCGCGCAACATCGCGTGCGCCAGTCCGCGCCGCCTGTAAGCAGGCGACGTCCAGACTCCCATCAGCTGCACGGCGTCGGGCGTCACCGCGGAAAATTCGCACTTCGTCGCAATGACTCCGTTTTCAATGTGAATGACTGACCGCTTTCGCTCGATCAATTCGCGAATGCGGTCGCGATATCCCATCGCATCGCGTTCCAGCGGATCGATTCCGACCTCTTCCTTATGCATTGCAGCGCACGCCGGCACGAGTTGCTCGAGGTCGCGGCTCGTCGCATAGCGGCTGTAATCGAGATCGGGGAAATCGAAGCGCTTGCGGATCGCGTAGACCGGCTGCGTCATCCGCACGACGGTCGGCGGATCGAGTCGCGTCCGCAGTCGCGTCCAGAGTCCTTCCACCAACTGTGATGGCGAGATGATCGCGCGCACCGGCAGCATGCGCGTCAGGATGCGATCGGCGATCGCGGAGAGCGCCGCGTCAATGACGTCCCGCGGCGCGGCCGGATCGCCCGCGAGGACGATGTTCGTCGCCAGCGATGCGACGAGCACGATGTCGCGGTTGTAGCGCACCTCGACCATCTGCGCCGCCGACGGGAATCGCTCTTCGAGGATGCGCGAGATCAGATAGACATTGATCAGCGGATCGCGGCGGAGGAACGCGAGAGCCGATTCTGCGTCGTCGTCGGACAGAGGCTTGATGGTCCAGCGGCCTTCCGCCGGCAGCGTGACCATCAGCCCGGAACCGCCTTACAGCTGATCATTGCCGAGGTATGCTACGCCGTCCTTCAGCTTGTGCCAAAGTGAACGGTTCTTCCACTCCTCGAAGTGCCGCTGCTGCGCGAAACGGAGATCGTCGGCGAACGCGTTTCGCAAACCCGCCGCGATTTTCGGATCGAGCACGCCGACGGTGATCTCATCATTCAGCTGAAACGAGCGATCGTCGAAATTCGTCGAGCCGACGCATGACCAAACGCCGTCGACGACGATGATTTTCTGATGCAGCAGCGTCTTCTCGTACTCCCAGATTTTCACGCCGCCTTTGAGCAGCGTGCCGAAGTGATGATGGCTGGCGTGCTGCACGACCGGACTGTCGGTCGATGACGCGGCCGGCACCATGATCTTCACGTCGACGCCGCGCTTCACCGCGTCGACGAGCGCATCGCGAGCGTCGTCGTCCGGCAGCAGATACGGGTTCTGGATGATGATCTCGTGCCGCGCTGATTTGATCGCCATGTAATAGAGGATCTGCACGGATGACACGCTGCCGTGCGGCGACGTGTACGCGACATGCGCTGCCGTCGAGCCGCTCGCGGCGAGACGCGGAAAGTATTTGTCGCCGGCGACGATCTCGCCGGTCTCTTCCGTCCAGTTCTCGCAGAACGCGCCCTGCATTCGGTTCACGATCGGTCCCGCCATCCGCAATCCGCTGTCGCGGAAATGCTGCTTGTCCTGCGCGTGACCGGTCCACGTTTTCGAGAAGCCGTAGCCGCCGGTGAAAGCGATCCGTCCATCGATGATGACCATCTTTCGATGATCGCGATTGTTGATCCGGCCGATGTTGCTGAGGCGTATCGGATGGAAGAACGCCACCTTCGCGCCTGCGTCCTTCAGCAATTTTTCGAGCTCGCCATGCAGATGGCGGCCGCCTGACGCGTCGACGAGCACTCGCACTTCGACGCCCTGCCGCGCTTTGGCCGCCAGCGCGTTCGCGACCTGGTTGCAGATCTCCCCTTCTTCCCAGATGTACGACTCGACGTGAATGCTTTCTTTCGCGTTCGCGATCTCCGCGAGCAGCAGCGGAAAAAATCCGTCGCCGTTCTGCAGCAGCCGCACGTCGTTTCCCGCATCGAGACTCGATTGCGTCAGTCCGACGATCGAAGGCATCAGCGTTTGCAGCTCGCCGGGATTGCTGATCGTGAGATGCGTGTCGCGCGGCCCGCGCCATGACGACCAGAGAAAGATCGACATCGCGATGATGGTGAAGAGCATGCCGGCGAAGGCCACGATCGGAACGCGCACGACGTGCGCTCGCATATACGTCTTTTTCATCAGCGTCCTCGGGACCAGTCAAGTGATGCAGTGATCGGCCAGTGATCCGACGGCCCCTGCTCGACGACGCGCGCGTCGCCGACATGCCAGCCGTAGTCGGCCCAGATGTAGTCGATCCGCTCGCGCATCATCGGGTTGGTGTTCGCCAGCGCTTCGCCGCAAATCTGCGCCGCGTTTTCTTTTCGGAACTCCTGCATTTCAGGCGTGCCCGGTCCGGCGTTGAAATCGCCGAGCAGCAGATAGGGATAGCGGCTCGTCCGCACGTGACGCGCGAGGCATTTCAACTGCTCGCGCCGATTGGAGCGGTTGAATCGTCCCCAGGTCGTGAGATGCGTGACGTAGACGTTGAGCGTGGCGCCGTCGATCTTCACAACCGCTTCGATGGCGCTGCGCGGCTCGCCGATGCTCGGCAGCTCGTGGAGATCGGCGCTGACGATTTGGCCGCGCGTCAGCAGCGCGTTGCCGAATTCGCCTTTGCCCTGGACGTAGCTCTTTCCGAACCAGCCGTGCATGCCGGTGCGCCGCTCGAGCTCCGCGGCCTGATCGTGAAAGCGCGACTGCCACGTGTTGCGATGCACTTCCTGCAGTCCGACGATGTCGGGTTTCATTGCGTTGATCACTTCCGCGACTTTCGCGATGTGATTGCTGTCGAAAAGCTCGTCGTGGCCGGCGATGTTGTACGACATGACGAGGAGCGGCTTTGTTTGCAGCGGGAAGTTGATGCGTTCCGGGTAGCTGACGACGACACCGCGCTCGTCGCGCGTCAGCAGACGAAGCTCTGGATCGACCGGCTTCGGTCTGCATTCGCCCGAGCGCACCGTGTAGACGGTGAAGAAGCGATAGAGGAAGACCAGCAGAAAGATGCTGAGGATTCCGAAAACCCTTGCCCACCGGCCACGGGCCGGTGCGTTCGTTGGCATAGCCTGCACGGACGTAAGACTCCTCGTGGTTGCTTTGGTGTTATGCGATGAGAACGGTTACGTCGCTGTGCTTGTGCAGGGAGCTTGCCGGAAACTCTTCCGTCACCTCACCGCTGCGCAATCGCTCGATGGCCGCGCGCTTGTTCGCGCCACTCGCGAGCAGCACGATTCGCCGCGATTCGAGAATCGTGGCGATGCCCATCGTGATCGCGCGCGACGGAACAACACCATCCGGAAAGAACGATGCATTCGCGTCGCGCGTCGATTGCGTCAGCTCGATCACGCGCGTTCTCGCCGTGAACGGCGTGCCCGGTTCGTTGAAGGCGATGTGTCCGTTCGAGCCCAGGCCGAGGAACGTCAACTGCAGTCCGCCGGCATCGGCGATCTCGCGGTCGTAACGCGCGCACTCGGCGTTGAGATCGGCGGCCATTCCGTCCGGAATGTGTGCGTTGGCCGGATCGAGGTCGACGTGCTGAAAGAGGTTCTGCTGCATGAAGGTGAAGTAGCTGCCGGGATGCGTGCGCGGGATCCCGACGTACTCGTCGAGATTGAACGTCGAGACTTCACTAAAGCAGTGGTATTCGCGGCTGCACTCCTGCACGACGCGTTGATACATGCCGATCGGCGTTCGTCCTGTCGGCAAGCCGAGGACCGCACGCGGATTCTCGCGAATCGTACCGAGGAGAATGCGCGCCGCGCGTTCGGAGAGCGCGTCGTAATCGGGGAGCGTCTCCCACTTCATGGCAGCGGCACGTCCTCGCCGCGCACGAGCACGCGCTCGATCGCGAATTTCTCCGACAGCACGACCAGATCGGCGTCGTAGCCGCGCTCGATTTTTCCCTTACGATCGGCGACGCCGAGGATCCGCGCGGGGACGTGCGTTGCGAGCGGGAGGACGACTTCGATCGGCAGACCGGCCAGTTCCACCATGTTCTGCACGGCGCGAATCATCGTCAGCACGCTGCCGGCGAGCGTGCCGTTAGCCAGACGCGCGGCGCCGTCCGCGACCGTGAATTCGTGCTCGTAGAGTTTGTATGTTCCGTCCGGCATGCCGCACGCGCGCACGGCGTCGGTGATGAGCGCGATGCGATCGGGCATCGCCGCGGCGGCGATGCGCAGCACGGCGGGATGGACGTGGATTCCGTCGGCGATCAGTTCCGCGGTTGCCTCGTTCGATTCAAGCGCCGCGCCGACCGCGCCCGGCTCGCGATGATGCATTCCGGTCATGGCGTTGAAGAGATGCGTGAAATGCGCCGCTCCCCACGAAAGCGCGGCAACCGCATCGCCGAAATCGGCGGAGGTGTGGCCGATCGAGAAAAGGATGCGATCGCGGAAATGTTCGATCAGCGCGCGAGCGCCTTCGACTTCCGGCGCGATGGTCACGATCCAGCGGAGATGCGGCGCGAGCGCGTGCAGCGAACTCACTTCCTCGATGTTCGCGGGGCGAATCGAAGCCGGATCCTGCGCGCCGGCGCGCATGCGATTGATGTACGGACCTTCGAGATGCAGTCCGCAAATCTCCGCGCCGCGCAGCCGTTCACGCGACACGCGAGCGATCGACGTCACCGCGCGCTGCAGATCTTCGCGCGAGCCGGAAAGCGTCGTCGCGGCGAGCGTGGTCGTTCCCCGCGTCGCGTGAAATGCGGCGACGCGCGCGGCCGCTTCGTCGGTGCCGTCCATGAAGTCGGCGCCATCGCCGCCGTGTACGTGGACGTCGATGAATCCCGGCGCGAGCACGCCGTGTACGACCTGTGCGCCAGCCGGCGGATGCGGTTCGTGCGCGACATCGACGATCACCTCACCCGCGATCGTGACGAGCATCGCTTCGCGCACCGCGCCATCGACGAAAACGCGTCCCCAGAGTTGGGTCGTCACAGGCTGATCTTCCCCAGCACCGTCGGCCGGCCGCCGGTCGCGCCGGTGATGTTCGTGTTCATGCCGGCCACCGCATCGTTGCCGATCACCGCGAGCGCGATCGCTTCTTTGGCGTTGCTGTCGATGCCGAGGTCTTCGTGCGAGATCAGCCGCGCATTCGGCAGCCGCTCGCGCAACATC
>JAOBAU010000466.1 GCA_025463165.1 Acidobacteriota bacterium | reverse complement strand
AGCGCCCCTTCATCGAGTGTCGGGTAGCGATGGAAAAGGATGTCGCCGATCACGAAGCCAAGCACGGCGTCGCCGAGGAATTCGAACGTCTCGTTGTGGTGGACGTCGTCGTCCTTCGACTCATGCGAATACGACTTGTGCGTGAGCGCGCGGACGAGCAACTCGCCGCGGGAGAAGGTGTAACCGATCCGTTGTTCGAAGGATGTTGGATCCAACGTGTGAAGTATACGTTCAGCGCATCGGCTCAGGACGGGCGTGACGCGGCTGATAGACGCCGAGCTTGCCGCCGCCCGGCAGCGTGACGTGCGTGAGCATTCCCCAACCCTGGTTCTGCACCTCGTCGCATGCGAACCCGCGCTCTTTCATCTGCGCGACGAATGCCTCGACGTCATCGCACATGAAGTAAAGCTCGTGCCGGTTGTTCGCATCATCCGGATGGACGGCAACTTCCGACGGCGGCAATCCGAAGATGAGCCAGCCGTGGCCGACGTCGACGTGCGGCAATCCGATGACGTCGCGCAGGAACTCGCGATCGGCCTCGGCATTCGTGCTGTAGATGATGGAGTGCGCGCCGGTAATCATGATGTCGATATTTTAATGTAACGACGCCAGCGCCTGTCGCGCCGTCGCGATGTCTGCCGCGTATCGCGCGGGCGGCGCGGTCTCCGCAAACCGCTGCAGCGCTTTCCGCGCTTCCTCTCGATGTCCCGCTCGTCCCTCGGCCAGGCCGATGTTGAACAGCGCGTCGTACTGGCGCGGATCGACGGCGACGGCGCGGCTCCACATCTCAACGGCGTGCGCGAAGTCGTTTTCGCGCGCGTACACGACGCCCATCGTGTTGAGCGCGAGCGGCAGCCGCGGATTGAGCGTCAGCGCGCGCGCGAGGAACTCTTTCGCGGCCACGCCGTCGTCGCGACGTAATGCGACGATACCGAGGTTTTGCAGCGCGGGAGCGTTGTTCGGGTCGAGTTGCAGCACGCGCCGAAATTGCGACGTTGCTTCATCGATCCGTCCGGCATCTGCCAGTGCGATTCCGTAGGCGTTCAGCGCATCGGGATTGTTGCCGGTTGCAAGCGGAGCAAGCGTCGCGATCGCATCCTGTGTGCTGCCGGTCTCCGTGAGCAAAAGACCGAGCTGGATGCGCATCGCTTCGCTGGCGGTATTCGTCCGCACCGACTCGCGCAAATTCGCGATCGCATCGCCGATGCGTTCCGACTGCTGGAGCACGAACGCAAGCAGTTCGCGGCCAGCTGCCATGTTCGGCCGCGCGGCGACGACCTCTTTCGCGAGTTGCAGCGCGCGGGCAACATCGTGACGCTCGTACGCGTCGATGACGTCGTGCATTTTGTTGTCGAGCGCGACGAGGTGCTTCGGATCGTCGGCAATGCTCGAACCGGCGGTTGCGCTGCCGGCGACGTAGCCGAGGCTGCGCAGTCGCGCGGCTTCTTCGGCGGAGATCTTGCGATCGGCGACATCCGCGTCCGCGTTAAGCCCCGCGAGCAGTTTCCGCGCGGCTTCTGCATCGCGGCGCTGCTTATCGCGCAGATTGTTTTTTTCGACGGGATCGTGCGGCAGATCGTAGAGCTCCGCGATCGGCAACTCGATGTACTTCTGTCCGAGGTGAATGATGCCGGTCAGCGGAGCCCAGCCACGATTGAGCGACGTCGACAGCGCTTCGAAGTAACTGTCGCGCGCGTCGATGCGATCGAGGAGCGAGGCACCGAGCAACGGTTGTGGCTTCGCGACACCGGCGCGTGCGAGCAGCGTCGGCACGATATCGATGTGACGCACGTACGCGGCTTCACTGCGATGCGGCGTTACGCCGTCGCGCACGATGAGCGGGATCTTCAGCGTTGATTCATACGCGAAGAGTCCGTGCGTCAGCTCACCATGATCGCCGCGCGCTTCGCCGTGATCGGCGGTGACGATGACAAGCGGTTTCGGACCGGCGTCGATGATCGAGCCGAGCGCGGCGTCGAGCGCGGCGTCGGTGGCGGCGATCTCGCCGAGGTATGGATCGTCGCGATATTGCGCGTCGAAGGGAGGCGGCGGTCGGTACGGCGCGTGCGGATCGTAAAGATGGACCCACATGAAGCGCGGCTTCCCTTCCGCGCCGCGCCACCACTTCGTTGCGGCGTCGAGCACCGCGGTGGCGGGACGCTCCTGAATCACGAAGTCGAGCGAGGCGGCGCCTTTGCCGTAGTTGTCGTCGTAAACATCGAAGCCCTGATTGAGACCGAAGCGTGCATCGAGCGGAAACGCGCCGACGAACGCGCCGGTCGCGTAGCCGGCGTCGTGCAACAACTTCGCGACCGTGGCGTGCTTTGGATCGAGGGTGAAACCGGCGTTGTCACGAACGCCGTGCTGATACGGATAGAGACCGGTCAATATGTTGACGTGCGAGGGCAGCGTGACGACGTTGTGCGCGTGCGCGTTCGTGAAGACGATCCCCTGCGACGCGAGCCGATCGAGGAACGGCGTCTTCACGCGCGTGTTGCCCGCGAAGCCGACGGAGTCGGCGCGCAGCGTGTCGATGGTGACGAGGATGATGTCGGGACGGGCGGCGGGCGGCGGCGCCGGCGCTTCTGGTTTCGCGCACGCGGCGAGCAGCGCCACAACGAGAAGCAGACCGCGTCTCATCGCAGGCGACGATAGCATTTGAATCGGTACCATCGTCCGCCGCGAAGCCGGTCGCCGAGGCTTTGCCAACCAACGCTGCGGGCCGTGCCCGCTCATCCTTTCAGCAGTGAGCGCAGGTGCGCGTCCTTCGGATACCGCTGCAGTCCCTTCGCGGCCCAGTACTTCGCGCCGTTCGCGTCGCCGATCGTCTTCAACGCCTCGGAGATCGCGACGTACGACGGCGGCGTCGGCGACTTCTGCTCGAGCGTAAAGATCAGCTGCGTCGCTTCGTCGTTCCTTCCCTGCAGCACATAGAGAAGGATGAGGTTCTTGTACGGCGCGGGCTCGGTCGGGAACTCTTTGATCTCATCGTGGAAGGCGGCTTCCGCTTCGTCGTTGCGCCCGAGGCGCGCGAGCGTGTCGCCGCGGAGATACTGGAGGCGCGGCACCGGAGACTGCTTCTTGTCGCGCACGATCCGGAGCGTCTCGTCGAAGCGCGCGAGCGCCGCAGCGAAGTTCCCTTCTTCCTTCTCGATCCGCCCGAGCATCATCGTGGCCAGCGTTCCCTCGCGTTTCGTGGCGAGCGTCAGCTGCGTTTCGGCGCGCGCCGTCGCGACATCCTTTCGCTCGATTGCGATCTCGGCGAGGAGGTAATGCGCCTGGCCGGGCTCGTCCTTCACGGCAAGCTGCGCGTGCTGCTTCGCGGTGTCGAGATCGCCCGCTTCGAGAGCGATGTTCGCGACGATCAGCGCCAGATTCGCGTTGCCGGGCGAGAGCTTCAACGCCTCTTTCGCGGCCGCGATCGCTTCCTGCTCGCGGCCGAGTTTGCCGAGCGAGCGCGCCTTCATGCTCCAGATGTCGAGCATCCTCGGGTTCTCGTGCAGCAGTTCGTCGAACACGACCAGCGCCTCGTCGTACTTCCCTTCCTGAAACGCGCGATAACCGTCTTTCATCCGCTCGGCACTGGCGAGATGGAGCCGCGGATCGGGAAGATTCTCATCGCTGTCCGCCGCCGAGACGCCGGAGCCGACATAACCGAGAGCGGCCAGCTGCTTCGCCTGCTCGGGATCGATATTCGCCGGCGCCGACGCTTTGTGAATGTACGACGCGATCTTTCCGCGCAACGAGAGATACGCGCGGCGGTTGTCGGCGAGGACGTTCGATTTTTCAGCGGGATCTTTCGCGAGATCGAACAGCTCCGGACTGGGACCGTGAATGTAATGATCGTTCGCGCTGACGAGCGAATGCAGATCGCTCCAGCCGTAGTGAAAGCGCGGGTAATACGTTTCGCTGTAGATCTCGCGCGGCTTGCGAATGTCATCGCCGAGCAGCGACAGACCGTTCACTTTCGGGCCGGGCTTCGCGCCGGTTGCTTCAACGATCGTCGGATAGACGTCGCTCAGCTGAACCGGCGCAGCGATCGACGAACCGCTCGAATCATTGCCGGGCAGCTTGACGAGCAGCGGCACCTGGATGGCCTCGCGATAAAGCAGCAGACCGTGCTCGCTCTCGCCGTGATCGTTGAGTCCTTCGCCGTGATCGGAGAGCAATACGATCATCGCCTTGTCATAGATGCCGGCGGATTTCAGGTAATCGATGAAACGTCCAACGATCGCATCGGCAGTCGCGATCTCCGCGTCATACGTGCGGCCGTAGCGTTGCTCGAATTGCGCTTCCGGCTCCAGCGGCGAGTGCGGCTCGTAAATGTGAAAAAGAAAAAAGAACGGCGACGCCGCATGCTCGCCGATCCACTTCTGCGCGACGAGACGCGTTGCGTCGCCGTTGCGCTGCACGCGGCCCATGCTCAGGTAACGCGTGTCGACGTCGATGTCGTCGTCCCAGAAATCGAAGCCGCGACTGATGCCAGTGCTGGAGCGCAGCACGATCGCCGACACCGCGCCGCCGCTGGTATAGCCGCGCGGCTTCAACACTTCCGGCAGCGTCGACACGCCGGCCGAGAGTTTGTAGCCGATGTTGTCGCGAATGCCGTGATCGGCAGGCAGCGCGCCGGTGAGGATCGTCGCGTGCGACGGCGCGGTCAACGGGACGTGTGAATAGGCACGGTCGAAAAGGATGGAGTCTTTTCGGAGCGCGTCGAGGTTCGGCGTCGCCACCGCCTTGTAGCCGTACATCGGCAGATGATCGGAGCGCAGCGTGTCGATGGAAATGATGATGACCGGCGGCTTCGACGCACCGCCGATGCGATGCTTTCCAGCGCCGCAGGCGGCGATGAGCACACACAGCACGAGCAAAACGCGTCGCATCCTCTCGAAGATAACACGCGCCTGAAAGGCGCCGATTCGGCCGGTACAATCGCGGCACGCATGTCACGAATGAAGAGCGACGTTGCGCTTGTCGTCACCGCGTTCGTGGTACGTGTCGCGGTGGCGTTGCGCATCGACGGGATTCCTCTGTCGCGTCATCCGCAATACGATTCCTTCGAATATCTGGCGTGGGCGCGGCACATCGCGGCCGGAGATTTCCGCTGGCCGATTCCACCCGCGCACGGTCCCGGCTATCCGTTCTTTCTCGGCGCACTGCTCGCGATCGGCGGCGGCTCGCTGCTGTTCGTGCGCATCGTGCAGGCGCTGACCGGCGCACTTACGTGTCTCTTCCTCGCGCGCGCCGGCGAACGGATGTTCGACGCGGGAAGTGGATGTTACGCGGGCTTCGTGCTCGCCATCTATGCGCCGCTGATCTGGATTGATGCGTCGATCCTCGCGGAAGGGCTGCTGCTGACGTTGATCGCCGCAAGTCTCTGGTGCGCTGTGGAGGCGGGCGCTTCGCCCGCCTCTCCCCGGGCGGCCGAAGCGACCGCCCCCACACCTGCACTGGTT
>JAOBAU010000346.1 GCA_025463165.1 Acidobacteriota bacterium | reverse complement strand
CTTCACCTGCCAGATCGTCTTTCGCCTCGTCGTTGTATCGATGCCGCGCAGCGCCGGCTCGAGCAGATCGGGGTCCTGAACGGCGGTGACTTCGTACTCCCAAACGTCGAGATAGGCGAGTCCGCGCCCGACGGGAAACGATCCGAGTGCAAGAGGATTCGGATAGAACGGCTGCGTCGCATACGTGAGCGGGTCGGAAGTGAACGCTTCGGCCAGCACGCCATCGACGTACATCCGGCCGGCGCCGATGGCGAGATCGGCGGCGCCGGCGGCCGTAATGCGAAACGCGTTCGGCGTCGTCGCGCGCGGCACCGCGAGATCGCTCATGACGTCGCGCGCCATCGTGCGATCGCGGCGCGTCAGAATGGCGCTCTGCTCGATCTGATCGGAGTCGAGCCCCACCCGTCCCTGCTGCCACAGCAACTCGGAGAACCGCTCCGTCTCATCGAATGTGAATCGGCTGTAATCGCCTGGCATGTACGGCTCCTCTCACGTCACGAAAATCAGTCCGGCCTGAAGACCGAACGGCAGATGCTCGTCGAGCCGCGCGCGGAGATTCGCCTCGCGCTGCGGTTGCTTCAGATGGCAGTACACGCCCATCTCCGAGAAGTCCTCAGCGCCGGTGGAAATCTGTTTCGGGATGCTCGCGTGAAGCTGCGCGTAACCGGGATCGGGATAGTGCGTCGACGTGAACGACGGCACGAGGAACGTGCGCACCGTATCGGCGATCTTCTTCCGCTCCGCCGCATCGAGCGGAATGCGCGGACGCCGCGCCGACGCCGCTTCGATGCGCGTGCGGATCTCGAAACCCGGCTGGCAGTGAAACTGCCGCGGCGTGCGCGAACCGTCGGGAAGAAAACTGAAACGCGCGCAGCCCTGCTGCCGCCGCTCGACGAGCACGATGCCGGTGAAGATCGTTTCGCTCGCCATCGGCAACTCGCGCACGTTGACGCTACCGAACACCGTCGACCGCTCGATGCGCAACGCCGGACCGGAAACACCGTTGCTCGCCGCGATCGCCGTGCCGCTTCCGCCGTCGATGATGCTGTCGACGATCGTGATGCCGCGCGCGCCGTGCGAAACACGCAGCGGACCGGTGATGCCGAACGCAATCTGCAGACTGAACTTGTCGACCGCGGCTGCCGGCGCGGAGACGAAGACGCTCGCCGCGGTGTCGGGTTTGACGGTCGTGTGCAGCAGCCGCAGCGTTCCGGCGCGCGCCGTCACCGTGATCGTTCCTTCGATGAGCAGCCCCGACAACGTCACCGTGGCGCCGTCACCGCACCTGATCTCGATCGGCTGGGCGCACTGGATGTGCGGCTGCGTGTGATCGAGCGCTTCGATGGCGATGCGCTGGTTGGCGAGCGGATCGAGCACGAGCGGCGCCGGCTCGACGTACGTCCGGTCGTCGGGCAACGTGATGATCGCCGGCGGACGGCCGTCGCCCTTCCATTCGGCGATCGCTTTCGCAAGCGTGTCGCGCAACGGGTTCGCTTTATCGACCGCGTAAATCTTCTCGCTCTGACGATGGATCAGCCACGACGAGCGGGCGTAACTGCCGCCGCCGACGTCGCTCGGAAACCCGTAGTGATACGAGACGCTGACAGCCGGCGTGCCGTAGCCGTCGCCGAGCGCAATGCGTCCAGTGTGGACGTCGACCGCGACGATCTTTCCGATCGGTGGCCGCCAGGTCGTCAGGTCCGACGCGCAGATCTTCTCCGGCGGCACGAGGACGTTGTCGAGATAGATGGCGAGACTGCGATCGAAGTCGGGCAGCAGATCGGGATCGCCGTAGAAATCGGTCGCCGGCGGTGGTCCCGGCGCGACCTGTTTGCGGCGCAGATCGCGACGCAAAAGCGCCTGGCGAATCGGCCCCGGAATCTCCGCCTCGATCGATCCGCGGCTGTCGCTTCGCTGCGCGCGCGTGAAGAGCGGCTCGTCGATGCCGAGGCGGTTCGCGCGGAAGCGGTTGGATGGCGAGCTCGGATCGGCGCGTGCGTCGACCCGCTCGAGCGAGTACGCGCGCAGACGCCAGAGAAAGAACGCGACGTTCCGCACCTCGTACCAGCCGTCGAACTGATTGATCTTCCGCACGTCGACCAGATGGCTGGTCGTGTCGAATGGTCCGTTCATCCGCTCGAGCAGTTCATCCGAGCGCAGGTCGGGACACTCGTGACAGAAGAGTCGCAGGTGATTGCGAATCCACTGCGTCCACTGCAAATGCTCGAACATCTCGACGACGTGCGCGCCCCATCCGGTGACGTCCGCGGCGAGCTCCTCGAGCATCGCCAGCGTCGCGGTGCGCTTGCGATGGCGGATCGTCTTCGCCGCGTCGGCCCGCGATCGCAACGCGGTGCGCGGAAGAAAGCGCGGGCCTTTGAGATCGGGGAAGAGACCGGCCAGCTGTTCGTCGGCATTGCTGCTGCCGCCGTACAGCGGAGAGGTGCCGAGGAGATCGCCGATGTACGGAATGACCCAGTCGGCGCAGGTCTCGATGAACTGATCGTCGTAAAGCTGCGCGAGATCTTCCTCGACGACGGCCATCTCGCGCGCGATGACGGTCAGCAGCGCGCGCAACTCGCCGTTCGCGTCGTCGCGATTGCGATAGACGGCCGGAAGCAGCTCCATGAGGCGGTCGGCATCAAACGACGTCGTCATTTCGCCTCCGTGATCGTCGCGGTATCGAGGATGAGAATCTCGGCCGCCTGCAACGCGCCGTTCGCAAACTGGCGCGGCTTGGCGGCGCCGAGCCGCTCTTCGCGCGCCGGAGATCCGGTGCTGCGATAGAGGAGATCGACGTCAACGGATCGAACCCCTGCGACCGAGTGGATCACCGCCACGAGATCGGAGAGATCGACCGCTTCACCGAATGCGCGCGCGTCGAATGAAAACGCCGCGGCCAGCGCGTCGCGAACGCCCTGCAAGACGACGGCAGCGACGCGATCGGTTTCGATGCCGACCTTCGCCGCGACGTTGAACGGAGCAGGCAGATACGACGCGATCCGAAGCGGAACGAACGGATCGCCGGCGGCGATGAGTGCGCCGCGCAGCGCGGTGATCGTCGCGTCGCCCGGTCCAAACGTCGCGCCGTTCGTTCCGGCAACCGTGAGAAATACCTGGTACTCGCGGCCGGCCACCGACCACGTCGCGATCGCCTTCGTGATCCCGGCGAACGTCGCGGCGAAATCCTGGTAGTCGCGAAGAGAGACGACGCGATCGAGCGCGCGCACCTTTCCCGGCGCGTTTTCGCGCGCCCGCGACAGCGACTCCGGATCGGTGCCACCGGTTGCGGGAAGCGGATTGTCGACGCCGTCGAGACCCAGCGGCCGCGACATCAGGATCGTCAGTGTGTGCGCCGCAACGTTCGCCGCGCTGCCGATGCCGGTCCGATAAATCGCGCGGACGTTGTCGTGACCGGTCGGCACCGGCGCGCCTTCGGTCTTGCCGTCACCGAACTGCACGAACGTTTTCTCATCGGCGTTGCGCAGCGTTTCGAACGTACGCTCGTTCGTCGCGGCGCCATACAGCGACGGCCGCTCGTGCCAGACGATGTCGTTTACGAAGAGCTGCAGCGTCGACGCGGCGCCGGTCGCATCCGACGGCGAATGCACGTACGTGAGCGGTGCGTGCGACAACGCGAATCTCTGAAACGGCGTCGACGCATCGCCGCTGCCAAGCGTCTCGCGGAACGTCTCGCCGTGCGTGGCGGAAGTGACGTTCGCGAAGATGCGAGCGGTCGCAACGTTGAATGCATTGACGAGCGGCGCGGCGAGTCCGATCGTCGTGTGCAGCGGATCGCTCGTCGTATCGACGGAGGCAATCGTGGCCGGCTCGACGACACTGCCGGTGGCATCGCTGATCAGCACGGCGCGGCCGATCGCCGGCGGCGTGATTGCGCGATCGAGCTCGATCTTCTGCGCGAGCGAATCGGATCGCGGTGCCTCGCCGAGCGGGAGCTCTTCGTTCGCGGCGAAGACGACCGTGCCGCGGTACTTCTCGCCCTGGAAAGCCTCCGCACTTCCCGACAACTCGAGCTGCGTCGCTTTGCCCGAGATGGCGCGCGATGCTTTCGTCACCTGACTGACGGCGGTAACTTTGAACAACTGCTGCGTGTCGGTCCCGGCGCGAAGGATCGCGAGGGATCCGGGCCGGATTGCGAGCTGCTCGCCCTCGACGAAGATCTTGGCGCCGGCAATCGGAAACTCCCACTCGTTTCCGGTAGTGATCTTCGAGTCGGGGTCGCCGCTGTTGTTGAACGCGCTGCGCGTATCGCCCGACAACGTTCGAGGGTCGGGCGCGTTGTGACCGAAAAGCCCGGCGTGCACGCGGAAGGCGTAGACGATCACCTTCGCGTTTCCACTCACCGTCACCGCCGACGTGAGGCCATCGCCCCACGTGATGAGCGTTCGTGCGTTGTCGAAATCGGGAGAGACGCTCGCGACGCGCCGGAAATCAGCGTGCGCGTCGTCGTTGAAAAACAGCAGCCCGTCGCCGACGGAAAGATTCGTCGACGTACCGGCAAAGTAAATCGACGTGTCGCCCTGCTTCGGAATGCGCACCGAGTTGCGGCGCGGCGTCAGCTCATTCCACTCCGCGCGCGCTTCGAGCAGCGACGCCGTCTCGAACGTGTGCGGCACTTCGTTCTGTCCCGGCACGCTCTGCACTTTCGTTCCTGCGTCGAGCGTCACGTGCCCGGGCGCGCCTTCTGAATCGTCAACCGCGAACGCGAGCCATGCGCCGGCCGCGACGCCGGGCGAAAGTCTGTAGCCGATGAGCCGCGTCAGTTCGACGACCGAGAGCCGTTCGCCGGCCGTGCGCAGATACGATTCGTTCGCGATCCGCTCCTGGTAAAACGTCAGGACGTCGGCGCTCGTTGCCCACGCATCGAGCAGCGCGATCGAAAAATCATCGCGATCGCGCGTGAGGCGCGTCAGCGGAAAATCGCTCGTTCCGTCATCGAGCAGCCGCGATGTGCCGGCGATCGTGCCGAGCATGCTGCGCATGAACGACGGGTAATCGCCGGCGCGATAGACGATCGCCGAAAGACCGTGACGGTTCGACGTGACGCGCGGCGTTTCCTGATGCACGCCCGCGCAGCAGCCGCACGCGCAGCCGCTCATACGCCGCCTCGCATCGTCAGCGTCAGCGAACCGTGCTCGGAAAAGTTGCGACTGTTTTCGAGCCTTGCGATCTCCAGCCGGCCGAGCGACAGGACGCCTGTATCGCGCGCATCGGTGCGCGGCTGTCCCTGTCTGCGGAAGCGATCGATGACGACGGCGTCGACGCCTTCCACGTTTGCCGCCGCGGCGATGACACGGCTCATGATCACCGGCTCGCCGAACGTGAAGTTGTCGGGATGGAAGAACCCCGGCCGTCCATCGCGGCGCATGCCAGCCGTGAAGAGATCGCGCAGCTCCGATTCCACTTCGGCGCGGAAGTGGCCGGGACGAACGCAGATCGACAACGCGATCTCCATCGAAACGAAGAGCGGCGACAGGACTTCAACGTCTTTGCCGATGACGCGATACCTCTCGACGTGTGTGCGGATGACGTCGCGGAACGCGTCATCCACTTCGAGCCCGCCGGGCCGATCGACGGAGTCGAAGACGGTGAACCAGCTGCCTGTCCAGCGGAACGTCGCGGCCGCGCGATCGACCGCCGGATGTCGTTCCGTCACCTCGGCGTAATCACGCTCGGTGACCGCGCGCTCCTGCGTGCGAAACGCGACAGGCGCCGCCCGCCGCGCATGCTCGATCGCTTCCGGCTCCACGCCGCCCGCGCCGCCGAGCGGATTCCACGCGAAGTTGATGTCGGTGTTGCTGCTGACGATGTGCGTCAGCGAATCGGGGCCAAGGTTGCCGGCGATCCCGTTGCCGACGCGATACGTCGCCGAGAACGGAGTTCCTGACGACGGGCGCAAGCCGTAATCACCATCGCCGAAACGAATCGTCGCGAAGCCGTCGTCTTCAACGTCGGCGACGAAATGCGGCTTGTCGGATTCGCTTTCGAGCAGGTCGTGACGCGGTTCCCAGTTCCGCAGTCCCGCGCCGTCCGGCGAGAAGAGCGAGATCGAAGGCAGCACGTCGTCGATCGGCCAGTGCAGCACCGAATGCGCGGACGTCGCGTCGAGCGGCGCGCTTTGCGTCAGCGGCGCCGCATGCAAACGGGGAGAGAAACGCGGCAACACCGCCACCGCACCGGACGGCTCGCAGAAATCTCCGCTCGCGGCCGGCGGCCGAAAGAGTCGCGGCTCGGGCACGACGCCCAGCACGTCCGGGACGCTTTCGCCATGATCGGCGATGACGAGATTTCCGAGTGCAATGGTCACGTCCGACAGAAAGAGCGGCGCACCGTCCTTGTCGCGAATCGTCGCCGAGATGCAGAGGGGGAACGGGAGGGCGTCGGCGTCGCTCCACTCGATCTCGGTGATCGCCGCGCCGGTCAGCGCGTCGACGCTCGGCGCCGCGCGCGTGAGTCGAACGACGTGGCGATGCGTCCGATCGGCGTCGGCAGAACTGCCGGTGCGCG
>JAOBAU010000344.1 GCA_025463165.1 Acidobacteriota bacterium | reverse complement strand
TCCCCGACTCGTACATCCCGCAGCAGTTCGCGAATCCGTTCAACACCGAAGCGCAGTACGAAACGACCGCGCCCGAGATCTGGGACCAGATGGAAGGCCGCGTCGACGCGTATGTCGCCGGCGCCGGAACCGGCGGCACGTTCACCGGTGTCGCGCGCTATTTGCGCGAGCGCAATGCGAATGTTGAATGCTACGTCGTCGAGCCGCAGGGCTCGATCCTCAAAGGCGGCGAAGCGGGTCCGCATGAAGTGGAAGGGATCGGCGCAGGCTCGTTCATTCCGCCGGTGCTCGACATGTCGCTGGCGAACGACGTGATCATGATCGAAGACGAGCCGGCGTTCGCGATGGTGCGACGGCTCGCGCAGGAAGAAGGCGTGCTCGGCGCGTCGTCTGCCGGCGCAAACGTCGCCGCGGCGCTGGAAGTCGCGCGCAAGCTCGGACGCGGCAAACGCGTCGTCACTCTCATCCCCGACGCCGCGGAGCGTTATATGTCGAAGGGGATTTACACGAAGTGGGCGAAGCCGGCCGCGCCGGATCACGCCGACTGACCACAGGACAAATCGATGGGATTCTCGACTGACTGCATCCACGCCGGACAGGAACCGGAGCCGGAGACCGGCGCCGTCACCGTCCCGATTTTTCAGACGTCGACCTACGTGCAGCCGGAGCTCGGACGGCACAAAGGTTACGAATACGCGCGGACGAAAAATCCGACGCGCTCGGCGGTGGAAGCGAATCTGGCCGCACTCGAACGAGGCAAACACGGCTTCTGTTTCGCATCGGGGATGTCGGCGACTGACACCGTCTTTCGGTTGTTATCGTCCGGCGATCACGTCATCGCCGGCGAGAACATGTACGGCGGCTCGTATCGTCTCTTCAGCAAAGTGCTGACGCGTTACGGACTGGAGTTCGATTACGTCGACACCGCGAATATCGATGCGGTGCGCAAAGCGATTCGTCCGAACACGAAGCTGGTGTTCCTCGAGACGCCGACGAATCCGATGATGACGCTGACCGACATCGCGGCATGCGCGGAAGTGGCGCATGCCGCCGGTGCGCTGGTCGTCGTCGACAACACATTTTGCTCGCCGTATCTGCAGCGGCCGCTGGAGCTCGGCGCCGACATCGTCGTCCATTCGACGACGAAGTTTCTCAACGGCCATTCCGATTCCGTCGGCGGCGTCGTGATCCTCAACTCGGATGAGATCGCGGAGAAGATCGGCTTCCTGCAGAACGCGGTCGGCGCGATCCTTTCGCCGTTCGATTCGTGGCTCGTGCTGCGCGGAACGAAAACGCTCGCCGTCCGGATGAAGCGCCACGAAGAGAACGGCATGGCGATGGCGAACTACATCAGCAACCATCCGAAGGTGAAGAAAATCTATTACCCGGGGCTGGCCGATCATCCGCAGCACGCGCTGGCGAAGAAGCAGATGAACGGCTTCGGCTCGATGATCTCGTTCGAGCTCGGCTCGCACGAAAACGCGAAGAAGTTCCTCGATCGCGTTCGTCTCTGCTCGCTGGCCGAATCGCTCGGCGGCGTCGAGACGCTGATCTCGCATCCGGAGACGATGACGCATGCGTCGGTGCCGATCGAAGATCGGAAGCGGCTCGGCATCACGCCGGGGCTGGTGCGCATTTCCGTCGGTATCGAAGACATCGAAGATCTGATCGCCGATGTGGAGAACGCATTCGAAGAGATTTAGGCACGTGGGTACAATGAGCGCCTCATGCTTCCGGCCGCGCTCATCCTCTCGGCGTATCTGATCGGATCGATTCCGTTCAGTTACCTCGTCGTTCGGATCGTCGCCGGCGCCGACATTCGCAAGCATGGCTCGCGCAATGTCGGAGCGACGAACGTCGCGCGTACCTTCGGCAAGCTGCCGGGGATCATCGCGCTGATGCTCGACATCGCGAAGGGTTACGGCGCGGTGGCGCTCGCGAAGTGGCTGGTGTCGCGTCCCGAGTGGCCGCTGCCGATTGCGACTGACGCGTCGCCGTGGCACTCGCAGTCATTCTGGATCGCGCTCGCCGCGCTGATCGCGGTGCTCGCGCATATGTTTCCGGTGTGGCTCCGCTTTCATGGCGGCAAAGGCGTCGCGACGGCGACCGGCGCGTTCCTGGCGATGGAGCCGATGACGATTGCGGCCGGCGTGATCGTCTTTCTGATCGTGCTCATCGCGACGCGCTTCGTGTCGCTGGCGTCGATGCTCAGCTCCGCATCGATCCCGATCTTTCTGCATTACCTCGTGCACGCGCCGTTCTGGTCGGTCGTGCTCAGCATCTTCATCGCCATCGCCATCATCGCGAAGCATCACTCGAACATCGCGCGGCTGACGCAGGGGACGGAACGACGAATGGGCGAGCGGCGGGATCCGTCTTGAAAATCTCGGTGATCGGCGCCGGCTCGTTCGGCACGGCGATGGCGACCGTCGCCGCGCGTTCCGGCAATGACGTGCTGCTCTGGGCGCACGATCCGAAAGTCGCGGAAGCGATGCACGGCGGGAGCGCGAACGCGTTCTATCTGCCGAGCATCGCGCTCGAGCCGAACATCCGTCCGACGAATTCGCTGGCCGAGGCGGCGGAGTGGAGCGACACGATGCTGATGGTCGTGCCGAGCCATCACTACCGCCGCGTGCTGACCGATCTTCGCGCGCACATCACCGGTCGGGTGAATATCGTTTCCGGCACGAAGGGCATCGAGAACCAGACGCTGGAGCGGATGTCGGAAGTGACCGCGGCCGTGCTCGGCGATTCGCTGGCGACATTCGCGACGTTATCCGGTCCGACGTTCGCGCTCGAGACCGCGCGCGGCGATCCAACGGTGGCGGTGGTCGCGTCGCACGACGCGGCGTTCGCACAGCTGATCCAGCAGGTCTTTTCCTGCGCGTCGTTTCGTCTTTACAGCACGACGGACGTCGTCGGCGTCGAGATCGCCGGCTCGCTGAAGAACGTGATCGCCATCGCCGCCGGCGTGCTCGAGGGTCTCGGCCTCGGCTCCAACACGAACGCCGCGCTCGTCACGCGCGGTCTCCACGAGATGACGCGACTCGGCATCGCACTCGGCGGACGCCTCGAAACCTTCGCCGGTCTCGCCGGCATGGGCGATCTCGTGCTGACCTGCACCGGCTCGCTTTCCCGCAACCGCAGCGTCGGCGTGCAACTCGGCCGCGGCAAAGGACTGGATGAGATCCTCGCCGAAACGCGCCTGATCGCCGAAGGGGTGAAAACCTCAAAGTCGGCGAAAGAGCTGGCGGAAAAGCACGCCATCGAGATGCCGATCACGAAGGAAATGTACCGCGTGCTCTATGAGAAGGAGTCGCCGCGCGCCGCGATCCAGCGGCTGATGTCGCGCTCGCTGAAAGCCGAGTCGGCGCGTTAACGCTACATCGGCGGCTTCTGTGTCTGCGTCGCCGGCGGCTGGTTGGCCGGATTCTCCTGCATGGCGTGCTCGGCTGCGGCCGGATCGTCGAAACGCTCGTCGAGCGACTCATCGAAGGTCGCGGCGGTGGCGCGGTCCGCATCGGACTTCTTCTGCGCATCCTCTTTCGCCTTCTTCTCCGCGGCCTGCTTCTTCACCGCTTCGGCGCGGCGCGCGTATTCGGCGGCCATCGGATCGACCGGTTTCGGTTTCGGCGGCGGAGGAGGCGCGGGCAGATCGGGAAGTTTCTCGCCCTGCGTGATGTGTCCGCCCGTTTTCGAGAGCGTGTCGTTCGTGATGACCGTTCCCGGCTTCGCCTTGCCGCGCTTCGATTTCTTCGCGGCCGCGACGAGCGGCGAGTCGTTGGCGCTCGGCGGCGTCGAGACGATCGGCGCGGGAGCGGGCGCCGATGCTGCAGCAGTGGGAGCGGGCTCCGCCTTCTTCGTCTCCGGTTTCTTTGCTTCGTCAGCGCTGAGCACGCCGGCGGCGAGAAGAAGGCAGCATGCGATCGCTAGCTGTTTCATCACGAGTCTCCGATAGCGTCCAATGTTACGCTTCCGCCCTGAAATTTCAGGCCGCCCCGAATCTTGCATTTTTGTCGAGCTCGATGTCTCCCGAGATCCTTCTACAGAAGTTCGGCTACCTCGCCGTTTTCCTCGGGACATTTCTCGAGGGCGAGACCATCCTTGTCATGGCCGGCTTTTTTGCCGAGCGCGGCCATCTCGATTTCATCTTCGTCGTGATCACGGCGTTCTTCGGCTCCTACACCGGCCACGTCGCCTGGTTCTGGCTCGGCCGCGCGAAGGGGGTGAAGATCCTCGACCGTTTCCCGAAGATGAAGAACCATTTCGGGAAAGGGATTCGGATGTTCGAGCGCTACGGCGCGCCGGCCATCTTCATCACGCAGTGGCTGTACGGACTGCGGAGCACCTGCGCGGTAGTGATCGGCATCTCGAAAATCTCGACGATCAAGTTCCTGCTTTA
>JAOBAU010000327.1 GCA_025463165.1 Acidobacteriota bacterium | reverse complement strand
CGAGCTGTCACTCGACGGCATCGACGTTCGCCGCGACCCGCACGAGCTTCGCCTCCGCCTCGGCTACCTGCCGCAGGAGTTCGGCGTCTACCCGAACATCTCGGCGCTCGCGCTGCTCGATCACATCGCGATGCTCAAGAAGTTGACCAATCGCGCCGAGCGGACGGAACAGGTTCACGCACTGCTGCAGCTGACGAACCTCTGGGAGTTTCGGAAGAAAGCGGTGAACACGTTTTCGGGCGGGATGAAGCAGCGTTTCGGCATCGCCCAGGCGCTGCTCGGCAAGCCGCGACTGATCATCGTCGATGAGCCGACGGCCGGACTCGATCCCGAGGAGCGCAATCGATTTCATAACCTGCTGAGCGAGATCGGCGAGGGGGCGGTCGTGCTGCTGTCGACGCACATCGTCGAAGACGTGAGCGATCTCTGTCCGAAGATGGCCATCCTCGCGCGCGGCCGCGTGCTGATGGAAGGGGAGCCGTCGCGCGTCATCGAAAGCCTGCGCGGGAAGCTGTGGCGAAAGACGATCGCGAAGGCGGCGCTGCCTGAATACGAAAAAGCGCACACGGTGATCTCGACGCGACTCTTCGCCGGCCAGACGCAGGTGAACGTGCTCGCCGACGCGCGGCCGGAAGGCGGATTCGAAGCGGTGCCGCCGGAGCTGGAGGACGTTTACTTTTCGGTTCTTTCGGGGAGCGCGCTCTGAGAGAGCTCCTGCGATTCGAGTGGCGCTATCACACGCGCCAGGCGTCGTTCCTCGCCGCCGCGGCCCTTTTCTTTCTGCTGGGATTCGCGATCGCGGCGACGAGCTTCGGCCCCGGCAACGTGCTGATCACGTCGCCGTTTCTGATCACCGAATCGCTGGCGCTGCTGTCGCTCTTCGCCGCGTTCGCCGTGGCGATCTTCGCGTCGAACGCGGTGCTGCGCGATTCCGAGTTCGCGATGGAGGAGATCGTCTTCACGACTCCGGTCGGACGCGTCGCGTATGTCGCGTCGCGCTTCACCGGCGCGTATGCGGCGGCGCTGACGGCGATGGCGTTCGCGGTGCCGGGGATGATGCTCGCGACGCGGATGCCGTGGATCGACGCCGAGCGCGTCGGACCGATCTCACCGCTCGCGTACGCGCAGGCGTTCCTGCTTTTCGCGGTGCCGAACATTCTCTTCATCACGGCGATTTTGTTTTTCGTCGCGGTGATGACGCGCAGCGCGGTCGCGACGTATGTCGCCGCGGCGCTGCTTTATTTTTTGTACTTCGCCGCCGCCGCGCTGACGAACTCGCCGCTGATGGCCGGCTCCGCGCCGGGCGCGACGAGCGGTGCGTGGGTGGCGCTGCTCGATCCGTTCGGGCTGTCGGGATTTTTCGAGCAGACGCGTTTCTGGACGATCGCGGAGAAGAACACGCGCGTCGTGTCGCTGACCGGAACGCTGCTGTTGAATCGCGCCGCGTGGCTGGGGATTGCGGTGGCGCTGGGTGCGCTGCTGACGAAGATTTTCGCGTTTCAGGTGACACCGAAGCGATCGTCGCGGGGTGGTGTGGTGGCGGCCGCTTCGGCCGCCACAGGACGGGCGAAGCGCCCGTCCCCACACTGGAACTGGAACAGCCAAAGCAGCCGGGGCGACTCGTGGCCGTGGCTCGCCGCCTTCCGCTCCTCCGCGAAAATCGAGCGATCGCTGCTCCTTCGCAGCGTGCCATTCATCCTCCTGCTCGTCGCGTGGACGTTGCTCTCGATCACCGAAGTCGCTTCGTCGATCACGGCCGCCGAATACGGCTCGCTCTATTACCCGACCACCGCGCTGACGACGCGGGCGCTGCAGCAGCCGCTGTCGATCATGGCGACGCTGCTGCTGATCTGGTTCGCGGCGGAGATTTTCTGGCGCGAGGCGCGCTTCCGTTTCGCAGGCATCGCCGAGAGCGCGCCGCTGCGTGGCTCAGAGATCATCGCGGCGAAGATCGCGGCGCTCGTCACGCTCGTCGTATCGCTGATCGGATGCAGCATCGTCGCCGCGGTGATCGTGCAGATCGCGCACGGGTGGTTCCGATTCGAGCCGCATCTTTATCTCGCATTCGCGTACTTCACCGGCGCGCCGCTCGTCGCGCTGGCGATGGCGTTCGCGCTCATTCACGCGGTCAGTCCGGGACGTCACGTCGGGATGGTGGCGACGCTGCTCTTCGTCATCTGCACGCGGATCGGCGGCGCGATCGGTCTCGACAATCGGCTGTGGCGTTTCGGTACCGCGGCGATGCCCGGCTACTCGGAGCTGAACGGTTTCGATCGTTCGGCCGTCGCGTTCCACTGGTTCATGTTGCTCTGGCTCGTCGTCGGATTCGCCGCAGCGGTTATCGCGTCGAGCATGTGGCGGCGCAGCGGCCGGAGCATTCGCGAACGGCTCGTGCTCGCGTCGCGCTCGAAGCTCGCGGCGGCGCTGCTCATTCCGATCGCCCTCATCGGCGGCTGGATCTACTACAACACCGACATCGTCAATCGAAACGAAACGGCCGGGCAGGTGAACGACTGGAAAGCGGCGTACGAGAAAACGTATGGCCCATTCGCGAAAGCACCGCGTCCACGCATCGCCGAGATCGATGCGGCGTTCGATCTCGCGCCGGAACGGCAGAGCGTTCGCGCGCACGGCACGTATCGATTGATCAACTCGACGAACGGGCCGCTGTCGATGATGTTCGTTTCCGTCCGCCGCGATGCGCGGCGCGTTGCGCTCTCCGTTGACGGCGCACGACTCGCATCGGCCGACGCACGCTTCGGCATGTATCGCTTCGAGCTCGCGCAGCCGCTCGCTGCCGGCGCATCGACGACGCTTCACTACGACCTCACGCTCGAAGAGCGCGGCTTCGAAGACGGCGCGGGCGAGAACGCGATCGTGCACAACGGCTCGTACCTGATGAGCTTCCGGATCATGCCGAGCATCGGTTACCGCGCGACGTACGAGCTGCAGGATCGCAAAGAACGCGCGCGCTACGGACTGCCGGCGGTCGAAGAAGTGGTGCGGGACGACACGCACGGCGATGAAGAAGAGGAAGCGGCGGCCGACTGGGTGAAGTTGTCGACGACGATCTCGACCTCGCCCGATCAGATTGCGGTCGGCCCCGGACACCTCGAGCGCGAATGGCGCGAGAACGGCCGGCGCTTTTTCCGCTATCGCGCCGAGCCGCTCGTCATCAATCGTTTCGCGATCGCGTCGGCGCGTTACAACGTGCAGCATTGCGCGCGGCAGCCGATCGACGTCGCCGTCTACTACCATCCCGGCCACGAGGTGAACGTCGCGCGGATGTGTGATGCCGCGACTTCATCGCTCGCGCTCTTCACGCAGCGCTTCGGACCGTATCCGCATCGCGACCTGCGGCTGGTCGAAGCGCCGGCGCACGCGCCGTTCGCCGGTTACGCGACGCCGTCGGTGCTCTTCTTCAATGAAGGACGGAGTTTCCTCATCGACGCGCGCGATCCCGCCCGCGTCGACCTCGTCACGCGGCGCGTCGCGCACGAAGTCGCGCATCAGTGGTGGGGCTATCGCATCGATGCCATCACCGGCCGCGGCGCACCCGCGATCGTCGAGTCGCTGACGAAATACGCGGAGCTGATGATCATCGAGAAAAAGTACGGACGCGATGCCGCGCGTCAGCTGCTGGAGTTCGAGAACGACAACTACCTCGCCGGCCGCGCCGCCGAGAACGACGAAGAAGTGCCGCTCGTCGACGTCGCCAATCAGCAGTACGTCTATTACGGCAAAGGTGCGGTCGTGATGAACGGCATCCGCGATCTCGCCGGCGACGAGCCGATGTTCCACGCGCTGCGAGCCTTCCTCGAGGAGCACAGTGGCCCGGGCAAATTCGCGACGAGCAACGACCTCGCAAACGCGCTGCGCGCCGCGGTACCGAACGAAGATCGTCCATTAGTTGACCAGTGGATGCGCGAGATCATCGTCTACGACTTTGCGATCGAATCGGCCGTCGCGTCCAAACGCATCGACGGCCGTTTCGACGTGCAAGTCAAGGTGAGCGCAACAAAACGCAAAGCCACACGAAGAGGCGTAGAAACGCCGCTGCCCTTCCGCGAACAGATTGAGATTGCCCTCGACGACAAGACGGAAAGAGTCGTGCTGCACGAAGGAACAAACGAGCTGACGTTCATCACCGGCACGGCGCCGCGTTTGGTCACGGTCGACCCGTTCGTGACACGCATCGATACAACCCGCGCGAACAACGCCAGGACAATCACGACAAAGCCCGCGAGTTGACGAAGCGCCTCCGGCAGACGGCCACCCGCGCAAAGCACCGCGCCGCACGCAACACGTTCCAGGCGAAAAGGTACGCCAACCAAACGCAGCGGCCCGTGGCCGCCCGCCGGAGGCGCCCCCGTCGTCCCTGGTTTTGTCACGATCTTTCCCCGAGCTTCACGCGGACTGCATATCCGGTCGCTAACCTCCCGATCAAACAAGGAGGCTTAGCAGATGAAGCTCAATCGCATGCTCGCGTTGCTCGCGAGCGTCATGATTTCCGGCAGCGCGTTCGCACAGGTCACACCCGCCGCCGGCTACACGCCGCCGGACGACACCCCGTCGTTCAAGATCGGCGCGACGATTTTCGCTGACTACACCGTGCAGCAGTCGCCTGAAACGAAGGATGCCGACGGCAACAGCATTCGTCCGTCATCGTTCAATGTGCCGCGCGCATATATCAACGTTACCGGCAACCTGAATCACTGGATCGCGTTTCGGATCACGCCGGACGTTTCGCGTGAGACCGGTAGTGGCGCGTCGCTGGCAGGCAGCCAGGAGTTCCGACTCAAGTACGCCTTCGCGCAGTTCAACCTGGATGACTGGACGACGAAAGGCTCGTGGGTCCGTATCGGTGTGCAGCAGACGCCGATCATCGATTACACCGAACAGATTTATCGCTATCGCTTCCAGGGCTCGGTTTTTCAGGAGCGCACCGGACTGCTGACGTCATCCGATGCCGGCCTCTCCGGACATTACAACCTGCCGGGAAACTACGGCGACATCCACGGCGGTTTTTACAACGGCGAAGGCTACAGCAAGGCCGAAACGAACAACGAGAAAGCCTTCATGGTGCGCGGCAGCGTTCGTCCGTTCCCGCTCGGCGGAACGCTGCTGAAAGGATTGCGGCTGACCGCGTTCATCGATCACGACGCGTACGTGCAGGACGCGAAACGCGAGCGCATTTTCGGACAGATCACGTACGAACATCCGCTCGTCAACGCCGGACTGGATGTCGTTCGCGCCGGCGATAAAACGTCGCGTACGAAAGCGACCGTCGACTCGAAAGGGTGGTCGTTCTGGGTCACGCCGAAGCTCGGCACGACCGGGTTTGAAGTTCTTTTTCGTCACGACGACTACACGCCGAACGACACCTTCTCGTCGCAGAAGCAGAAGCGCAACATCGCCGGCCTCGCGTACTGGGTGCCGAACCTCAACAAAGTCACCACCGCCTTCCTGCTCGACTACGACTCGCTCGAGCGCAGCGGCCTCGCCGTGCCGGTCCCGCGCACGACGAACTACGCCGTGAAGATGCTCATCAACTTCTAAGGAGAGACCATGAAAAAACTGATCGTCCTTCTCGTCGTCGCGCTCTTCGCGATGACCGCGGCCGCGCAGAACGTCCAGATCAACGGCGCCGGCGCAACGTTCCCGTTCCCGATCTATTCGAAGTGGTTCAGTGAGTACAACAAGCTGCATCCGAATGCGCTGATCAACTATCAGTCGATCGGTTCGGGCGGCGGCATTCGCCAGCTCAGCGCCGGCACCGTTTTCTTCGGTGCGACCGACGGCCCGATGACGAACGAGCAGATCACCGCGGCCGGCTTTCGCATCCTCCATCTGCCGACGGTGCTCGGCGGCGTGGTGCCGGTCTACAACATCCCCGACGTCAACGCGGAACTACGCTTCACCGGCAAAACGCTCGCCGACATCTTCCTCGGCCGCATTACGAAGTGGAACGATGCCGCCATCAAAGCGACGAACCCGAACGTGAATCTCCCGAACCTCGACATCACCGTCGCCCATCGTTCGGACGGTTCCGGCACCAGCTACATCTGGTGTGATTACCTCTCGAAAGTCTCTCCCGATTACCGGAAGACAGTCGGCGTTGCGACCGCGGTCAACTGGCCGGTCGGCGTCGGCGGCAAAGGCAATGAAGGTGTCGCCGGACTGGTGAAGCAGACGCCCGGCTCGATCGGTTACGTCGAGTTGATTTACGCGATCCAGAACAAGATCTCGTACGGCTCGGTGCAGAACGCGGTAGGTGAGTTCATCCGCGCATCGACGGAAACCGTTTCGAACGCCGCCGCGGTTGCGGCGAAGCAGATGCCGAAAGATTTCCGCGTCTCGATCACGAACGCGCCGGGGAAGAACGTCTATCCGATCTCATCGTTCACGTGGCTGCTCGTGCAGCAGTCGCCGAGCGATCGCACCCGCTCCGCGATCATGAAGGACTTCGTGAAGTGGGCGCTGACGACCGGCCAGAAGTTCGCGCCCGAGCTCGGCTATGCGCCGCTGCCGGCCGAGGTCGTTGCGCTCGAACTGCAGGCGCTGAACACGGTGAAGTAGGCAGTACTTCACACCGAATTTACTTCGTCCCGGAGCGGACTTCACGCGGCGTACGGAGAATGGCGGCTATGCAGAAACTGCTTCGCCATCTCTCCGTCGCCGCGTTTCTTTTTTCGCTCGCCGCATGCAAGCCGGCGGAGACGCCGCGGCAGTCGGCGGCCGCGCCCGCGCAGAGCACCGGCAACGCCATCACCATCAACGGCGCCGGCGCGACCTTCCCGTATCCGATCTATTCGAAATGGTTCGATGAATATCGCAAGCAGCACGCGAACGTGCAGATCAACTATCAGTCGATCGGCTCCGGCGGCGGAATCAAGCAGCTGAGCGCCGGCACCGTCTTCTTCGGCGCGACCGACGGTCCGATGACCGACGCGCAGCTCAAAGCCGCATCCGCTCCGATCCTCCACTTCCCGACAGTTCTTGGCGGCGTCGTGCCGGTCTACAACATCCCGGGCGTCTCCTCGCAGATCCGTTTCACCGGTCCCGTCCTCGCCGACATCTTCCTCGGCCGCATCACGAAGTGGAACGATGCCGCCATCGCGAAGATCAATCCCGGCGTGCAGCTTCCGTCGACCGACATCGCCGTCGTGCATCGTTCCGACGGCTCCGGCACGACGTACATCTTCTGCGACTTCCTCTCGAAGACTTCCGCCGACTACAAACAGAAAGTCGGCGTGGCGACGTCGGTCAGCTGGCCGGTCGGCGTCGGCGCGAAAGGGAACGAAGGCGTCTCGGGTCTCGTGCAGCAGACGCCCGGCGCGATCGGTTACGTCGAGCTGATCTTCGCGCTGCAGAACAAGATTCCGTTCGCCGCCGTGCAGAACAAAGCGGGCGAGTTCGTCACCGCGACGCTCGACTCCGTCACGGCCGCGGCCGCAAGCGCATCGACGACGATGCCGGACGACTTCCGCGTCTCGATCACGAACGCCGACGGCAAAGGCGCGTATCCGATCGCGTCGTTCACCTGGATCCTGCTCTACCAAAACGCGGAGGACAAAGTGCGCGCGAAGATCATGGCCGACTTCCTCCGCTGGGCGCTGACCGACGGACAGAAGTACGCGACCGATCTGCATTACGCGCCGCTGCCGCGGCCGGTCATCGACAAAGAAATGCAGGCGCTGGCGAAGGTGCAGGTGCAATGACCCGCCGCTCGAGCGACGACCGCTTCTTCCGTCTCGCGACGGGCGCGGTCGCCGCACTGGTGCTCCTCATCGTCATCGGCATCGGCTTCGAGCTGACGCGCCAGTCGACGATGTCGATCCGCAAATTCGGTTTCAGTTTCTGGACCGGCACGACGTGGGATCCGGTCTCCGGCGACTTCGGCGCGCGTCCGTTCATCTGGGGCACGCTCTACTCGTCGGTGCTCGCGCTGCTGCTCGCCGCGCCGGTCGCGCTCGGAATCGCGATCTACATCTCGGAGCTCTCGCCGCGCATGCTGCGCCAGCCGCTCGCATATCTCACTGAGTTGCTGGCCGCGATTCCTTCGATCGTTTACGGATTGTGGGGCGTCTTCGTGCTCGTGCCGATCATCCGCAAGCTCGAGCTGGCCACGCCCGATTTTCTAAAGAAGATTCCGCTCTTCAAAGGACCGCCGCTCGGCGTCGGCATGCTCGCCGCCGCGGTGATCCTCGCCATCATGGTCGTGCCGTTCACGTCGTCCGTCGCGCGCGAGATCCTGAAGAACGTGCCGAGCGCGCAGCGTGAGGCGGCGTACGCGCTCGGCGCGACGCGGTGGGAAGCGATCAAGGTCGCGGTCGGCTACGGCAAGAGCGGCATCATCGGCGCGATCATGCTCGGCTTCGGCCGCGCGCTCGGCGAAACGATGGCGGTGACGATGGTCATCGGCAACAACCCGCAGGTCTCGGCCTCGCTGTACGCGCCGCAATACACGATGTCGGCCGTCATCGCGAACGAGTTCACGGAAGCGGCCGATGAGCTTTACCTGCACGCGCTGATCGAGATCGGGCTGCTGCTGTTCATCATCACGATCGGCGTGAACATGATCTCGCGCCTGCTGATCTGGAGCATGAAAGCGCGCGCGAACCGCAAAGCGATCTCGATGCCGATGCTCGCCGACGAGGCGGTGCCGGCGTGAGCGTGATGGTGCGTCGCCGCATCGTGTCGCGCATCGCCGAAACGCTTTGCGCCGGCGCCGTGCTGCTCGCGCTGGTGCCGCTCGCGCTGATTCTTTTCTACGTGCTGCGGCAGGGGATCGGCGCGCTCAACATCGCGTTCTTCACCGAGATGCCGAAGCCGGTCGGCGAGCCGGGCGGCGGAATGGCGAACGCGATCGTCGGCACGTTGATCCTGATCGGCATCGCCGCGCTCTTCGCGGTACCGATCGGCTGCGTCTGCGGGATTCATCTCGCCGAATACCCGGACACGAAATTCTCATCGGTCGTCCGCTTCGCGGCCGACGTCATGAACGGCGTGCCGTCGATCGTCGTCGGCATCTTCGCGTACGGAATCGTCGTGCTCCCGGTGAAGCGTTTCAGTGCGATCGCAGGCGGCATCGCGCTCGGTTTGCTGATGCTGCCGATCGTCGTGCGCACGACCGAAGAGTTGCTGCGACTCGTTCCCGCCGGACTCCGCGAAGGTGCGCTCGCCCTCGGCGCCACACGCGGTCGCGCCGTCTTCACCGTCATCGTTCCCGCGGCGCTTCCCGGCATTCTCACCGGCATCCTCGTCGCCATCGCGCGTGTTGCGGGCGAGACCGCGCCACTCCTCTTCACTTCCTTCAACAATCGCTTCTGGTCCACAAACCTCGGGCAGCCGATCGCGTCGCTCACCGTCCAGGTCTTCAGCTACGCGATCTCGCCGTACGAAGACTGGCATCGCCAGGCGTGGGCCGGCGCGTTTCTGCTCGTCGCCATAATCCTCACACTCTCGATCCTCGCCCGCCTCTCGGTGCGAGGGCTGGAAAAGATGAACCGTCCATGACGAAAATCCACGTCCGAGATTTCGATTTTTTCTACGGCGCGTCGAAGGTGCTGCACGGCATCTCGATGGACATGCCCGACAAACAGGTGACGGCGCTCATCGGTCCGTCCGGCTGCGGCAAGTCGACGTTCCTTCGCTCGATTAATCGGATGAACGACATCATCCCGGACGCGCGTCACGACGGGCTGATCGAGATCGATGGGAAGAACGTTTACGGCGGCGGCACGGACGCGGTCGAGCTGCGGCGCCGCGTCGGCATGGTCTTCCAGAAATCGAATCCGTTTCCGAAGTCGATCTTCGACAACGTCGCGTACGGACTGAAGATCGGCGGCATGCGCAATCGCCGGCAGCTGAACGAGATCGTCGAGAAGTCGCTGACGCGCGCCGCGCTTTGGGATGAGGTGAAGGATCGCCTGCAGACGAGCGCATTCGCGCTGTCGGGCGGCCAGCAGCAGCGACTCTGCATCGCCCGCGCGCTGGCCGTCGATCCCGAGATTCTGCTGATGGACGAGCCGGCGTCGGCGCTCGATCCGATCGCAACGGCGAAGATCGAAGAGCTGATTTACGAACTGAAAGACAACTTCACGATCGTCATCGTCACGCACAACATGCAGCAGGCGGCGCGCGTCTCGGACCGCACCGCGTTCTTCATGCTCGGCAAGCTCGTCGAGTACAGCGAGACGAAGACGATTTTCATGAACCCGAAACAGAAGATGACCGAGGATTACGTGACCGGCCGCTTCGGCTGAGCGTGGGTGATGACTATGCACAGACACTTCGACGACGACATCGAAGCCATCAAAGACATGCTCCTTCGCATGGGCGCGCTGATCGAGGACGCGATCAGCCAGTCGATCCGCGCCCTGCTCGACCGCGACACGAAGATGGCCGAAGAGGTCATCGCGCGTGACGACGAGATCGATCAGATGGAGCTGGCGATCGACAAGCGAACGATCGAGCTGATCGCGAAGATGCAGCCGGCGGCGAGCGACCTTCGCTTCGTCGCCACGATCATGAAGATCACGCCGGAGCTGGAGCGGATCGCCGATCTGGCGCAGGACGTTTGCGAGCGGGTCATCGAGCTGAATCGCGAGCCGCAGTTCAAGCCGGTCACGCAACTGCCGCAGCTCGCCGAGAACGCGCAGAAGATGGTCCGCGAAGCGCTCGACGCGTTCGTGCGCGGCGACGCCATGCTGGCGCGGCAGGTCATCCGCCACGATGACGTCGTCGATCAACTGACCGAGGATTCGTTTCGGGCGCTGCTGACGTACATGATGGAGAACCCGCGAAACATCTCGCCGGCCATTCGGCTTACGTTCATCGGCAAGTACTTCGAGCGGATGGCGGACAACGCCACGAACATTTGCGAAATGGTTGTCTATCTCGTCGAAGGAAAGATGATCAAACACACGGCGCCGGACAGCCCATGAAGAAGATCGCGCTGATCGAAGACGACAACGACATCGCGTTCACGGTGCGGCTGAACCTCGAGCGCGAAGGCTACACGGTGTCGCATTTCTCGCGCGGACAGGACGGACTGACGGCGGTACAGCGCGGCGCCGCCGACTTCGTCATTCTCGATCTCAATCTTCCCGATCTCGACGGGCTGACGATCTGCCGCGAGCTGCGCCGCGACCCGGCGACGGCGAGCATCCCGATCCTGATGCTGACGGCGCGCGGCTCGGAACGCGATCGCATCACGGGACTCGAGCTCGGCGCTGACGACTATCTTTCGAAACCGTTCAGCGTGCGCGAGCTGATCGCGCGTGTGGCGGCGGTGTCGCGTCGTGCGCGTGTGGCGGCGGACGATCCGTCGACGTACGACGACGGCGAGATTCGCATCGACGTGAAAGCGTTCCGCGTTTATCGGTACGGGCAGGAAACGCGGCTGGCGAAGAAAGAGTTCGAGCTGCTCTGGCTGCTCATTCGCAATCGTGGGTCGGTGATCTCGCGCGACCGGATTCTGTCCGAGGTGTGGCACATGTCGGATGAGATCGAGACGCGGACGGTTGATGCGCACATCAGGAACCTGCGCAAGAAGCTCGGCTCGGAACGGATCTCGACCGTTGTCGGATTCGGATATCGCTACGATCCGCCGAGCTGAGACGCGCGTCGCCAGGTGACTTCGCCGATTTCCGTGCCGCCGGTCGTCGTGGTGCGAACCGTGTAGCGGAGCAGGTCGCCGTCGAGGACGAAGGCGCGTCGCTGCTCGATTCCTTCCCAGTTTGGGAACGACGCGTGCTCGATCGTGAACGTCAGCGTGTGCGAATCGGCGTCGACGCGATAGCGGCCGAAGTGCGTGTTCGTTCCCTGCACGGTTGCCTGATTCTCTTCCGGCGTGCCGCGGCTCTTGTCGTTCGACGCGAAGCGCGCGCGGCCGGGACGAAAGATCAGGATCGAGTAGCGACCGGCGCCGTCGAAGGTGAGCATCCCGTCAGGTTTTGGTCCGTATGGATGAATGACGCGGCCGTCGGCGAGGACGTTGTCGACGGAGACGAGCGTCCATGTTCCGGTGAGTGAGTCGGCGGCGTGAGCGTTGATGGCGAACGTGAATGCGAGGAGCGTGAAGAGCCGTTTCATGATTCCCTCCGGTAACCTGTTGAACAGGTTACAATGAAATTCGTGAAAACGGCTTTCAGGTTTCGCGGACGGAACGTGGCGCTCGATCTCGCGGCGACGCTGGCGGGACGAAAGCGCGCGCAAACGCGGGAGCTGCTCGCGGAGCCGGGTGACCTGGCGAGCTGGCTGGCTTTAGCCGGCGTCGCTACGCGGAAACCGCGCGTGACGGCGGTCGAACTGCGGCGAGCGCGAAAGCTGCGCGAGGCGATCTATCGAATGGCGCTGGCGCGTGCGAGGAAGCGCGCGATTGCCGAGGTGGATCGGGCGCTGCTCAATCGATGTGCGGCGGTCGCGACGCCTTCGCCGCGGCTGGAGAGGGGCGGTATTCGTTCGACGCGGGAGACGGTGAGCGGGCTGCTTTCAATCATCGCTCGCAGCGCGATTGAATTGTTTGGTGGTGGGGAGCGGATCGCTCAGTGCGGCGGTGACGGTTGCGCGCTGCTCTTCGTTGATACGTCGCGTGCGGGGCATCGGAAGTGGTGCTCGATGTCGGGGTGTGGCAACAAGGCGAAGGTTGCGAGTTTTCGGGATCGCTTGCGAGCGTAAAAGGGGCGGGCGAAGCGCCCGCCCCCTCACTTACAAACACAAATCAGTGGTGCGAGTACGGCGACTGCGACGGCGCGACTTACACGACCGTCATCATGCCGCGATCCTCGTGCGCGAGGATGTGGCAGTGAATGACGTAGAAGCCGGCGTAGTCGACGAAGCGGCTGCGCATCTTGAAGTAGCCGGGGATGACGATCGGCTTGCCGGTGGCGTCGTTGATCGGATCCCCCTTCGCGTCGGTGGCGGCGAGGCCTGACGGGATCGGCATGACGTCCCACCAGATCGCGTCTTTCGACGACGCCGGCGTCGCCGACTTCCACGTCTCCGGCTTCATCGGATCGAGATAGATCTGCGCCGCGCTCTTCCGCACGCCTTCGTCGGTGATGTACATCGGATTGCCGTCGGGGAGCGTCGAGGCCGGCTTGAACTGCTCGACGACCTGGAACGGGTTGATGTGGATGTGGAACGGATGCGAAATGTCCTGCGCGAAGTTCCGCACCGTCCATTCTTCCACCGTGTTCAGGCGCACCAGCGCGCCTACGTCGCCGTCGAACTGCTTGCCGTCAATCTTGTGAATAGCGGCCGGCTGCTTCGGCGGACCGACGCCGGCGTTGAAGACCTGCGGCACCGTGTCGAAGTCGATGACCTTCGTTCACCTTACCGCGCTGGCCGGAATGTCGGCGAGGAAGTCGGGCTGCTTCGGCGCCGGATCGATGAACGTCATCGCCGGGTTCGGCGCGGTGCCTTTGATGTTGACGGAGAGAAGCGTGAAGAGCGGGCTGAGGTTGCCGGGATCGATGGTGTTGTTCACCTGAATCGGCACCATGCAGTTCGCGCCGCTGCACGAGCCGGGCGCCTGAATGAGGATGTCGGCGCGGTTGCCCGACGCGAGCAGGATCGGTCTGTCCTGGCTCGCTTTGTAGTTCACATCCTTGAACTGCACGCCGTCCTGCGCGAGCTGCCGCCAGTGGAAGCCGGCCGGCGGCGCGTTGAACTGCACGCCCGCGCGCGCGTTCGTGTTGACGATGCGCCACATCTGCACTTCGCCCGGCGCCATGGTGATGACCGGATTGAGCCGGCCGTTCACGCCCATCTGCGGACCGCGATCCTGTCCCGCGCCTTTCATCAGGTTCGGTGAGACGCCGATCTGCGTGATGGCGAGCACCGGCTGCGTGCGCGTCCACTGCGCGCCGTACTTGTCGTTCAGCTTGTCGTCGTATGACGCACCTTCGATGATGAACACGCCGGTCATGCCGTTCGAGACGTTGATCGTCGTCGAGCCGTGCTTGTGCGCGTGATACCAGTGCGTGCCGGGAGCCTGTCCCATCTGCAGCGGCAGCCGCGGCGGATCCTCGGTCATGAATGGGCTGTACGAGTTGCCCTGACTCTCCGCGCCGCCGGCGCCCATCGTGTGCGCTTCGTGCGACATCGTCGGAGTCGCGGCAGGCGTCACGCCGTCAGCGAGCTCCGGCAGGCGGTAGCAATACGGATACGCGCCGATGTAGTACTGCGGCCACGCGCCGTTGGCGAGCTCGTTCTGGTTGACCGGCCACACTTTGTTGATCGTGCCGGCCTGGTTGTCGAAGTTGTTCAGCTTCGTGCGCTGGTCGTCGGTGTAGTCCTTCGGCAGATCGCTCCACTTGCGCGGCCATTCGCGCGGCAGCGCCGTGGCGAGCTCCGACTCGCACTGTTTGAAGAAGCCGTCGAACCACGGCTTCACGTCTCCCGGCTTCACCATCGGATTGCCTTTGAGACGCTGCGACGAAAGGATCTCGAGGAAGACGTTGTCCCCGGTCGTGTTCGGATTCGTGTGCGTGCCGTGGAAGTGAATGTTCGCGGTGGTCGAGCCGTGAAA
>JAOBAU010000316.1 GCA_025463165.1 Acidobacteriota bacterium | reverse complement strand
TTGCCGGACGTGAGGAGCTTGCGCTCCATCTGGTCGAACCAGACGCTCTGTCCGACTTTGGCGAGTTCCGCGAGGGGATTGCTCATTGAAAGGCCTCCAATGTGGGATCGTAAGCATATCGCGGCGGCCACGGGCCGCTGCGTACGAGGGCGGCCACGGGCCGCGGCGTACAAGGCATAGCCTTCACGACGTGAGGCTCCTCCGTGGGGGCTTTCGCGCGGCAGCGCTTTTCGTTCGACGTGGTTCAGGCGTCGACGCCGGCGCGTTTGATCGCCTGCGTGGCGATGCGTGCGACCCACGTCGTGACGCCAATCGCAACGATGACTCCGGCAACGTTGATCGCAATCTTCATCGTGCTCGCGCTGCCGGTGGCGGCGGCGGTTGCGGCGGCGCTCGCCCAGACGAACGCGAGCGTGACCGGGATGATCCCGAAGAACGTGGCGACGACATATCGCAGCGTGCTGATTCCGGTGAGGCCGAACGCGTAGTTCACCCAGGTGAAGGGAAAGATCGGCGCGAGGCGGATCAGGAACACGATCTTCGCCCCTTCTTTGGCGATGGCGCGATCGAGCGCGCGGAACTTCGCGTTGCCGGACGTCATCGCTTCGACTTTCTTGCGGAAGATCGTCCGCGCGAGCAGAAACGCGGCGGTCGCGCCGAGGGTGCCGCCGATGATGACGATCACGGAGCCGAGGGCGAAGCCGTAGATCGCGCCGGCGCCGAGCGTCAGCGCGATGGCCGGAATGAAGAAGACGCAGCAGACGACGTACGCGAGCACATAGAGAACGTAGCCGGCGGCGCCGAGACTCTGCACGTACAGCTGAAACTGCTTCATCCAGACGTTGACCGGTAGAATTCGGAAAAGAACGATCAGTCCCGCTACCACGAGTAGAACGATGGCGACCTTTACGTATGGAACGCGTGATTTTGTCGTTTCAGCGGGATCGGCCACGGAGGCGGATTCAAACACGCTGCCGTCGGACGAAGCAACTCCGGCATGGAAAGGTCTATTTAGTGACTTCCGTCACGACACCGGCCCGATTCGGACCTATAATGGCGGCCATCGGTTAGTACAAACACAATCCGAGAAGAACTGTCTGCATACGTGTCTCGTTTGCAGACACCCATAAGTAACTGACCCAACAAATGATGGAGGCTACCTTGATTCGCACCGCTTCGAAACTTTCGCTTTTCGCCATTCTCCTGCTTGCCATGACGACCAGCGCGTTCGCCCAGGCGACGCGTACGTGGGTTTCCGGTGTCGGCGACGACGTCAACCCGTGCAGCCGCACGGCGCCCTGCAAGACGTTCGCGGGCGCAATCTCGAAGACCGCTTCGGGCGGTGAGATCAGCGTGCTCGATCCGGGTGGCTTCGGCACGGTGACGATCACCAAGCCGCTGACCATCGACGGAAACGGTGTGGTCGCGTCGATCCTCGCGGCCGGCGTCCCGGGCATCACCGTCAACACCGCCGGCGCGGCCGACACGGTCACGATCCGCAACCTGTCGATCAACGGCTCGCTGCAGACCGCGAACCCCGGCACATTCGGCGTTCGCATCATCAACGGCAAGAACGTCAACATCGAACATTGCGCGATCTGGGGCTTCAACCGCGGCGTCTTCATCGACAGCGGCATAAACTCACCGCGCGTGATGATCCGTAACTCGATCGTCCGCAGCAACACGGAAGGCGTCGGCAGCATCCCGACCTCCGGCACTCCGCTGCTCGTCATCGAGAACTCGCAGATCGACCAGAACGTCGGTCACGGTGTGAACCTCGCGACGAACACGAAGATGTCGGCAGCCGGTTCGAGCTTCAACTTCAACGGTGCCGGCGGCGTGCTCGCCCAGGCGACGAGCACCGAAGCGAACCTGACCCGCTGCGACCTGAACTTCAACGCGAACGGCATCTTCGCCGGTAACGCCGGCGGCATTCCGCAGATCCGTCTGCACGAGTGCATGATCACCGGCAACACCACCAACGGCATCTTCCTCAACGGCGGAACCGTGACGGCGTTCAGCAGCAACGTGATCGCCGGCAACTCGGGCAACAACAACGCGTCGCTGACCGTTGCGCAGCAGTAACCGGAAATCGATCGATTGAATCCGACGCCTCCGCCCATCACGGGCGGAGGCGTTTTTCGTTTGTTCAGGTGATCAGTTTCTTCACTGACTTCACGACCATCATCGTCGCCGCGACGCCGCCGACGAGCGTGCCGAGCACGAGCCCCGCGAATCCGCCGGCCGCCATCTTCGCCACTCCCGCGCCGCCGCGCTCCGCTGTTTTCCACGCCACCTGCGGCGTGGCAGCGATCGGCTTCGGAGCCGGAGCTTCTTCACGCTTCGGCGTTACCTCTTCTTTGGCCGCCTCTTCTTTCAGGCTGCCGTGCGAGCGCGCGTAAACCTGCGTGAACTCGGCGCCGAACAGCAGAATTTGGGCAGAGTAGTAAACCCACAACAGCAGCACGACGAGCGAGCCGGCCGCGCCGAAGCTCGAGCCGACCGCGGCCTTGCCGAGGTAGAGACCGAGGGCGAACTTCCCGACGATGAAGAGGAGTGAGGTGAACGTGGCGCCGAGCCAGACGTCGCGCCATTCGATGCGGAGATCGGGGAGAAAGCGGAAGATCATCGCGAAGAGGACGGTGACGACGCAGAATGAAAAGGCCAGCTGGATGCTCTGCCAGAGCGCTTCGCCGCCCGGCAGGCGGGTTTGCGCGAATTTGCCGACGGTCGCGACGGCCGCGTCGATGATGAGCGAGACGAGCAGCAGGAAGGCGATCCCGAACACCATCGCCACGGAGAGAAAGCGCTCTTTAAGGAAACCGGTGACACCGGCGGCTGGTTTCGGCTTGACGTCCCAAATGGTGTTCAGCGCGTCTTTCAGCTGGCCGAACACGCCGGACGCGCCGAGGATCAGCGTGAGGAGACCGATGACCGTGCCGACCACGCCGCTCTTCGGCTTCGACGCGTTCTTCACCATCTCCTGCACCGCTTCCGCGGCGCTCGGTCCGAGCACGCCACGCAGCTGGACGAAAAGGTTTCCCTGCACGGCCTCACGTCCGAAGACGATCCCCGCAACCGAGATCGCGATCAGGAGCAGCGGCGCGATTGAGAAGATCGTGTAATACGCCAGCGCCGCGCCGAGGCGCGGAACCTTGTCCGACCCGAATTCGGAAAACGTTTGTTTGAAGAGAGTCAGATAACGGCTCATGACTCTCGAAGAGAGCAAATCTTAGTCCTGAGTCCCTGGTTCTGGTCCTGAGTCCTTAGTCCTGAGTCCTGAGTGCTCGACGCACTTCGCGGTGAGCAGCGCCCGTGGCATCGTGGGTCAAGCACTCAGGACTCAGGACTAAGGACTCAGGACTTCGTCCGCATCCAATCCACACACGCCGCGAGCTCGTCGTGCATTCGCTCGGCGCTGAAATTCACCGGCCTTCCATGCCCGGGCAGCACCCACTCGAATCGATAGTCGAGTAACCGCTGCATCGATTCGATCTGCTCGCTCCATGAATACCAGCAGGCGCTGCGGAAGGCGTAGAGGTGGTTCGTTCGCTCGTTCCAGGCGAGGTGATCTCCGGTGAAGAGATACTTGTCGCGATAGAGGAAGACGGCGTGGCCGCGTGTGTGGCCGGGCGTCGGGATCATCAGCAGTCCGTCGTCGATCTCAACCGGTTCGAGTCCGGTCGGCTGGTGTTCCACGGCGGCTGTTTTCGAGCGCACATCGTCGCGATGCAGCACCCGCTCGCAACCGAAGCGCTCGTGGAACTTCTCGTGATCGGCAACGTCGTCCTGATGCGTAAGCAGCATCCGCCGCACGCCGCCGAGCTCCTCCATCCGTTTCACCAGCGGTCCGGCGAAGCGCGGTGAATCGATCAGCACGTTTCCGTTCGGATGCGTGATGAAGTAACTGAACGCGCCGAACGAGCTCTCCGAATTGAAGCCGCAAACGTGCACGTCGCCATCGATCTGTTCGGGAAAGCTCGCCACCGCCGCACGCATGTCGCGCTTCGAGACGTCGCCGATCGATGCAGTCGGACAGGTGATCAGCGCCTGCTGCGCACGCAACAACTCCTCCGGCGTTTCCGGCTGATGAAAAACCGCCGACTGCTCGCCGGTGTCGTGAAAGACCGACGGTGCGATGAGACGGCACGCGTCGCAGTCGATGCAGCTGGTGTCGACGAAGAAGTCGCCCGCGACGTTCTCCGGAAGACGAAGTGCCGCCAGTGCCATATGACGCATAACGGCGCGCCGCGCCTCGATCATCCCGCGATAACAAGGTAGTCTTTTACCGAATGAATGAACGTCTCTGGACGAGTGCCGAGGTCGCCAGCGCCTTTCGCGTCAGCGTGTCGAGCATCAAACGGTGGACAGACGAGGGAGAGCTCGAAGCGGTGCGGACGCCGGGAAAGCATCGGCGCTACACGCTCGAAGCGATCCATCGTTTCGCGCGAATCCGCGGACTCTCCACCGCGCGCCTGCCGCCAATCGACGAAGCGTCATTCGATCATGAACTGCTGCCCGCCGACGTCACGCTCTACGAAGCCCTGCGCGCCGGCGATGCGCGCGCCATCCGCCAGCTGGCCACGCCGCGCGTCGACTCGCTCGCGAAGCAGGCCGTGTTTTACGACCGCGTCATCGGCGACGCGCTGCGCGAGATCGGCGATCGCTGGGAGCGCGGCGAGCTCGGCGTCGACGAGGAGCATCGCGCGTCGTATCTGATCAGCGACGTCATCGACGCTCTCCGCCCGCGCGCCGCGCGCGAGGGAAACCTCGCGTTGCTCGCCTGTCCGCCCGACGAACATCACGAGTTGCCGCTTCGCCTCGTGCGTGTCGTGCTCGAATCATCCGGCTGGCGCACTGACTATCGCGGCGCGAATCTCCCGTGGACTGCGCTCGGCTCGGCGATCGACGCGACACGTCCGCGTCTCGTCGCGTTCACGGCGCGCTCGGCGACGGCGTTCGAGACGAACGAATTCGACCGCGTGGTCGAGCTCTGCCGCTCGCGCGGCGCGATCGTCATCACCGGCGGCGACTGGGCGCGCGGCGGAGTCAGCGCGTCGCGCGACTACCTCCGTTTCCGCACGCTGCGCGGCTTCGAGCGATGGCTGCGCGACAGGCCGCACGGTGGACCAGGAATGCCGTCCGTGCGAGACCGTTTATCACGAAGCCATGTTCGATAACCTGCAGGACAAGCTCGACCGGACCTTCAAGACTCTCCGCGGCGAAGCGGCGCTCAATGAGTGGCACATCGACAACGCGCTCAAAGAGATCCGCGTTGCGCTGCTCGAAGCCGACGTTCACTTCAAAGTCGTCAAAGACTTCACGAACCGCGTGCGCGAGCAGGCCGTCGGACAGGAAGTCCTCACCGCGTTCTCGCCGGCGCAGCAGGTCACGAAGATCGTGCGCGACGAGTTGCAGTCGCTGCTCGGCGGCAATGAAGTCGGCCTCGCGCTCGTCGGCAGTCCGGCGGTGATCATGATGGTCGGCCTGCAGGGCTCCGGTAAGACGACGACGTCCGGCAAGCTCGCGCTGCATCTGAAATCGCGCGGGCGCCGTCCGCTGCTCGTGCCGTGCGACGTCTATCGTCCCGCCGCAATCGAACAGCTCCGGATTGTCGCGAAGAATGTCGGCGTCCCGTTCATGGAGATCGGCGAGAGCCGCGATCCGGTCGCGATCGCCACGCGCGCGCTGTCGGAAGCGAAGACGCTGCTGTTTCCTGCGGGGCGCCTCGCTGCCCGAGCATCTCGCGGAACAGGCCGCGAAGCTTGAACTGCCCGCGCTCGCCGTGCTCGACCGCGATGGCGTCTACGGCGCGCCGCGGGTTTATGCCAAGGCGAACGAACACGGCATCCGCCCGATCGTCGGCGCCGAGGTCACGCTCGCCGATGGCAGCGTGCTGCCGTTGCTCGTGCAGAACCAAACGGGTTACCAGAATCTCTGCCGGCTCATCAGCACCGCGAAGCTTACGCCGCGTCCGCCCGGGCTCGCCCCCGAGGGTCTCGCGCCGGAGGAGGATCCGCGCGACCGCAAGCGCCGGTGCTTCGCGACATGGGACGAACTCGCCGCGTATGCCGACGGCCTCGTCGCGCTCACCGGCGACGAAGACGGCCCATTGCGCCGCGCCTGGGCCCGCGGCGGTGCGAACGCCGTCGAGGCCGCGCTGCGTCCGCTCCAGCGCATCTTCGGTCCCGACCGCCTGCACGTCGAACTCCAGCGGCACCGCGTCCGCAGCGAGGAAACCGCCATCGACATGCTCACCGCCCTCGCCGCGCGCGAGCGACTGCCCTTGCTCGCGACCGGCGGCGCGCTTTACGCCACGCCCGACCAGCGCGTCGT
>JAOBAU010000282.1 GCA_025463165.1 Acidobacteriota bacterium | reverse complement strand
CGGCGCCGGTGAAGCCGTGCAGCGGTCCGGTCGCGGCATCATCGAATTCGCGGAAGGTCCGCGCGCGTTTCACGGCGGCGAGCGATACCTTGTCGCGCATGTCCGGGAAGTGCTCGAGCAGCCACTCCGTCTTTTTCGCGAGCGTCTTCACGAAGCTGGCGACATAGAAGCGGCCGGCGCGATTTTCCATGTACTTCGAACCGGCGGCGAGGTCGAACGGGACGGAGAGCGTTGCGCCCGCGGCGATCTCGCGCTGCGACGGATGTTCGCCGAGCCACTTCAGCAGCACATTGCCGCCGAGCGATGCGCCGAACGCCAGCAGCGGCACGTGCGGCTCGCGCGCGGCCAGCGTGCGTACGACGAGATCGAAGTCGCCGGTCTCGCCGGAGTGATAGAAGCGCGGCGTGCGATTCGGAATCGAGCGATCGACGTTTTCCGGATCGCGTGCGCAGGAGCGGAAGTTCACCGCCGTCGCCGCGAAGCCGTGACGCGCGATCGTCGCCAGCACGCCCTGCATGTAAACCGAATGCGAGCTTCCTTCGAGTCCGTGCAGCAGCACGAAGCGGAAGCGCGCGTCGCGCACAGGCGCGTCGAGATGATCGAGAATCAGCTCGTCGCCGTCGGGAGTCGGCAACACTTCGCGGCGAAAGCGGACGAGGCGGCGCGGACGGGTTAGTCGGCCCCACACGGTTTGAGCGTGAGCCGAGCGCAGCCACCAGGGAGGTCGAAAGGTATGAGGCATGAGTGATGAGGTATGAGTAAAGGCGACTCTACTCGTTACTCATGCCTCATTGCTCATACCTCATACATCGTGCGCGGAAAAAATCAGCGTCGCGTTCGTGCCGCCAAACCCAAACGAATTCGACAACACGTGCCGCACTTTCTGCGTGCGTGCAGTGTTCGGCACGTAATCGAGATCGCACTCGGGATCGGGCGTCTCGTAGTTGATGGTTGGCGGGATGATGCCGTGCTTGACGACGAGCGCGGCAACCGCGGATTCGAGACCACCGGCGGCGCCGAGGAGATGTCCGGTCATCGACTTCGTCGAGCTGACGGCGAGCTTGTAAGCGTGCTCGCCGAACGTCCGCTTGATGGCGACCGTTTCGGTCTTGTCGCCGACCGGCGTCGACGTTCCGTGCGCGTTGATGTAGTCGATGTCGGTCGGCTGCAGTCCCGCATCTTTCATCGCGCGCTGCATGACGCGCATCATGCCGCTGCCGTCTTCGGCCGGCGAAGTGATGTGGTACGCATCGCTCGACATGCCGTAGCCGGTGAGCTCGCAGTAAATTTTCGCGCCGCGGCCGATGGCGTGCTCGCGTTCCTCGAGGAGCAGAATGCCGGCGCCTTCACCCATCACGAAACCGTCGCGATTGAGGTCGAATGGACGCGATGCGTGTCGCGGATCGTCATTGCGCGTCGAGAGCGCGCGCATCGCCGCGAACCCGCCGATGGCCAGCGGCGTGACGACCGCTTCGCTGCCGCCGGCGAACATCACGTCCGCTTCGTCGTTTTGAATGACCTTGTACGCGTCACCGATGGCGTGCGAGCCGGTCGCGCAGGCGGTGGCCGGCGCGGAGCTCGGCCCCTTCGCCTGAAAGCGGATCGACACCTGGCCGGCGGCTAGGTTCACGATCAGGCCGGGGATGAAGAACGGCGAGATGCGGCTCGGGCCGCGCTCGAGCATCTTCTGATGCATCTCTTCGATGAGCGGCAGGCCGCCGATGCCGGAGCCGATGATGACGCCGAGGCGATCGCTGTCGAGCGACTTCGTATCGATGCCGGCATCGTCGACCGCCATCTGCGACGCGGCGATCGCGTAATGAATGAACGTGTCGGATTTCTTGACTTCTTTTTTCTCGATCCACTTCTCCGGCTCGAATCCGCGGACTTCGCCGGCGATGCGGCAGGCGAACGCGGAGGCGTCGAATTTCGTGATCGTGTCGATGCCGGAACGGCCTTCGATGAGTCCCTGCCAGCTCGGCTCGTTACCGATGCCGAGTGGAGAGATGATGCCGATTCCGGTGACGACGACGCGGCGTTTGTCCGACATGCAGGCGAAAGGCTCCGGAAAAAGAAATGGTCAGCGCGTTAACCGCGGCTGACCGTTATGAACATCCGAAAGAGCTGATTTATTGAGCTTTGGCGCGCTTTTCGATGTACTCGACCGCGTCGCGCACTTTGCGGATTTTCTCTGCTTCGTCATCGGAGATCTCAACGCCGAATTCTTCCTCGAACGCCATGATCAACTCGACCGTGTCGAGCGAATCCGCGCCGAGATCCTCGACGAAGGACGCGTCCGGAGTGACCTCGTCCGCGTCGACTCCGAGCTGCTCGACGATGATTGACTTGACCCTTTCTTCTACGGCCATCGGTATCTCCTTAAAGTTCGTTTCGGGATGCTGAATGCAGCGTGCGTTTTAGCACAAGGTCGGAACGAAAGCGAAACGTCAACACGCGCCGCTGGTACCCTTCGCCCATGCGAAAGCTCGCCGCGTTTCTCCTCCTGCTCCTGCTCGCGTTCGGCGTCTGGATCGGTGCACGATACATCCGCCATCGCGGCGAAGTGAAAGTGACGATCGTCTTCCGCGACGCGTCGCCGCTCGCGCACGGCGATCCGGTCGTCGAAGATCGCATCGTCGTCGGACGCGTCGTCGAGATTTCGCGCGTGAACGATCAGGATGCGGTGACGGTTCGTCTGTCGCGCGATCATCGGCGCGCCATCGTCAGCGACTCGCTCTTCGCGATCGAACCGCATCGCATCGTCCTCACGAACGCGGTGGCGGTCGGCGCGCCGGTGGCCGACGGCACGATCCTCT
>JAOBAU010000215.1 GCA_025463165.1 Acidobacteriota bacterium | reverse complement strand
GCGCGATCTGCAGGCGCATCTGATTCCGGTACATCCCGCGCAGAGCGAGCACTTCGAGATCGCGGCATTCAATCTGATCGCGAATACAGTCGGCGGCGACATCTACGACTTCGTGCCGCTCGAAGACGGCCGGATGGCGGTGCTGTTCGGCGATGCGTCGGGACACGGAATGGCGGCCGGTCTCGTGATGGCGGTCGCGCACGCGGCGTTCCGCACACAACTCGATATCGATCCGGCGCCGGCGTCGATCATCAGCAGTCTCAATCGAATCCTCTGCCGCACCGGTGGCTCGCGATCATTCTTTTCGTGCTGCTACGTGCTGCTGTCGCCGGATGGGTCATTCACCGGCACGATCGCCGGTCATCCGCAGGTGTTGAAGATCGATCGCGCGGGGAAAGTCGCCGATCACATCGGTCGCGGTTCGTATCCGCTCGGCGTGAAAAGCGGAATGGTGTGGGACGAGCTGTCCGGAACTCTCGTCGCCGGCGAGCGGCTCGTTTTTCATTCCGACGGTCTCACCGAAGCGCGCAACCCGAACGGCCGCGAATTCGGAGAAAGCTACGTCGAAGCAATCCTCGGCTGGACTCCGGCTGCAACCGCATCGGCCGTGGTCGAGACGTTGCTCGCCGAATGGCGGCTATTCACGGCAAGCCGTCCGCCAGAAGATGATGTGTCGGTCGCGGTCGTCGTCAGGCGCTGACGCGTTTCTCGACCAATCCCTCAAACACCTGCAGCGCGAGATCGACACGACCGAGCGGCGCGGAAACCTGCACACCCGCGACGCGTGCGCGAACCTGCGCCAGCGTGTCGCGCGCGATCGCGACGCCTTCGCGCAGGCCGTGCTCTTTGCTCTTCTCGCTGGCGATGCGCATCCGCTCCATCACGTCGTCGGGCACCGAAACGCCGGGCACTTCGTTGTTCATGAACTGCGCGTTGCGATACGAAAGCAGCGGCCAGATGCCGGCGACCACCGGCAATTTCATCGGCTCGATGCGATCGAGGAAATGTTCGAGTTGACGGACGTCGAAGACCGGCTGCGTGATCGCATACTCCGCGCCCGCTTTCACTTTCCAGTCGAGGCGGCGCAGCTCGAGATCGAGATCGAGATGGCCGGGATTCACGCCGACGCCGATCGTGAACGACGTCGGCTCGCCGAACGGATTGCCGCCGAGATCGAGTCCGTGATTCATCAGGTTCACCATGTTCGTAAGCCCGATGGAGTCGATGTCGAAGACGGCGGTGGCGTCGGGATACGGTCCCATCTTCGGAGGATCGCCGGTGATGAGCAGCAGGTTACGGATGCCGAGCGCCGCGCATCCGAGCAGATCGGAATGCATGCCGAGGAGATTGCGGTCGCGGCAACAGTAATGAAGGACCGGCTCGATGCCGACCTTCTGCTGCAGCAGCACGGAGACCGCGATCGCACCCATCCGGTTTTGCGCGCGCGGTCCATCCGGTACGTTGACGGCGTCGACGCCTGCTTCCTTGATCGAGTGCACCGACTTGATCATGGCGTCGGCGTTCGGACCTTTCGGCGGCGTGATCTCGATCGTCGTGACGAATTCGCCGGCGGCGATTTTCCGTCCCCAGTTCGAGCGCGAGGCGAATGCGACCGGCTCCTGGCCCCGCGGTTTTTCGCTGGCGGGGTCGCGATCGACGATGACGAACGAGCGGCGCGGTGAAAGCGGACGGACAGCGTCGGCCATCACTTTGATGTGCTCGGGCGTCGTGCCGCAGCAGCCGCCGAGGAACTTCACACCTTTGTGAATCAGCCGCTTCGCGTACTTCGCCATGTAATCGGGCGAAGCCATGTACATCTGGCGGCCGGCGACGTCGCGCGGCAGACCGGCGTTCGGCTGCGCCGAGATTTTCTTCGCGGAGACGGACGTCATCTCTTCGACGGCATCGAGCATGACGTCGGGACCGACGGAGCAGTTGAGACCGATCACGTCGGCGCCGGCGGCGTCGAGGCGTTGCGCGATGAGCGACGGCGTGTCGCCGTAGATCGTCCGCGCATCGGTGCCGACCGTCATCTGCGCGATGACCGGAATGTTGCTGATCTCGCGGATCGCGGCGATGGCCTGTTCGATCTCGCTGATGTTGGAGAACGTTTCGAGCACGAAGAGATCGACGCCCCCTTCGCGCAGCGCGTTGGCTTGTTCGCGGAAGAACTCGCGCGCTTCTTCGATGGCGGTCGGTCCGTACGGTTCGAGACGAATGCCGAGCGGACCGATCGCGCCGGCGACGTAGACGGAATCGCCGGCCGCTTTGCGCGCCAGCTCGACGGCGCGGAGGTTGATGTCGCGCAGCTCGTCTTCGATGCCGAAGCCGCGCAGCTTCACGCGATTCGCGCCGTACGTGTTGGTCTCGACGATCTCGGCGCCGGAACGGACGTAGTGTTTGTGGACTTCGAGCACGATCTCCGGATTGCGGAGATTCAGCTCGTCGTAGCACTTGTTGATGAAGACGCCCTTTGAGTAGAGCATCGTCCCCATGGCGCCGTCGAAGAGATAGACGTGCTCGTCTGCGATCGCTTGTACGAAATCCTGCATAAGAAAAAAGGCCCCACGTCGGAGAACGCGGGGCCGGTCGAAAGCGGATCGACAACAAGCGGCGATTTAGCTTTTTTTATGCTGGTTGCAAGCGACCCCAAATCACTCCAGCGTTGATGGCAATCTAATCGGCGTATGTAGTGTTGTCAAACGGACCTCCTATGAAAACGACGATTCTCCGCGCCGCGATTGCGGCGGCCGCTCTCTGTTCGCCGCTGCTCGCCGGCTCTTCTCCCGCTGCGATTCCGATGAGCTCGGCGACGATGCGGGAGATGGCCGCGTTCTCGGTTCCGCCGCACGGCGAGCGCGAAGAGCGCGATCACCGGCGTGACTATCAGCGGCCGCTTTCGCGAATCGCATCGTCGGCGAATGCGGTCGAGGTGAAGGCATCGGTGCTCACGGTGAACGCCGCAAACGCGCCGGCGCCGCCGCTCGGCACGAACTTCCGCGCGCAACTCGGGAATCCGGGAACGTATCCCGCCGATGCGTCGGGTGCGGTCGGTCCGAATCATCTCGTGACGATCTCGAACACGACGCTCGTCGTGCACGACCGCACCGGCAAACAGCTCGCGTCGTCAGCGATCGGGCAGTTCTTTCACGATCCGTCGACGCAGGATGGCTTTCTCTACGATCCGCGCGTGGCGTACGACAAGGCGAACGATCGCTGGATCGTCATCGCTCTTTACGACGTGAACTTCCAGCACGCGGCATTGCTGGTGGCGGTGACGGCGAGCGGCGATCCAACCGCGACGTGGAATCGATTTCGGATCGCCATCGATCCGGCGGACGTGCTCGACGGCGACTTCACGCGCATCGCATTAACCCGCGATTCGCTCGTCGTCACGACCGATGTGTTCGCGGGAGAGCAGCCGGCCGGTTCCGAAGTGTTCATCTTTCCGCGCGCATCGCTTCGCGACACGCGCACGACGCTGCCGATGCGGATGATTCGCGACAACCGTTACTTCGTTCCGGTGACGATGCTCGACGACTCGCCGGAGATCTACCTCGTCGACTATCCCGACGCGGAGTACATCCGCCTCTTCACCGTCGGTCCGTCGACGATCAACTCCGTCGCGACCTATCAGTCGTCGGTCTACATCGACGGATTTCCGGCGGAGAGCGGGCCGCAGCTGAGCGTGACGAGACCGCTGATGGATGTCGGCGATCTCCGCCTCCACTACTGCATCGTGCGCGACGGAACGTTGTGGGTCGTGCATCAGGCGGGAATCGCGGGAAGCGTTTTGCCGCGCTCCGTCATCGCGCTCTGGAGAGTTCCGCTGACCGGCGGCGGCGCACCGAGTGTGACGCTGCTCGATGAGCCGACCGGCTCGACGCATTTCTCGTTTCCGTCGCTGGCGGTCAATCGCAATCACGAAGCGCTGATCGGTTTCTGCAGGATGTCGGCGACGCAATATCCATCAGCCGCCTATCTCTTCATCGACAGTTACGGCACGCTGCGTGGTCCGGTCGATCTGAAAGCAGGCGACGGCGTTTATTACACTCAGCGCTGGGGCGACTACACGACGGCCGTCGTCGATCCGGTGAACGATCGCGATTTCTGGCTCGTCGGTTTGTATCCGTCGTCGGAGTTTCCGTCGTTCTCGCGAACGGTGTGGGCGATGTGGTGGGGAACGGTTCCGGGCGGACAGTCGCGCGGGCGCGTGGCGCGACACTGATCAGTCGCCGAAGATCCGCTTCAGCACGCCGATTCCCCGCTCCACCTCTTTTCGATTGCGATCGACTTCCGCGGCCCAGCGGCGGAACTGATCGAATGTGATCGCGGCCGGCTCGTCGAAGTGGTCGCGATCGAAGAACACTTTGCGCACGACGGCGCCGAGCATGCCGCGCGGACAGTGTCGCGTCGGTGCGGTGCCGGTCAGAAAAACCTCGCGCAGCGGACCGGGACAGTCTTCGTCCCACAACATGCCGGTGTCGGGATCGATGTTGCGGAACGTGACACCGGGCGGCGGCGACACTTCGTTGCGGTCGTGCGGAAACGCGCTCATGTACGCGCCCCAGATCGGAATCGCCGCTTCGCCGGATGAGAGTCGCAGCGGCGCGCCATGATCGAAGCCGAGCCAGACGGTCGTCACGATGTCGGGCGTGTAACCGACGAACCACGCATCGCGATAGTCATTGGTCGTGCCGGTTTTGCCGGCGACGTATCCGAGGCCGTAGCGTTTGAGGCGGGAGGCAGTGCCGCGCTGCACGACCCCGCGCAGCAGCGAGTGCACGACATACGTCGCGTCGGCGCGCGCGACACGTTTCGGTTTCGATTCGTGCTCGTACAACGTTTTGCCGCGATGATCGAAGACGCCGCGCACGATGTACGGCTCGACACGCTCGCCAAGATTCGGGAACGGCGTGTACGCCGCCGTCAACTCGCGCATCGTCACCTCGGTC
>JAOBAU010000195.1 GCA_025463165.1 Acidobacteriota bacterium | reverse complement strand
GCTCGGTCGCGCCGGTTTCACGAGCCAGCGCGACGACCGCGGTGGAGTCGATGCCGGCGGAGAGAAACGCGCCGACCGGCACGTCGGCGACCATGTGATAGCGCACCGATTCGAGCACCGCTTCGTGAACCAGCTCCTGTCGCTGTTGCTCCGTGAAGCTGACGTGTGCTTCGACGGCGTCGCGCAAGGTCGCGGCGATCGAAAAGTACGTCACCGGTTCCGCGACACCGTTTTCATCGACGATCGAATACGAACCGGCCGGCAATGCGCGCACGGCGCGGTACATCGTGAACGGTTCCGGCACCGTGCCGCGCAGAAAGAACCCCGCGGCGCCGGCGGGATCGAACACCTTCGAGACATGGCCGCCGGCGACGAGCGCGCGGACCTGCGATGCGACGCGAACCGTCGCGCCGTCATCGGCGTAGTAGAGCGGCTTGATTCCGTACGGATCGCGCGCCAGCAGCATCCGCCGCCGCGCGCCGTCCCACAACGCGATCGCGAACATTCCGCGCAGCTCGCCGAACATCCGCTCCTGCTTTTCCTCGTACAGCGCGAGCAGCACTTCGGTGTCCGACTGCGATACGAACGTCTTCCCGCGCGCTTCAAGTTCCGCGCGCAGCTCGCGATAGTTGTAGATCTCGCCATTGAACGAGATGACCGTTTCCCCGCGCCGCATCGGCTGCGCGCCGCCAGGTGAAAGGTCGATGATGGCCAGCCGCCGATGGCCGAGCCCCACCCGCCCGTCCGCGCCGATCCACGAGTCGCCGGCGTCGGGACCGCGCCTGTGCATGCACTCGCGCGTCGCGATGAGCTCGTCGCGATCGACAGACGGCGCGGAGTCGCGATACGCGTAAATGCCGTTGATGCCGCACATCGGCGGCGAGTATACCGAGGTAAGATTTTGGGACTATGAGCACGCCGGAGGAGCTGCTGACGCGGATCACGCGGAATCCGGAGATCTTCGGCGGAAAGCCGATCGTTCGCGGCAAGCGGCTCGCTGTAGAACACGTCCTCGCATCACTCGCCGCCGGCTTATCAATCGATGAGTTGCTCGGCGGCTATCCATTTCTCGAGCGCGACGACATCCTCGCGTGCCTCGCCTACGCAGCGCGCGCGGTGGAGCGCGAATACACCGCGGCAGTCGTCAACAAGTGAAGCTGCTGCTCGACACCTGCATGTGGCAGCCGACAGCGGACGCTCTCCGTGCGGACGGACACGACGTAGTCTGGAGCGGCGAGTGGACCGTTGATCCGGGCGACGTTGACATCCTCGCAATCGCGTTCCGCGAGCAGCGTGTGTTGATCACGCTCGACAATGATTTTGGCGAGCTGGCGATGAAGCGGAAACTGCCGCACGCGGGGATCCTTCGAATCGTCGATCCTGATGTCCGGAAACACGCGGCGATTTGCAGGCGCGTTCTCGAGTCACACGCCGCGGAGTTAGCGGCCGGCGCGGTGATCGCGGCAGACGACGACCGGACAAGGCCGCGTCTCGTACGCTGACTGAGCACGCTTACAATCGCGCGTCATGCGCAGCGCACTCGCCTCCCTCCTGCTCCTCCTCACCGCCCCGCTCCTCGCGCAATCCGCCGCCGAAAAGCCGCTCTTCGGCTTCACCGCGCCGACCGCGCAAAAGCAACGCGCGCTCGAACGCGATTTCGATGCGAAGCTGAATCCGCAAAACCTCCGCGAGTGGATGAAGCGGCTCACCGCCCGCCCTCATCACCTCGGCTCCGACTACGACAAAGCGAACGCCGAGTTCATCGCGTCGCTGTTCCGCGGCTGGGGTTACGACACGAAGATCGAAGAATTCGAGGTGTTGTTTCCGACGCCGCGCACGCGCGTCCTCGAGCTCGTCGCTCCGTCGAAGTTCGTGGCGAAGCTCGTCGAGCCGGCCATCGCGGAAGATGCGACGTCGGGTCAGCAGAGCGAACAGCTTCCGACCTACAACGCCTATTCGATCGACGGCGACGTCACCGGCGAGCTGGTGTACGTCAACTACGGTATCCCGAAGGATTACGACGAGCTCGCGCGGCGCGGCGTCGACGTGAAGGGAAAGATCGTCATCGCGCGCTACGGCGGTTCGTGGCGCGGCATCAAGCCGAAAGTCGCGGCCGAGCACGGCGCGATCGGCTGCATCATCTACTCCGATCCGCGCGACGACGGCTACTTCCAGGGCGACGTCTATCCGAAAGGTGCATTCCGCAATGAGAACGGCGCGCAGCGCGGCTCGGTGATGGACATGCCGGTCCATCCCGGCGATCCGCTCACGCCCGGTGTCGGTGCGACGAAAGATGCGAAGCGCCTTGAGCGCAAAGACGCCGAGGTCATCACGAAAATCCCGGTGCTGCCGATCTCGTACTCCGACGCGCTGCCGCTGCTGCGCGAGCTCGGCGGTCCGATTGCGCCGATCGACTGGCGCGGCGCGCTGCCGATCACCTATCACGTCGGTCCCGGACCGGCGCGCGTGCATCTCAAGCTCGAGTTCGACTGGAAGATGGTCACGGCGCGCGACGTCATCGCGCGTCTCGCCGGCAGCGAGTTTCCCGATCAGTGGATCATGCGCGGCAATCACTACGACGCATGGGTGAACGGAGCGAGCGATCCGATCAGCGGTCTTGTCGCGGAGCTCGAAGAAGCGCGCGCGATCGGCGAGCTGGCGAAGAGCGGCTCGCGTCCGAAGCGCACCATCATTTACGCCGCGTGGGACGGCGAAGAAGAAGGTCTGCTCGGCTCGACCGAATGGGCGGAGACGCATGCCGATGAGTTGCGGCGCAACGGCGTCGTCTACCTCAACTCTGATTCGAACAGCCGCGGATTTCTCGACGCCGGCGGCTCACACACGCTCGAACGGCTCGTGACCGAAGTCGCGCGCGACGTCGTCGATCCGGAGCGCAACGTGTCAGTGCTGCAGCGTTTGCGCGCGCACGAACTGCTCGCCGCGACGAATGCGGAAGAGCGAAAGACGCAGCGCGAGCTGGAGCTGATTCGTCTCGACGCTCTCGGCTCCGGCTCCGATTACACGCCTTTCCTCCAGCACCTCGGCGTCGCCGCGCTCGACGTCGGCTACAGCGGCGAGTCATCCGGCGGCTCGTACCATTCTGTCTACGATTCGTTCTATCACTACACGCGCTTCGGCGATCCCGATTTTCGTTACGGTGTGACGCAGGCGAAGACGACGGGCCGGATGGTGCTGCGCCTCGCCAACGCCGACGTGCTGCCGTTCGAGTTCGCGACCTTCGCATCAACGCTGTCGCGATACGTCAATGAGTTGACCAAACTCGCCGATACGTTGCGCGCCGATACCGAAGAGCGAAATCGCCAGCTGACGGACAAGACGATGGAGCTCGCCGCCGATCCGACGAAGCCGTTCGTTGCGCCGAATGCCGAAGAGCCGGTGCCGTTCCTCAACTTCGCGCCGCTGCAGAACGCGGTCGCGCGGCTGCAGAAAAGCGCGAAGGCTTACGACGCCGTCGCCGGCAACGCCATCGCCGATTCACCGGCCGTCGGCGCGAAACGCCAGTCGCTCGACCAGCTGCTGATGCACGTAGAGCAACTCCTCACTCGACGCGAAGGATTGCCGCGACGTCCCTGGTTCGCGCATCAGATCTACGCGCCCGGTTTCTACACCGGCTACGGCGTGAAGACCATTCCCGGAGTTCGCGAAGCGATCGAGCAGCGCGACTGGAACGAAGCGAGCCAGCAGATGGCGATCGTGGCGGGAGTGATCGAGCGCTACGCGGCGGAAGTCGATCGAGCGACCGGGATGCTGAGCCGGAGCGAGTAGCTCACTTCTTCGGCAGCATGTAAACGATCTCGCCGTGTTTCGACATGGCGAGGTCTTCGCGGGCGATGCGCTCGACGGCGTACGTCGAGCGTTTCACGCTCTCGATCTCGGCGCGGAGGCGGATGTTTTCCTGCTCGAGGCGGGTGATGTCGCTGCGCAGCGCCTCGACCCGTTTGCGGGCGTGGTGGAGCTCGGCGATGCCGCCGTCGCTGAAGAAAAACGAGATCAGAAAGACGACCGTCAGCACGCCGGACAGAAGCGTCACCGCTTTGAGCGTCACCTGAGTGGCGCGCCGCGGATCGTGCGTGGAGACGGCTGAGTGCATTCGCGACCAGTATAATCCGAGCGTGACGCGCGACTCGGCATCGAATCCACTCACCGAACGCTACGCATCGCGCGAGATGTCGTACCTCTTTTCGCCCGACTTCAAATTCCGTACGTGGCGCAGGCTGTGGGTCGCGCTTGCGGAAGCGGAACGCGAGCTCGGGCTCGAGATCAGCGACGCGCAGATCGCCGAGCTGAAGGCGACGCTCGAAAACATCAACTACGAAGATGCCGAGCGCCGCGAGCGCGAAGTGCGTCACGACGTGATGTCGCACATCTACGCATACGGACTCCAGGCGCCATCGGCGAAAGGCATCATCCACCTCGGCGCGACGTCGGCGTACGTCACCGACAACACCGACATCATCCAGATGTCGGAAGGGCTGGCGATCCTCGAGCGCCGCCTGCTGAACGTCATCGCGAAGCTGCGCGACTTCGCGTGGAAATGGCGCGCGACTCCGACGCTTGCTTTCACGCACTTTCAGCCGGCGCAGTTCACGACCGTCGGCAAGCGCGCCACGCTCTGGCTGCACGATCTCCTCCTCGATTTCAAAGAGCTCGAGTTCCGTCGCAACTCGCTCGCACTCCTCGGCGTCAAAGGCGCGACCGGCACTCAGGCGTCGTTCCTCAACCTCTTCGAAGGCGACGAAGCGAAGGTCAATCGTCTCGAACAGCTCGTCGCCGAGAAGGTCGGCATTCCGCGCACGTATCCGGTGTCGGGTCAGACGTACTCGCGCAAAGTCGACGCGCAGGTCGTGGCGACGCTGAGCGGATTCGGGCAGTCGGCGTCGAAGTTCGGCTACGACATGCGATTGCTGCAGCATCTTCGCGAGATCGAAGAGCCGTTCGAAGCGGAGCAGATCGGCTCATCGGCGATGGCGTACAAGCGCAATCCGATGCGCGCCGAGCGGATGGACGCGCTGTCGCGGCATCTCATCATCAACGCGCTGAATCCCGCCTTCACGGCGGCGACGCAATGGTTCGAGCGGACGCTCGATGACTCCGCCAACCGCCGCATCGCCATCCCCGAAGCGTTCCTCGCGGCCGACGCGCTCGCGCTCATCTACGACAACATCATCGGCGGCATCGTGGTACATGAGGAAGTGATTGCGGCGAATGTCCGGCGCGAGCTGCCGTTCATGATGACGGAGAATCTGATGATGGAAGGCGTGCGACGCGGCGGCGACCGGCAGGTGTTGCACGAGCGCGTGCGCATCCATTCACAGGCGGCAGCGGGGGCGATGAAATCGGGATCGGCGCAGAACGATCTCTTCGATCGGATTGCTGCCGACGAATTGCTCGGCATCGATCGCGACGCCATCGAGCTGCTCGCGCGGCCCGACGATTACACGGGACTTTCACGGCAGCAGACCGAACGCTTCCTCATCGAGGAGATCGATCCGATCCTCGAGCGGCAGCGCGCGTTGATTCACGACGAAGTTGGCGAGGTGCGGGTGTGAGCGTGAACGTTCGCAGGCGAATCGTCATCGTGTTTCTGATCAACTGCATCGCGTACGGCTGCGCCACGACGACGCAGGCGCCGGCGCTTCCCGCGCCCGAAGCGATGCATGGTGAAGCGAGCTGGTACGGCCAGGAGTTTGCCGGACGGACCACCGCGAACGGCGAGATTTTCGATCCGCTGCTGATGACGGCCGCACATCGCTCGCTGCCGTTCGGCACGATCGTCGATGTGAAGAATCCGACGAACGGGCAGACGGTGCGTGTGCGGATCAACGATCGCGGACCGTACGTCGGCAATCGTCTGATCGATCTGACGTACGCGGCCGCGCAGCAGATCGGACTGATCGAGCCGGGACATGGCGAAGTCGATCTGACGGTGGTGAAAGTCGGACGCGGCGATCGCGAGCCGCCGGCGCCGTACGTCGTTTCGATTCCGGATGTCGGCGCAGCGCCGGCGACGACTACGCCGACGCGGAACGTCCCGGCGCCCGCTCCCGCGCCGGTCGCGGCAGCGCCTGATGTTCCGCCGGTCACCGTCGATCGCGTGGAAGTTGTCGAGGAGCACGCATCGCAGCCGGGCGTCGAGACGCGCCGCGTCGTCGGCGCGGATGGAAAGACGATTCAGTCGGTGCCGATCGCGTCATCGTCAACGGTGACGCCGGCGCCGACTCCGCAGCCGCGTTCACCGCAGCCGGCACCGCAACCGCGTCCTGTCGCGGCGGCGGGGAAGTTCGTGGTGCAGGTCGGCGCGTTCTCGCAGGAGCCGAATGCGAAGGAACTGCAGGGTCGGCTGACGAAGATCGGCCAGCAGAGCTACATCGATCACAGCTTCACGCTCTATCGCGTGCGCATCGGTCCTTTCGCAACGCGCGAGCAGGCGATTGCTGCTCGCGCGAAGCTGGAAGCCGCGGGGATCTCGGCGATCGTCGTCGCGCCTTAGCGGCCACGAATCCCTCTCCCTCCGGGAGAGGGTGGCCGAAGGCCGGGTGAGGGGCGAGTTTTCGGATTCACGTGGCCCCTCATCCGCCGCGTCGCGGCACCTTCTCCCGGAGGGAGAAGGGTGATTGCTTACGACAGCTCGATCTGCGCGAAGAAGTAACCGATCTCAGTGTTCGCGTTCTCGTCCGAGTCCGAACCGTGAATCGCGTTCTGCTCGA
>JAOBAU010000174.1 GCA_025463165.1 Acidobacteriota bacterium | reverse complement strand
GGAACGATCGAAGAAGAATGCGATCGACGCGCCGAGCAGCGCCAGTCCGCAGATCACGGCGCCGGCGAGGTAGCCGAGGCCGTTCATCTTCGTGAATGTCGGCGCGACGCTGACGGCGAGCAGCGCGAGACTGTAGAAGATCGCCTGACGCGCGGTCGACGTCCCGTCGGTGTCGCGTACCGAGACCATCTCGAAACCGGCGCGGCCGTAATCCTCGCGATAGATCCAGCTGATGGCCATGAAGTGCGGAAGCTGCCAGAAGAAGAGGATGCCGAAGAGAATCCAGCCGCCGGTGCCGAGCGCGCCGGTGGCGGCCGTCCAGCCCATGAGCGGCGGAATCGCGCCGGGGACCGCGCCGACGATCGTGCAGAGCGTCGAGATCCGTTTCAGCGGTGTGTAGATGAAGATGTAGCTGGAGAGCGTCAGCGCGCCGAGCGCGGCAGTCAACAGGTTGACGGTCAGCGCGAGGTACGCGGTGCCGGCGATGGCGATGCCGGCCGCGAAGATAAGCGCGGTGCGCGGTGCGATGCGGCCGTCGGGAAGCGGACGCAAACGCGTGCGCTTCATCTTCGCGTCCTGATCGCGCTCGATGTACTGGTTGAGTGCGTTCGTGCCGGCGGCGACGAGCGCAGTGCCGATCAGGAGATTGAGCAGCTGGAGCGCGTTGAAGTGCGGCGCGCCGATGAAGTATCCGGCGGCGGTGGTGATCAGCACCATCAGGACGATGCGTGATTTCGAGAGCTCGAGGTAGTCGCGCGAAACGCTCGCAAACGTGTGCGTGGTGAGGACTTCGGCGCTCATGCCGGCACCTCGGCGACTTCGGATCGCGAGAACGGCGTCGTCTCTTCGACACGCACGGCCAGGGAACGCGCGGTCAGCGCGATCACGAGCGAAGTCGCGAGCGTCAGCGCGCCGGTCATGACGTGGAAGCTGGTCACGCTTGCATGATGCAGCGCTTCGGCGCCGACGAGCGAGTGGTAATTCGCGGCGGTTCCTTCCCATACGACTTTCGCGCCGAGCCAGATCTGCAAAGCGATGACACAAACGAGCGCGATTCCGGCGCGACGCAACGGCGCGGAGCCGGAGCGGAAGACGCGAATCAGCACGGCGATGGCGAGGAGCGATACGACCGCGGCGCCGGTGCGATGTGCGAAGTTCACGGCGACAGCGGTCGAGATCATCGGCGGGATGATGCGGCCGAGCGACGTCGGAAAATCAGCGATGGCGATGCCGGCGCCGAGGTGACGCATGGTGGCGCCGAGCAGGATCTGGATGTAGACGGCGGCGACGAGCGCGGAGCTCAGCGCGACCGGCGCATCACTCACCTGCGCACCGCGCATGCGGCGGAACGACTCCGACGTAAAGAAGGCGATCGAGACGTTCAGGCAGAGAAAAATCTCCGCAAGTCCGGCGTGTCCGATCGAGACCGAATGCGGCAGCAGCAGACGAACCGTCAGTCCGCCGAGAAGGCCCTGCGCGACGACGGCGCCGACGGAGATCCATCCAAGACGACGGACGAATTGCTTCGGCTCGCTTCGATAAAGCCAGATGGCCTGAATGACGGTCAGCAGTCCAACCGACGCGGCGAGCAGACGATGTCCATGCTCGTAGAAGATGCCGGCCACCATCGGCGGCATCAGCATTCCGTACGACAGCGGCCAGTCGGGAACGGCCAGGCCGGAGCCGGTCGACGTGACCATCGCTCCGGCATAGATGAGGAACAACGTCGACAGCGCGACGAACTTCGTGAAGCCGCGGAGAGCGCGCGGAGTCGATGGGATTGATTCGGTCATCTGGGTCGGGGTCTTTTATCCGGAGTGAGTCGCGGGCTGGGCCGGCGTCGCCTCCGGAATCGGGTTTGCCGGCGGAACCGGCGCTTCTGCCGCGGGCGCTGCCGGAGCATTCTCCTTCAGCCACTTCGCAAAGTCAGCTTTCGTGTGAACGTGTATCTGTCCGCGCATCCGGTAATGGCCGAGGCCGCAAAGCTGCGCGCAGGCGATCTCCCAGTGATCGTCGGGACCTGACGCCTTCACCGGCGTGAAGTGAATCGAGATGCTCATGCCCGGAATCGCATCCTGTTCGGCGCGCATGACCGGCAGCTTGAAGCTGTGAATGACGTCTTTCGAGCTGACGTGAATCAGCGCGGGACGATCCTTCTCGAGATGGAGTTGATTGAGTGTCACGATGTCGTCTTTGCCCTGCGGGTCCGCGGGATCGAGACCGAGCGGATTCGATGCGCTCACGAGCGTCACCGCGCTGCGGCCGAACACCCCGTCGGGACCGGGGTAGTGAACGTTCCACGCAAACTGCTCGGCTACGACCCGTATTTCCAGCGGATTCTTCGACTTGTCGGGCGGTGTCGCCCAGCGATACCAGGCCGGAATCGAGATGACGACGAGGAGGATGATCTCGACCGCCGCGACGCCCGCTTCAATGTACGACGAGGCGTGCGTACGAACGCCGATGTAGTCGGCGCGCGGCGTCCGCTTCTCATTGAAGCGGTAGAGCACGTAGAGGAAGTAGAGTCCCCATCCGACGAACAGGATCGCCATCAGTACGTGCACCATGAAGATCAGATCGTCGATCTGCTTCCCGTGCAGCGAGTAATCAGGCGGCATGTACTTCATGAGGAACTCTCTCATTGATGCTCCCCTCCGTTAGTGCGTGGGCTCGACGAGATGCAGACGGCGGCGATTTTCGCGGGCGCGGCGCCAGAACGTGATGAACAGCGCCGCGAAGCCGATCTGCACGACGGCAATGATCGCCAGCAGGAACCCGATGGCGTTGTTCATTCCCTTCGCCATTGGTGAATCCGACGGGCCGTAACAAACCGGGCATGCGAATGAAACGCCCGGAAGAATGACGAACAACAGAACCGCGGCAACGACGATGCGGAGCGAGAGTTTGCTCATCCGAGCTCCTTCAGTTTGTGGAAGACCTTGCGCCCGTACACGACGAGCGCCGCCCCACAGAGAAGAAACAGCACGGCCATCCCGATCCACGCGACGTTCCGGCCGCGCAAGTATTCCTGCAACGCCCACACCGTCACCCACGCGCAGAGAAGCACGGAGGCGGTGACGAAGACGATATGAAAGATTCGAAGGGACATGCATTCTTACTTCATCAGGCTGTAAACGTGGTGCCACGGTCCCCACAGGAGCACGGCGAAGAAGAACACCGTGATGCCGAGGATGCTGAAGATCAGCTTCTTTTCGTTGAGCAGATGCATGAAGAAACCGGCCACGAGGAAGCCTTTGAGCAATGCGACGATGAGCGCGACGATGATCGCCGTGTGTACCGGCAGATCGAATCCGTAACAAAGGCCGACCGTGATTCCGGTCAGAACCGCCAGTCCGCCGAAGACGAGCCAGTAGACCTTCAGCTCCTTCGCGATCGACGCGGGATCGTTGTGATGATCGTCATGTGCGGCGAGATGCTCATCGCCGTGCGCTGCGTGTGCTGAGTGATCGGTCACGCGCTCCTCCTCAAAGCAGATAGAGAGTCGGGAACAGGAAGATCCAGACGAGATCGACGAAATGCCAGTACAGCCCCGCGACTTCGATGCGATTGATGAAGCGCTGGCGCTCGCTGAAGTACATCTTCGAGCCGGGGCCGGCGAAGTATCCGAACACGACGACGCCGCCGAGGACGTGCAATCCGTGCAGGCCTGTCATCACGAAGTAGATCGCAAAGAAGTTGCTGGTCGACGGGTAGTGATGCAGGTGGAACTTGTGCGCGTACTCGAAGCCTTTGATGACCATGAATCCGGCCGCGCAGAGCAGCGTCACGCCGAGCCAGATCCGCCCTTTGCTGAACTGGCCGAGGCGGAAGTTCGCCCACGCCATGACGACGGCGACCGACGAGAAGATCAGCACGAAGGTGTTGATCGTCGCCAGCGGAACGTTCAGCTCTTCCCAGCCGCGCGGCCATGAAGGAGCGCCGCTGCGCAGCAGAATGAGCGACGAGAAGAGCGCGCCGAACAGCATCACCTCGGATGCGAGGAACAGCCAGATGCCGAGCTTCGCGTTGTACAGCCCCGTATCGGGACGCGGTGCAACGTTGTAGGGAATCTCCATCTCAGGCCTCCTGCGCGAGCGGCAGCGCCAGCGCCGCTTCTTCAGCGGACGTCACTTCGACATGCTGCGGCAGGAAGTCGCCTCCTTGCTGATCGGGTGCGCTGTACTCGTACGGACCGCGGTAGACGGTCGGAATGATCGGAAAGTTTCTGTGCGGCAGCGGCGGCGAAGGTGCGGCGCCCCACTCGAGCGTCGTCGCATCCCACGGATTCGAGCCGCAGTTGATCTTGCCGAGGACCGCCATGAAGACGTTCCAGAGGAAGTTGAGGATGAACGGGAGCTGGAACGCCAGCAGTCCGATCGCGCAGATCGACATGAACGGGTTCGTCGCTTCGGCGATCGGCTTCGCGTGCGCGTACTGAATGCCACCGTCGTACAGACGACGTGAAACGCCCGCCAGTCCCTGCAGGAACATCGGCATGAAGATGCCGTTGATCGTGACGAACGAGCCCCAGAAGTGCAGCTTTCCGAGCGTGTCGTTCAGCTTGCGGCCTGTCACTTTCGGGAACCAGTAGTAGATGCCGGCGAACATCGCGAAGATCGTTCCCGGTGCCACGACGTAGTGGAAGTGACCGATGACGTAGTAGGTGTCGTGCAGATGAATGTCGGCCGATGCGAGACCGAGCGGCAGTCCGGTCAAGCCGCCGATACCGAACATCGGCAGGAACGCGAGCGCGAAAAGCATCGGCGTCGTGAAGCGGATCGAGCCGCCCCATAACGTAATGAAGAACGCGCTGAGGATGATCACCGACGGAACGGAGATGATCATCGTGGTCGTCTGGAAGAAGGCGCTGATCGTCGTGCCCATGCCGGTGAGGAACATGTGATGCGCCCAGACGACGAATGACATCACGCCGAGGAACATCGAGGCGAAGACGAGCGAGCGATAACCCCACAGCGGCTTGCGCGTGTTGTTCGCGAGCACTTCCGCGACGATGCCCATCGCGGGAAGAATGAGAACGTAAACCTCGGGATGCGCGAGGAACCAGAAGAGATGCTGCCAGAGCAGCGGATTGCCGCCGCCTGCGACGTTGAGAATCTGGCCGCTGACGACGAGACCGCTCGGCAGGAAGAAGCTGGTGTGCAGCACGCGATCGCAAAGCTGCAGAACTGCGGCAGCTTCG
>JAOBAU010000108.1 GCA_025463165.1 Acidobacteriota bacterium | reverse complement strand
TTCGATCGCATCGATGATCCGAAAATTCTTCGGACTCGATGCGCTCTTCGTCGAGCCGGGCGTGAAGACCGGGATCGCCATCCACACCGACAATCCCGCCGAGGTTGGCGCAGATCGCATCGTCAATTGCGTGGCGGCGCATGCGGAGTACGGCGGGCCGGCGATCATCGTCGACTTCGGAACCGCGACGACGTTCGACGTCGTGACGCATGACGCGCGCTACATCGGCGGCGTGATCGCGCCGGGGCTGACGATTTCCGCCGAGGCGTTGTTCGCGCGCGCGGCGCGACTGCCCCGGGTGGATATCCGCCGGCCGGAGTCAGTGATCGGCACGAACACGATCGTGAACATGCAGTCCGGCATCTACTTCGGCTACCTCGGCCTTGTCGACGGCATCCTCGGCCGGATGAAACGCGAGGTGCCGGACGTGCTTGCGGTGGTGGCGACCGGCGGTTTGGCGTCGCTGCTCGCGCCCGATTCGGAACACATTGAATATGTGGACGATGACCTGACGCTGAAGGGCCTGAAGATCGTCTATGACCGCAACCGCGCGCCGAGGCGGGGAAGGAAGTGAGGGTTTTCAGGGCGATTGCCGCCCTCCTCATTGCGACGAACGCATTCGCCGGTTCGCAGGTCACCGCCACCCACGCCGCCCTCGCCACATCCTCGCCCGCTGCGACGCAGATCGGACTGCGCGTGCTGCGCGATGGCGGCAATGCGATTGATGCGGCCGTGGCGGTGTCGTTCGCATTGTCGGTACTCGCGCCGAAATCGACAGGCCTTGGCGGCGGCGGATTCCTGACGTACTACGACGCCGAAACCGGCGGCATCTGGACACTCGATTTTCGTGAAGCCGCGCCGGCGGCGGCGAAACGTCCAGCGAGTGGTCCATTCACCGGCGCACAAGCAGCAGCGGTGCCGGGCTTTGTGGCCGGACTCGGCGCGATGCACGAACGATTTGGATCGCGTGCATGGCGCGAGTTGCTCGCGCCCGCGCAACGCCTCGCGAAAGACGACCTTGCGAAGACATTACAACGCCTCGGCGAGCAAGGCGCGCACGATTTCTACGATGGCGAAATCGCGAACAAGCTGGTGGAGGCCGTCCACTTCTCGTTTCGCGATCTCCGCGACTACAAAGCGATCTGGCGCGCTCCCGTGCGCATCACGTTTCGCGGCGCGGACATTTACACCGGCGCGCCGCCGGCCGCGGGCGGACTCGTGCTCGGCGAGATTCTGAAAATCGTCAGTGGCCTCGATCTCTCGCGTGCGAACTACATCCACCTGCTCGTCGAAGCGGAACGCCGTGCGGCCATCGATCGCGACAAGTTCCTCGCCGACCCGTCCGCGAACCGCGTCCCGCTGCACGACCTTCTCTCCGATGAACGCGCCGCGCTTTGGCGCGCATCGATCGATCCGAATCGCGTTACGCCGACCGTCGCGCTCGCGGAGCCCGGCGCGGTGGCGACGCCGCCATCGCACACGACCCATGTCTCGATTGTCGACGCGCACGGCAACGTGGTGTCGCTGACGACGTCCGTCGGCGACGAAGCGGGCACTGGTTTCAACGTCCTGTCTCTCGGCTTCGCCTTGAACGACTCGATGAACGATTTCAGCAGCGTCCCAACAGCCACGAACTCGCTCGCGCCCGGCAACCGTCCCGCCTCGCCGCTGTCGCCTGTGATCGTGCTCCGCGGCGGCAAACCGCTGCTCGCGATCGGAACGCCCGGCGGCGTAACGATTCCGACGACCATCGCGCAGATCCTGCTCGATCTGCTGGTCTTCAATCGCACGCCCGCCGACGCCATCGCCGCACCGCGCTATTCGCAGCAAGCCATCCCCGAGGAGATCGCCTACGAACAAGCGCGCGCGCCGCAGCCGGTCATCGACGCGCTACTGGCGATGGGCCACGGCGTCCGCGCTCGCGAGGTTATCGGCGACGTGCAAGCCGTCTGGATTGATCGCGGAAGACTGCTCGCCATTTCTGATTCCCGGCACGGTGGGGCGGCGGGAGGGTTCTAGGCCTTCCCCGACGCGAGCATCACGTGCTGCGATTCATCGCGATTCCCCCGCCCTCCCAAAGCGGTGGCTCGTCGCCACCGCACTCCACAGTGCTTCGCACGAAATGGAACTCACATCACTTCGGATCGCTTGGACTTTGATGCGGGCGCAGCACGTGGCAGATTTCGCGAAGCTTTGGAGTGAGGTGGCGGCCGAGCCACCGCTTTGGGATGGCGGTGGAAGTGCTACTCAACGCGTCATCCGCCGCACGCCGTTCGGCGTGGCGATCAATGCCTCGGAGGCTTCACTCGGAAAGAAGCCTGTCTCGACGACGCCGGCCAATTGTCGAATGTCGTTAACGACATCAGCAATGTCGGAAACATCCGGGACGCGAATGTCGAGGATGCGATGCCCTTCATCGGTAGTGCGCGGCTGACCATCGCGAAGCCGGAGCACGGGATTCAATCCCATCGACGTAAACCGCGCGTGCAGTACATCAAGCGCGAACGGCGTCACTTCCACCGGCAGGACGCCGACGCCGAGGCGGGCGACGACTTTCGATTCATCGGCGATGACGAGGAATCGCTTCGCCTGCTGCTCCACGATTTTCTCGCGCAGCAGCGCGCCGCCGCGCCCTTTGATGAGGCGGAGTTGCGCGTCGATTTCATCCGCGCCATCGACGGCGAGATCGAGCGGCGCGATCTCCGCCAACGCGAACAGCGGGATGTTCAGTGCCCTCGCCTGCTCCTCGGTCTGCGTCGATGTACACGTGCAGCGGATGTCGCGCAACTCGCCGCGTTTCAGCGCGTCGCCGAGCACCGTGACGAATTCTTTCGCCGTGCTGCCGGTGCCGAGGCCGAGGGACATGCCGCTAAAAACGAAACGGAGCGCCTCGCGCCCCGCTTCGATCTTCTGCTGCACGGCATCCATGACGCCGAGTGTATCCGTGACTAAGTTCTTCGTGCGATAGCGATCACCGCGAGCATCGCCGCGAGCATCATCAGCATCCAGGTGCTGAGGGCCGGAATCTGGCTGCCCGGGAAGATCGGGACCGCGCTCGTGCTGGTGTTGTTCGTCGGATTCGTGTCAGTCGTAGCACTGCTGACCGTGGCCGTATTCGAGAGTGTTCCAGCGGCGACCACCGGC
>JAOBAU010000110.1 GCA_025463165.1 Acidobacteriota bacterium | reverse complement strand
ATGGCGGTCAGTCGGGTTGACGGCTCCGCGGCGGCGATGAACACATCGATCGATGTCGGCGGCGTGCCGGTGGGCCAGTGCGCGAGGAGATAGGTCAGATACGCGGTGAACGGCGCGTGGCGATCGTCGAGGTGCAGCGCTTTCATCCGCGCGTGAAGATGCGTGCGGAACGAGAAGTGGAAGAGCGCGTTGCGTCCTTCGCGCCGCAGCGATGCCGGTTCGTTGAGATGCGCGATCAGCGATGAGAGCTCGGCCGGTGGCGAGACCGCGATCGCGCCGGCGTCGAAGACTTCTGCTGCTTCCGGTTGCGACAGTGCGGCGATGGCGTTCAGTCCGCCCATGCTGAAACCGACGATGCCGATCGGACGATTCGGACGGTCGCGGCGAATCCGTTGTCCCCACGCCACGAGATCGCGCGCTTCTTCGAGATCGAGCGTCGACAGCCATTCATCCGCGAGCAGACAGCCGTGCCAGCGGAGATCGGGAACGACGACGCCGTAGTGCTGGCGCATCAGCGCATCGGCGGCGCGCATCACGTAAAGATCGGCGTTGCTGTCGAAGAGTCCGTGCAGCACGAAGACGATCGGCTTCGACGGATCGCCGGGCGCGAAGTACGCGCGCAACGGAGGTGCGGCAGCCCCGACACTCAGCTCAATGCGCGTGTAGCCGGGACGCGGCTCGCGATCGCACGACAAACTCGGACGCTGGTTCTTGTAGCGCTGCACGATGTCGCCCCACACCACGCGCATCGTGCCGGCGAAACCGCTCTCCTCATCGCGAGCATCGGGACGTCCGACGCACTGCCAGAGCGACGCCGGATCGGAGATCGCACATTCGGCCGGACGCGGTGGCGGAAGCGGCCGCAGCGCGCACGCAGAGCTCGCGACGATGAGGAGGAGAAGAGCGAGGCGTCGCGGCATGGCGCGATTCTATGTCGCGCGCGCCACTACAATTGCGCGATGCGTCCCGCCAATCCGACAGTTGCGGTCGTCGACGACGAAGACAACATTCGCGAGACGCTGGCGTTCGCGCTGCGGCGCGACGGCTATCCGGTCGAGCTTTACGCGCACGGTCTCGAAGCGTGGACGGCGTTTCAGCGCAAGCTGCCCGGCCTCGTCATCCTCGACATCCTGATGCCGGAGATGGACGGACTCGAGCTCTGCCGCCGCATCCGCTCGCTCTCCGAATCGGTCCCGATCATCTTCCTCACCTCGCGCGACGACGAGATCGATCGCGTCCTCGGCCTAGAGATCGGCGCTGACGATTACCTCTGCAAACCGTTTTCGATGCGCGAACTGCTCGCGCGCGTAAAGGTGCTGTTCCGCCGCGCTGCGCTCGACCAGAACACGACCCGCCCCAACGACAACGCCCCGCTCCGCCTCGGCGACCTCGAGCTCGATCTGCAGCGCTACACCATGCGCTGGAAAGGCGCGCCCGTAAGCCTCACCGTCACCGAATTCATGATGCTCCACGCGCTCGTCCGCCATCCCGGCCACGTAAAAACCCGCAAGCAACTCCATCAGGACGGCTACCCGCACGACGCCTACGTCAGCGACCGCACCATCGACAGCCACATCAAACGACTACGCCGCAAGTTCGAAGAAGTCGACCCCGAGTTCGAACGGATCGAGACGGTTTATGGGTTGGGATATCGGTACAAGGAGTAGTGCAGAGTGCAGAGTGCTGAGTGCTGAGTCAGAAGCTTTTACTCAGCACTCAGCACGTAGCACTCAGCACTGGTTTCGGTGAAGCGTCCCCGCTTCGTTTCCCGCCTGCCGATTCGGCTGCTTGCTTTCAATCTGCTGCTCGTCTTTCTTCCCGTTGCCGGTGTTCTTTACCTCGGCGCCTACGAGACGCGACTTGAATCGGGGGAGGTGCGCGCCATCACCGAACAGGCGCGGATCGTTGCGGCGGCGCTGGCGGGGACGGGTCGGCTCGATGGAGAGCAGGCGGAGCAGCTTTTGCGGCGGACTCGCGGGAGTGCGCCGTCGAAGCAGGAAGAGGTTCGGTTTCGGATTCTTGATTCTGATGGCCGGCTGCTTGCCGATTCGCATCGGCTCGTGCCGCCGCCACCGGCGCGGCGCGTCGGGTCGCCGCGGCACAACACGCTCTATCGCATCGGTGCGTTTTTGCTGCGGCCGATTCTGCGGCTCGTGCAGCCGCCCGATCCGCCGCTGGAGGTCGATCTTTACGATCGCGAGACGCTGCTGCGCGGACCTGAGATCGTCGAAGCGCTGCACGGACAGGAAGGATTCGACAAGAAGATCACCGCCGGTGGCCAGCGTTCCGTGACGCTCTATCGCGCCGTGCCGGTGATCGTCGGCGGCAATGTCGAAGGAGCCGTGCTCGCGTCGCGCAGCACGAACACGATCCTGCAGGATCTCTACGCCGTTCGTCTCGGCGTGCTGCGCATCTTCGTCGCGGCGCTTGTCGTCGCCACGATCGTCAGCATCTTCTTCTCGACGACGATCGTTCGTCCGCTGCGCCAGCTGCGACTCGATGCGCGATCGGTGCTCGATCGTCGCGGACGAATTCGCGGTCACTTCAAAGGCTCGCGCCGTCATGACGAGATCGGGGAGCTGTCGCGCGCGCTCGAACGGATCATGCGCCGCCTCGACACGCACGTGAAACTGATGGAGACGTTTGCCTCGGACGTCTCACACGAGTTCAAGAATCCGCTGGCGTCGATCCGCAATGCGAACGAGATGCTTGCCGACGTCAACGATCCCGCCGATCGCCGCCGTTTCGGAAAGATGGTCGAGCAGGAAGTGGCGCGGATGGAAAAGCTCCTCTCCGGCGTGCGTGAGATCTCGCTGATCGATGCGCAGCTCGCACATGAAGAGCAGTCGCCGATCGCGGTCGGCGAACTGCTGGCGAAAATCGTCGATGGTTTCCGGCTGCGCGAGCGCGATCGGATTCAGTTCGATCTCGAGCTGCCGGTTGATGACGCGCTGATCGTCGACGCCTCGGAAGACCGGCTGATCCAGGTCTTCGAAAATCTCCTCGACAACGCCGCCGGTTTTTCTCCGGCCGGCGGTGTCGTGCGAATCAGCGCGCGTGCCGACGGTGCGATGGTCGTGACGCGCATTGAAGATGAAGGTCCCGGCATTTCCGAAGCGCACATGCAGAAGATCTTCGATCGCTTCTTTACTTATCGTCCGGCCACCGCGTGGCGCGACAGCCGGCACAGCGGACTCGGCCTCGCGATCGTGAAAGCGATCGTCGATGGCTACGGTGGCTCGGTGCGCGCATCGAATGGAGAAAAGGGAGCGGCGTTCGAGATTCGACTCCCGCGACAGGGAAGGTGAGCGATGGACGACAGCGGTAAAACAAAAACGGCGGCGGGGTTTTGCCCCGCCGCCGTTTTCTGTCTGCAGAAAGCTGCGTTAGTTGCCGAGCGGCTTCCAGCCCGGCGCCGTGCCGATGTTCCAGCCGGCGGCGATCGTGGTGCCGTTCATCTGCCACTGCGCGATTGCGTTCGTAAGGCTGTTGTGCAGCAGGAGATCGGCGTAGCCGTTGCCGTTGTAATCGCCCGATCCGACGACCTTCCAGTCGGGGGCCGGCGTTGCAACGACGGCTGCCGACGAGATCGAGGTGCCGACCGCGTTGAGCAGCCAGACCGCGACGCTGCGCGATGACGTGTTCTGCAGCGCGAGATCGCCGAAGCCATCGTTGTTGAAATCACCGGAGGTCACGACCGTCCAGCCGGCCACGGGCGTCGAGATCGCGATCTGCGAGGTGACGACGCTGTTGGTGTCGACGAGCCAGCGCGAGATCGCGTTGGTCGACGTGTTCTGGAAGATGATCGCGTTGCCGCCGAGGTTGCCGAGAGTGATTGCGCGGCTGGCGGCGCCGGCACCCGGGGTGCCGAGGCTGTAGCCGGTGACGAGCGTCGAACCGTTCATCCGCCAGAGCGCGACCGCGCCTGACGATGAATTCTGCAGCACGAGGTCGTCCTTGCCGTCCGCGTTGAAGTCGCGTGCACCGACGACGCGCCACGACGTGGCAACCGTGCTGATGACCGCGCCGCTCGTGAGTGTGGTGCCGTCCATGAGCCACACCGAGATTGCGCCGGTGCTGTTGTTCTTCAGGATGATGTCCGCTTTGCCGTCGCCGTTCAGATCACCGGTGGCGACGATCTGCTGATCGGGCGACGGGCTTGCGACGTTCTTCCCTTCGATGATCTGCGTGTCGTTCATCAGCCACGCGGCGACGCCGGCGGTGTTCGTGTTCTGCAGCACGATGTCCGACTTGCCGTCGCCGTTGAGATCGGAACGGGTGATCGCCGGCGGGAGAGTGATGGTGACGAGCACCGAAGCCGTCGTGCAGAGCGGATCGCTCGAGCCGGCGGTGGTGCCGTTGTCGCAGACCGTGTAGGTGAAGCTGGCCGAGCCGCTGTAGCCGGGCGTCGGCGTGTACGTGATGTTGCCGGTGTTGAGCGAGACGGTGCCGTGTGTGTTGACCGTTCCCGTCACCGTGGTCACGGTGAGCGTCTGCGTCGCTTCATTGGCCGGACCGGTGCTGTCGTTGGTCGTCAGCGTCGACGCGGCGAACACGAGAGCCACGTTGCGGGCCGTGCTCGTGCTGTCGTCGGTCGCCGTCGGCGGATCGTTGACTTCCGGAATGGTGATCGAGACGGTGGCCGTGTTCGAGTCGCCGTTTCCGTCGTTGACCTTGAACGTGAAGCTGTCGCTGCCGTTGTAGTTGAGCGTCGGCGTGTAGGTGCGGCTCGCGGCAGCGCCGGTGAGGTCGCCGTGCGCCGGCGGCGTGACGATGGTGTACGTGAGAGCGGCATTGGTCGGGCTGACGCCGTCGAGCGTGATCGCTTTCGCGACGTCCTCGTTCGTCGTCACCGACTGATTGCCGGCGCCGGCGTGGTTCACGCCGTTGGTGCCGCCTTCGACCGCATTCTGAATCGCGTCCGGAACGTTCGAGAAGAAGTTGTAGCCGGTCAGCGCTTCGACTGCGTCGACCGTGGTGATGTAGTTGTGCCAGTCGTCGCTGCGGATGCCCTGTACGTTCGGCATGAGGACGGCGATGCTGCGCGTCGCCGCGGTGACGTGCGTGACGTCGTTGCCCGACGCCTTCGGCAACACGAGGACGACCTTCCACGTGCTGGCCGGAACGGTCACGTGACCGTTCGCGATCGTCGTGGTGTTGCCGCCGTTGCTGCCGGTTCCGCCGATGCCGTTCGGACCGGAAACGATGTAGAGCTCACTCGCCGGAAGCAGCGCGCGGAGATCGTTCTCCATCGCCGCCCACGGACCCTGATTGTTGTCCGGTGCCTGCGGAACCATGTTGGACATGAGGAACGTCGCCTGGTTGATCGGAACCGACGTTTCCTTGTCGCGATCGGCGTTCGGCATCATGTGACCGCGATCGAAACCGGAGCTCTGGAAGTCGCTGCCGAGCACGCGGTACCAGTCCGGCGGAACGGCGGAGTCGGCGCGGAACGTGTCGATGCGCGTCAGCGATCCGACCCATTCATCCGACAGATGCCAGCTGACCCAGTTCGGCGTGCCTTTGTCGCGGTTGTAGGAGAGCGCCATCTCCGGCTTCTCCATCAGATAGTTGTTCGGCACGTTGGTGTCCGCAACGGCGCCCGACGGATTGCCCATCGTCAGATGGACGCTCGACGGATACGGAGGAGCGGTGCCCGACGCGATGGTGAACGTCCACGAGAAGTTCGCCGGCAGGATGTCGCTGCCCGGGGCGCTGTCGTCGGTGTCGACGTCGTGAATGAAGTCTTTGAAGAGCTGCGCCGTGCACTGTTCGCCGGCCACGAAATTCACGTTCGGGATGATCGTGACGATGCGTGTGCCGCTGCCTGCGACCGTCGCGGAAGCGTGGTTGCCGGTCGTGTTGCAGTTGATGTCGTACCACGAGCCGCTGACGTCGACCGGTTCGCTGAACGTGATGACGAGGTTCGCGTCGCGCGGCGCGATGGCGTTGTTGTTGCGCGGGTCGACGTTCACGACGGACGGTCCAAGCTCCTGGATCGGCGACGTGCGGCGCGGATTCGCCGCGGCGGTCGAGAAGTCGGCACCGTTGACGTTCGTGTCGACGTTGCCATTGCTGGCGCGGTACATCGCTCCCGTCGAGTTTGCAGGCGCGGTGGCCGTGCTGTTGCCTTCGCTGCAGTTCGCGGTGCCGTAGCCGATGAAGTCGACGATGTCGGTATCGGTGAGGAGCGTGCCGCAGGAACCGGTCAGCGGATCGCCGTTGCTGACGAGAGCGACCTTGCCGGCCGTGGCGCTGATGTTGACGTCGCCGTTGACGTTCGTGGCCGGCAGAGCGGCGCCGGTGGCGCCGCCGGAAGCAAGACCGACGAGGAAGTATTCACCCGGTCCGATGATGCCGCCGATCGGCGCGATGCTCGCCCAATCGGCGGTGTTCGTCGCCGATGCGTACTGAATCGTCCAGCCGGCCATGTTCACCGGGCTGCCGGTCGGGTTGAAGAGCTCGACGTAATCGTTGCTGTACGTCGCGCTGGCGTTGCCGCCGGCGCCGTAAACCTGGCTGATGACGACGTGCGTGACGCTGGAGCCGGTCGGCGAAACGCCGATGTTGACGACCTGCGTCGCGGCCGGGTTCACACCATCGGAGAGCGACGCCGTGAAGGTCGCCGTTCCGGTGAAGCCGTTCTGAAGCGTGACGTTGTACGTGACGCCCGCCGTTCCCTGTCCTGCGGTGACCACGACGTTCGTGATGCCGGCGCCCGGAGTGGCCGACCACGTGAAGAGATTGTTGTCGTCTGTGCCGTTGAGCGTGACGTTGAACGGTGCCGCGTTCTGCGCGGCGAAGGCGATCGGATTCGCCGGTGCGGTGATGACCGGCGGGTGATTGATGTTCACGTCGCGCGTGACCGTGATGTTGACGGTGCGCGTCGCGGTGGGATTGACTCCATCGCTGAGCGACGCGGTGAACGTCGCGGTGCCGTAGAAGTTCGTCTGCAGCGTGACGTTGTACGTGATGCCGTTCGTTCCCTGTCCGCCCGCAACCGTGACCGACGTGATGCCGGTGCCCGGTGTGGCCGACCAGTTGTAGATGCTGTTGTCGTCGCTGCCGGTGAGGTTGACGGTGAACGGCGATGCGTTCTCCGCGACCGTCGCGATCGGGTTGGCCGGTGCGGTGATGGTCGGCGCGTGGTTCGGCGGCGGGCAGGTGTGCGGCGCCGTCGCGGCGGTGCGCGGCGCGAGGCCGGCAGCCGTCGTGGCGACGGTGAAGTCGTTCAGATTGTTGTCGGTGTCGGTGCAGCCTTCGCCCTTACGGAGCGGGCCGGCCGACGCGCTGATCGCGGTGCCGTCGTTGACCGAGCTGCCGCCCTCCGCGTTGTTGGCCGTGCCGTACGCGACGAGATCGATGATGCGGAGGTCGGGGAGCGCACACGGGGTTGCCGTGGCGCCGCAGCCGAGCGCGGTGCCGGTCGTCACGAGCGCAACCTTGCCGCTCGTGCCCGACATGTTCAGGCCGGTCGGCACGTCGATGTCGGCCGTGACCGGCAGACCGCTGCCCGGCGTGCCGAACTTCACGGTCAGGTAATGATTGGCCGCGATCGAAGTCGTCGCCGGGAACGTGTAGACGTTCGTCGCCACCGATCCGAACTGGCCGGTTGCCGATCCGTACTGCAGCGAGTAGCCGGTGATGTTGATCGGATTCGCGGTCGAGTTGAAGAGCTCGACGTAGTCGTTCGCGTAGGCGTTGCCGTTACCGCCGTACAGCTGGCTGATGACGAGTCCCGGCGCGACCGGCGATTTGTTGACGGTGTAGGTCTCGCCGCCGGTGAAGCCGGCCGCGAGGAGATTGCCGGCCGCGTCGATGACGGTGCCGCCGGTGATGACGTCGAGGCGGATCGTGCCATCGCCCGTACCGGTATCAACGGTGATGGTGTACGTCGTGCCGCTGCCGTTCGTGGCGGTGACCGCTGCACCGGTGACTCCGGTCGTGGTCAGCGACCAGTCCTGCGCGGAGACGCCGCTGACGGGCTCGGCGTAGGTCACGGTGAAGTTGACCGATGCGGCGCTGGTCGGGTTCGCGCTTGCGCGGACGATCGAAGAGACCGTCGGCGGAGTCTTGTCGATGGTGTAGACCTCACCGGAGGTGAAGCCGCTGCTCATCGGCACGCTGGTCGGCCCGAGGATCGTGCCGTTGCTGACGACGTCGAGGCGGATCGTGCCGTCGCCGCTGCCGGTGCTGACAGTGACGGTGTAGCTCGCGCCGCTGCCGGTGACGTTGCTGACGCTCGCACCGGTGACGCCGGTCGTCGTCAGCGCGAAGTCGGCGCTGTCGACGCCGGTGACGCTCGCCGAGAAGGTGACGGTGTAGTCGACGCTCGCCTGGCGCGAAGGATTCGAGCTCGCGCGGACGACGGAGCTGACGGTCGGCGCGTTGCGATCGACGTTGTAAGTCTGGCCGCTGGTGAAGCCGGCGGCGAGTGCGTTGCCTGCCGCGTCGGAGATCGATGCGCCGTTGTTGACGTCGAGACGGATCGTGCCGCTCGCGCCGCTGCCGGTATTGACGCTGCCGGTGTACGTCGTGCCGCTGCCGGTCACGCCGGTGATCGACAGGCTGGTGAGGCCGGTCGTCGTCAGCGAGAAGTCCGACGTATCAACGCCGGTCACTGAGCTGTCGAACGTGACGGTGAAGTCGACCGAGGAAAGGCCGGTCGGATCGGCATTGACGCGCGTGATCGAGGAGACGTTCGGCGCGGTCTTGTCGATGGTGTAGACCTGACCGGTCGTGAAGTTGCCGTTGCCTGCGCCGACGCCGCCGAGCGGAGCCGACGAGCCGTTGATGATCGTGTCGTTGTCGGTGACGTCGAGGCGAATCGTGCCGTCGCCGCTGCCGGTGTTGACGCTGACGGTGTACGTCGTGCCGCTGCCGGTGACGTTGCTGACGCTCGCGCCGGTGACGCCGGTGGTGGTCAGCGAGAAGTCGGCGGAATCAACACCGGTGACGCTTTCCGAGAAGGTGACGGTGAAGTCGACGGAGGACGCATTCGTCGGCGTCGCCGAAACGCGGTTGATGGAGGAGACGGTGGGGAAGGTGGAGAGGGCCACGGGAGCGAAAGCGACTCCGCGGAACGCTTTGTTCGTGCCCGGTGTCGCGATAGAGGTTGGGGTAGTCGAGCTCGGAGCTGCGTTGTATCCCGCGGTATCAGTGACGGTGAAGAGCGCGCTTGCGCTGGCGGAGAAAAGAGTGACGGTGCCGCCGCTCACCGAGCCGGCGAGGCCGCGAACGCCCGATGCAGTGATGGTGCCGTTCGAAGTCCAATTTCCGGAGACGAGCGAGTATTTTCCGATCGTGCCGCCGTCGTCAGCGACCCAGAGGGTGTCGACGCCCGGCACGGTTGCGTCGAGATCGGCGAAGAAGAAGCTGTACGGAGAACCGGTTGAAGTCGAGAAGCCCGGCAGGTTGGTGATCGTTTGGCCGGTGGTCGTCGGCGTTCCGGTGCCGACGGTCGCGAGGCGGAAAGCGCCGGATTGTGACGAGGTGTAGAGCTGGCTGTTGAAGACGCCGAGAACGCGCAGGTTCGTCGGCGTCGTGGCGAGCGACGTTGAAGTCGTCGCGCCGTAAGCGGCATAGCGAACGCCGCCGCCGGAACTGGTGCCGGAGATCCAGAGGTCGGTTCCGTTGGTCGATGCTGCGCTGCGCGGATTGCCGCCGCTGATTGCATCCGTGAGAGCCGTCGTGGTGTCGATGACACCCGAGGAGTCAACGCGTCCGATGACGCGGTTGACCGTCGCTGATGTCGACGTCGTAAGCGAAGCGGTCGCGAGCGCCGCGTCATATCCGGCGATCACCAGGTACGCGCCGTTCGCCGAACGAGTCGCGAGCCCTTCAGTGGTCGCGGTGCCGCTGAGCACGAGACGCTTGTTCGCGCCGTTGACGGCGGTTGGCAGTGGAATGCTCTGCACGAGCGTTCCGCCCGGCGTGTACTCGTCGAGGAATGCAGCCGTTCCGTTGGCGGTGAGTGCCGCGACGCCATCACCGACGCGAACGACAACGATGTTCCCGGAAGTGAACGCGGCCGCCGAAAGCGGTGCGGTGACTCCGAGGAGCATCAGCGCGGATGCGGCGAGCAACGCCGCGGCGCGGGGAAGCTGGCGAAGTCGATTGAAGAAAGAGTCAGAGCCCGTGCAGCGGTCGGCGCGGCGAAAATCCATTTGTCCTGCTCCTCGGAGGAACCTCAGCGCGCAGCCCTGCCACCCACACGCACCCCCGGGAGCCGACGTTGATAATCCTGTGTTTTGAAGTGATACGACGTTGAGCCGTTGAGAGCAATTTACAATAAGAGTCAATTCCACGACATGAAAATTTTGTGGAGGGGGTTGGAAAGTCCGTAGGGAATTCACCCGTTGCGTTCGGCAGGAGTGCGGGTAAGATGTCTGCGGATCAGTCGGCAGATAAAGAACCACGTCCCGGAAGAGAAGGTGCCGAGGAATCCACGTCGTCCAGTCGGTACTGCGATACGTAAATACAGATGGACTTGGCCCGGCTACCAGGCGTAGACTGATCGGGTCCGAGTCACTTTACAATCGAGTTAGAGAGGAGAGCGTGTGAGCCCTGTCAAAAGCAATCGAGGTCGGCCAATTGTCCATACGGAACCCTGGGCGAAGATCACCGTCGTGCTGCTGGATCGGCACGTCGCTTATCTGGATCGCCTTGCCATCGACATCCGCCTGAAGCACGGAAAGGCGATCAGCCGTGCTGAGATCATCCGCGGCCTCATCGAGGCGGCTTTTCAGAGCGGTGTGGATCTCTCGCAGGCAGAATCGATCGACACGCTCGTCGACCTGCTGAACGGTTCAGCGTCGACGAAGCGCAAAGCGAGCCGGTAGTAAACGACGCTCTACGACGGGACTTCCCGCGAAGTCGTCCCGCTGCGAGCGCCGCGATTTCCTGCTCACTGCTGGCTGCAGTGAGGTCGATACCGCTGTCGAAAATGCGGTCCAGTATCAACCGGATGGCGTGCGGCCCTCCGAACGCCACCGGCATCTCCGGATTCATCACCCGGCACATCTCGTCGAGATATTCGAGATGCGCACCGGACAATACGAGCGTCTCAGTCGCCGGGCTCTGCCCGGCGACCCTCGTTTCCATCGACTGGACCAGCTTCATTGAAAAGGGCACTCCAACTCAGGAGTGTCGCGAGCCGGTCGTTTCCCTACCCTCAAAATGAAAAAAAATTCGTCGCGGCGTAACTCGCCATGCACGAAGTGTTTAGGAGGGGAGGGTTCCGCGCGAGCTCAGTCCGCGAGCGAGAACGGCTCGCGGTATCCGGGCGTTTCGCGGTCCGGCGGATGCCGGTCGATGAACGCCTGCAGGAACTCCAGATACGCCTGCGGCGTCAGCGGGATCGTTCGCGCGCGATGAAGCATCTCGACGTCGGTCGGAGTGACCGTGATCGCTTTCTCGAAGTCGATGAACTCAACGGGGGCTTTCTCCATATTGGGCAAAGTAGTCCCGAACCAGCGCGCGATCAATTCGCCGGTGCGATGGTCGGGCGCGTTCTTCACCGCGAGCAGTTTCATGGCGATGAGATGCTCGGGCCGCACAACCGGCGCGATCGCATCGCCGACGATCGGCCGCGGCTCGGCGGTGTCGAAAAGTTTCGCGGCGGTCGTCTCGTCGACGTACATGAAATCGAGGCGTCCCCATGCGCGGTCGTCATGCTTGTGATTCGAGAAACCCTCCGATACGTAGAACGGGTCGTAGCCGAGTGAGCTCGCAAATCCGAGCACGCGATCACGCTCGGCGCGCGGCACGACGATGTCGATATCGTTCGTGAACCGCGAGAATCCCCACGCCTGCATGGCGAGTCCGCCGATCACGGCGTACCGAATCCCCTCCCGCTCGAAAAACCCGGAGAACGTACGCAGCACTTCATCGAACCGCATCGCGATGCCGAGGTTAGCACGCGGGTCGGGCGGCGGCGGGCGGCGGATATACTCGGGCGATGCGCTTGAAATCCCTCCTCGTCGCGGTGCTCGTCCTCTCCTTCATCGGTTGCGCGACGACGCCACCGCCGCCGATCGCAACTTCCGGCGACGACTTCGAGATCGAGACGACGGTGCTCGCGGTTTACAACGTCATCTCCGGTCCCGCCGGTCGCCGCGACTGGGATCGCTTCAAGGACCTCTTCGTCCCCGGCGCGCGAATGATCGTCGCGAAGTCGAAGGATGGCGAGATCACGACGAAGGTCATGACGACCGACGAGTACGCGACGCAATCGCAGACGTACTTTGCCGACAACGGTTTCTTCGAGCAGCCGGTGGCGACGCGCATCGAACGATTCGGCGACATCGCGCACGTCTTCAGCACCTATGAATCGCGTCACGCGTCATCCGACGAAAAGCCGTTCGTGCGCGGCATCAACAGCGTGCAACTCGTGCGCAGCGGCGCTCAGTGGCGCATCGTCACGATCTTTTGGCAGGCAGAAGACGCCACGCATCCGATCCCGCCGCGCTACCTGCCCGCGCAATGACCGAACTGTTGCGCGTCGCGCGGCTCTCCGCGAAGCGCGGCGGCCGCGACGTTCTCACCGACGTCTCCTTCACCGTCCGCTCCGGCGAAATCCTCGGCGTCATCGGTCCGAACGGCGCCGGCAAAACGACGCTCTTCGAATGTGTCGCCGGCGTCCTGCCGATGACGCGCGGCGAAGTCATCGTCGATCGCTCATCAATCTTCTACGTGCCCGACGCGATCCGTCCCTGGCCCGATCAAACCGTTCGCTGGACGCTCGAGTTCCTCGCGCGTACGTTCGGCGCAAATGTCGACGAGTCGCTGTACGCCGATCTCGGACTCACGCCGCTCCTCGCGCAGAAAGTGGGATCGCTGTCGAAGGGTCAGGCGAAGCGCGCCGCCATCGCGCTCGGCCTCACCATCCCGCGACCGATTCTCTTTCTCGATGAGCCGTTCGAAGGACTCGACCTCCGGCAGACGCGACAGGTCGCCGCGCTCCTCCGGCAATGCGCAACCGCGGGGCGCACGCTCGTCCTTTCGATCCATCAGCTCAGCGACGCGGCGCGTGTTTGCGATCGTTTTCTGCTGCTCGATCACGGCCGATCCGCGGCGGAAGGAACGCTCGAAGAATTGACGGCGCGATCGGGCGCCATCGGCGGCCTCGAGGAGGTTTTCCTTGCGCTCACGTGAGCTCGTTGTGCTCGTGCGCAAGGAGCTTGCGGAGTTGTTCGCGGGCCGCGCGTTCTGGCTGCTCCTGCTGCTCATTGGATTGCTGACGGGACAGAGTTTCATCAGTGCGGTGAACGCATACGCGGAAGCGAGCGGCATCGGCGGCGGACCGTCGGCGCTCGCGCAGGGGTTGTCGCCGCTCGATGGAATCGTCTCGCCGACGTTTGGAGCGTACGACCTCGCGCTCATGCTGCTCTTTCCGTTCGTTGCGATCCGGTTGATCGCGGTCGAAAAATCATCAGACGCGCTGAAGCTGATGTTGCAGTTTCCGGCGAGCCTCTCGCGTCAGCTGAGTGCGAAAGTGATCGCGCTGTTCGTCGCGTGGCTGATCGCCCTCGTGCCGCTCGCCGTCGCGCTCGGACTCTGGCTCTCGTACGGCGGACATCTCGATGCAACCGAGACGTTGAATCTCGCGGGCGGCTACACGCTCCGGTTTCTGCTGACGGCCGGCATCGCAGCCGCTGCCGCCGCAATGATGCCCGGCGCGGCGAACGCCGCCATCGCCGTCCTCGGCTTCACGATCGGCACCTGGGCGCTCGATTTCCTCGCCGCCGGCCGCGGCGGTCTCGTGCAAACGATCGCATCCTTCACGCCTGCTGCGACGCTGCGCAACTTCGAACACGGTCTTTTTCGTCTCGACGTCGCGCTCGTGATGCTCATCGTCGCCGCGCTCGGCTTTGCACTCGCGGCGATCTGGCTCGACCTCGGCCGCGGCATTCGCGCGCGGACGTTGCGCAGCATCGCCGCGAGCGTCGTCGCGCTCGTCGCGGCGATCGGTGCGTCTGCGATTTCGGTCAGCGCAGACTTCTCCGAAAATCGCCGCAACTCATTTCCACCAGCCGAGCAACGAATGCTCGCGCGCATCAACGAGCCGCTCACGATCACGATCTTTCTCGCCGCCGAAGATCCGCGGATGAACGACTTCGATCGCAACGTGCTGATCAAACTTCGCCGCGCCGTTCCGCGACTGCGCGTCGTTTATCCATACGCCGGCCGCAGCGGACTATTCGAGAGCGATCAGCGCTACGGCGAGGTCGTCTATCGCCTCGGCGCGAAGACGGCGGTCAGCCGCTCGACGACCGAAGAGATCGTCGTCGAAACGATCGCCACGCTGGCCGGATTGCCGGCCCCGACCGCCATCGAATCAACGTATCCCGGTTATCCGCTCGCGAAACAACCTGCCGGCGCAGCGCTGATCTTCTATCTGCTCTGGCCGATCACGATCGTCACTTCGCGGCTGCTACTTCGTAGTCGGCGAACTGGCTGACGCTGTCGGTCTTCGACCAGAGTCCGACCTTGCCCGACACCGGCTCGGCGAGCGTGTACTCGAGCAGCAGCTGATCGTCGAGATAGCCGCGAAGCTGCACGCCGTCGACGTCGATCTTCATCGTGTGCCACTCGCCGATCGGGATGCGCACGTTCTGCGAGCCTTTCTTCACGAACGACCGCTTGCCGCTTTTGAACGTCCACAAAACCAGGTTGTCCTCTTTGCCGTTGAAGCGAACGGTCAGGTAATCGCCGTTCGGTTTCACGTTGAAGAGAATCCCCGCGCATTGATCGAGCTGGCCGCCGAGGAGGCGGAAGCGCATCGAAATCGAGCCGCGGTGAAACTCGTCAACATCTTTATCAACGGCGTACGGGAAGTACGCGTACGCCTTGACGGCGTCGATGAACTCCTCGTGTTTCGCGCCGTAGATCGTGCGCGCTTTCGCGGCGAGCCCGGCGGACGGCTGACCTTTGATCCACTGCCGTCCATCGACCTGCACGACTTTTCCGACCGACGCTTCGTTGACTACGGTCCAGTTGCCGACGATCGGTACGAAGTGCGACGGATCGACGCCTTTGGCGGCAACGAGAGCGAGCAGCGCGACTGCGATCAGGGGAAATCGTTTCATGATCGCGATGATCGCACGCGCATCGGCGCACATACAATTGGCCGCACTCATGCACGAAGGAGCTCTTTGTCATGCCGTTCCGAGTACTCGTCGTCGACGATGAAACCGCCATCCGCGAAGCGATCCGGATGACTCTCGAGTACGAGGGTTATCGCATCGACGAAGCGCGCTCCGGCTCTGATGCGCTCGACAAAGCGGCGAAGGTTCCGTACGACGCGATCCTGCTCGACATCAAGATGCCGGTACTCGACGGGATCGAAGTGCTCGAGAACCTGAAAGAGCAGAAGATTGCCGCGCCGGTGATCATGGTCTCCGGTCACGGCGACATTCAGACCGCCGTCGAATGCACGAAACGCGGCGCGTTCGACTTCCTCGAAAAGCCGCTCAATCGCGACAAGCTCCTCCTGTCGGTGCGCAACGCCGTGCGCCAGCAGAAGCTCGAAGAGGAAGTCGTCGAGCTGCGCGAGAAGCAGGAGAAGGAGTATCAGCTCGTCGGCGACGCGACGGCAATGCGCGATCTCAAATCGCAGATCGAGCGCGCCGCGCCGACGAAGGCGACGGTGCTGATCACCGGCGAATCGGGCACCGGCAAAGAGCTCGTAGCGCGCGAGATTCATCGCCGCTCGTCGCGCGCGAACATGCAGTTCATCCAGGTGAACTGCGCCGCGATTCCGGACGAGCTGATCGAGTCGGAGCTGATCGGCCACGAGAAGGGCTCGTTCACCGGCGCGGTGCGCAAGCAGACGGGAAAGTTCGTCGCGGCCGATGGCGGCACGATCTTCCTCGACGAGATCGGCGACATGTCGATGCGGACGCAGGCGAAGGTGTTGCGCGTGCTGCAGGAAGGTGACGTCGAGCCGGTCGGTTCCGCGACCGTCGTGAAGGTCGACGTCCGCGTGATCGCGGCGACCAACAAGGATCTCGAAGAAGAAATCCGCGCCGGCCGCTTTCGCGAGGATCTCTACTATCGGCTGAACGTGATTCCGATCCGGACGCCGCCGCTGCGCGAACGGAAGGAAGACATCCCGGTCCTCGCGCAGCATTTCGCATCGCTCTTTTCCCAGGAGCACAACTATCACCCGAAGAAATTCACGAGCGCCGCGACGCAGGCGCTGCAGGACGCGGCGTGGCGCGGCAACGTGCGCGAGCTGCGCAACCTCATCGAGCGGCTGGTGATCATGGTGCCGTCCGATTCGATCGACATCGGCGATCTGCCGTCAGACTTTTTCCGCGCGCCGGGCGACATCATCGCCAGCGCGCTGCGCCTCGCCACGCTGCAGGAGTTCAAAGACGAGGCAGAAAAAGCATTCATCCTCGGCAAGCTCCGCGAGCACGGCTGGAACGTTTCCAAGACCGCCGAAGCGATCGATACCCCGCGCTCGAACCTGTACAAAAAAATCGAGCAGTACAACATCCGACGCGAAGCGGGTGGGGCGATGTTTGCGGAAACGGAATGAAACCAGTGCAGCGTGCTGAGTGCAGAGTGCTGAGTGACGCTTCGCGTCGGCGGCGTTCAGTCGATGGTTTTCGACTCAGCACTCTGCACTCAGCACTCTGCACCGGGTCTTTATGAAACCCATCGGCGTATTCGACAGCGGCGTTGGCGGGCTGACCGTCTTTCGCGAGATTTCGCGGGCGCTTCCGCATCAGCCGCTCGTCTATCTCGGCGATTCGGCGCGCGTTCCGTATGGGACGAAGTCGCCGGAGACGGTCATTCGGTATTCGCTCGAGGCGGCCGCGCATCTGCTCGACCGCGGGATCGGCATGCTCGTTGTTGCGTGCAACACCGCGACGGCCGCGGCGTTGCCGGCGTTGCAGGCGAAGCTGAGCGTTCCGGTGATCGGCGTCGTGGAGCCGGGAGCGCGGGCGGCGGTGGCGGCGACGCGCGGCCGTGTCGGCGTCATTGCAACCGAAGGGACGGTGCGGTCGCAGGCGTACACGAAAGCAATTCATGCGATCGATTCGTCGATCGAAGTGATCGAGTCGGCGGCGCCGCTGTTCGTGCCGCTCGCCGAAGAAGGATGGGCGAATA
>JAOBAU010000076.1 GCA_025463165.1 Acidobacteriota bacterium | reverse complement strand
AGCCCATCGGACCTCCGCCGCTCCCACAGCTCCTGACGTGATCGTCAGCGTGCAGGCCGTGAAGGCACAGCGCGGCCTCATCACGAATCAGATCGCCATGATCGCGTCTCTCGTTCCGCAGACGGAGGCAACGATCAGTCCGAAGATATCGGCACAGATTGCCCGGATGCAGCTGCTCACGAATCGCATCGTCTCCGCCGGCGACGTCATCGCCGTGCTCGAGTCGCGCGATCTCACCGCGCAGCGCGGCGAGGCCGCGGCGGCTGTGGCGGAAATGCAGACATCGATGCATTCGACCGCGCAGGGCGCCGTGCCGCTCACGAACGCGCAGGACAGCAAGGCCACTCGCGACGCGCAGGCCTCGCTCGACAACGCCCGCGGAGTCTACGCCCGCCGCCAGACTCTGTACGAGCAGGGCGGCATCGCGAAGAAAGATCTCGAGGCGTCGTACCTCGATCTCGTGCGGGCGCAGGATGACCTCGCGCTCGCGGAAGCGAATACGACGCTGCATCGCGGCGTCACGAACCCGAGCGACATCCGTGCCGCGGAAGCGCGGGCCGCTCAGGCGAGACACCGCCTCGGCACGCTCGACGCGCAGCTCGGATACACGGCCATTCGCGCGCCGTTCCGCGGCATCATCACCCAGCAGTTTCAGTATCAGGGGGACTTCGCGGTTTCCGGCGGCAAGCTCGTGACCATTGCCGATCCGGCCAATCTGATCGCGAAGATGCAGATCGCGGAACACACGGCCGCGCAGATCAATGTCGGCGACGCCGTGCGGATTCTGCCCGACGATCTCCCCGGTCAGACGTTCCCCGGAACGGTGAACCTGGTCGGGAAAGGCGCCGATCCGCAGAGCCGCAGCGTGGAAGTGTGGGTGCGCGTTCCGAACGCATGGGGACTGCTCCGGCCGAACGGCGTCGCGCGAGTAATCATCGACGCGCAGCCGACGCCCAACGCGATCGTTCTGCCCGAGTCGGCCATCACGCTCGACGCGACGAATGGCAACAGCGGGACCGTAATGGTCGTCGACGCAAAATCGATCGCGCACGAAGGCCACGTGACGTCCGGCATCCGCAGCGCGGGACGCGTGCAGATCACGTCGGGATTGCAGGGCGGCGAGACGGTCGTCACGCAAGGCAACTACGGGTTGCCCGACGGAACACAGGTCGCGATCGCGAAGGCGCAGCAGGCGGGAGCCACGCCATGAACGTCGGCCGCATCGTCGAACGACAGTGGCGCGCGGTCGTCGTCGTCATCGTCCTGTTTGCCCTCGGCGGAATCTTCGCGGCGACGCGGCTGCCGATGTCGCTGTTCCCGCAGACCAACTTTCCGCGAATCATCATCGTCGTCGACAACGGTGAAGTTCCCGCCGATCAGACGCTCGTCACGGTCACGCGGGCCGTCGAGGAAGCGATGAGCGGCATCCCGGGGATCGCGCGCATTACGTCGACCACGGCCCGCGGCGCGACGGAAGTGAATCTGTTCTTCGACTGGAACGTGAACGTCGAGCAGACGCTGCAGATCGTGCAGGCGCGTATGTCGCAGCTCAGCGGCCAGTTGCCGGCCAGCGCGAAGATCGGCAACGTCAACCGGCTCACCTTCGCCGTCTTCCCCGTCCTCGGATATAGCATGACGTCGCAGAAACGCGATCCCGGAACGCTGCGCACGCTCGCCGACTACACCATCCGTCCGGTCCTGGCGCGCGTGCCCGGCGTGGCCCGCGTGGAGGCTGCCGGCGGCGAGGTGCGCGAGGTGCAGATCCGGCTCGATCCCGCCCGTCTCGAAGCACGCGGGCTCACCGTCACGCAGGTCGTCGATACGGTGCGGAGCTCGAACGTCGTCGATTCCCCCGGACTGATCGCCGAAAACCATCAGCTCCAGCTCGCGCTCGTCAGCGGCCGCGCGACCACGGCGAACGATCTCGGGAACATCGTCGTGGCCACGGTGAACAACGCGCCCGTGCTGCTGTCGGACGTCGCGACGATCGGTCCCGGTTTCCAGCCGCACTACACGATCGTCAGCGCGGACGGAACGTCCGCCGTCCTGATCAACGTGCTGCGGCAGCCGACCGCGAACACGGTGGCCGTGACGGATGCGATCAAGGTGGAGCTGGCGCGCGTCTCGAAGCAGTTGCCGCGCGACGTTGTGATCAAGCCGTTCTACGACCAGTCGCTGCTCGTACGCGCGGCGGTGGGCTCGGTGCGCGACTCGATCCTGATCGGGCTCGTGCTGTCGGTGCTCATCCTCTACGGCTTTCTGCGCAACTGGGGTACGACGCTCGTGGCGACGATCGTCATCCCGGTGACGATCCTCGTCACGATCCTGGTGATGTACCTGGCGGGATTCGCATTCGACCTGATGACCCTCGGCGGCATCGCGGCGGCGATCGGCCTCGTCATCGATGACGCGATCGTCGTCGTCGAGAACATCTTCGCGCACGTGGCGAGGGGCGAGGAGAGGCTCACGGCCGTGAGCCGCGCGGTCGACGAGATCGCCGGCCCGATCATCGGATCGACGATTACACCCGTCGTCGTGTTCCTGCCGCTGTCGTTCCTGACCGGCGTGACGGGCGTGTTCTTCCGATCGCTCGCGCTGACGATGGCCGTCGCGCTGTTGACGTCGCTCGTCCTTGCGCTGTTTTTCACGCCGGTGCTCGCGCAACGATTCGTCTCGGCGTCGGGAGAAAAAGCGAAGCGCACCGAAGAGGGCGGGCCGATCCTTGGCCGTCTGATGCGAGGTTACGAGCGGCTGCTCGAAGCGGCGCTGACGCACCGGAAGATCGTGCTGCTGCTCATCCCCGGAATTCTCGTTTGCGCGTTTTTCATCTACCGCCGGCTCGGCAGCGACTTCCTGCCGGCCTTCGACGAAGGCGCGTTCGTGCTCGACTACACCGCGCCGCCGGGCGCGTCGCTCGACGAGACCGATCGCCTGCTGCGGCACGTCGAGGAGCTGTTGAAGGATACGCCCGACGTCGAAAGCTATTCGCGGCGCACGGGTCTGCAGCTCGGGCTGGCCATCACGGAGCCCAACACAGGCGACTTTCTCGTGAAACTGAAGCAGGGGAAGCGCCGGCCGACGGCCGTGGTGACGGCGGAGGTGCGGCAGAAGATCGAAGCGAGCGAGCCCGCGCTGCGGGTCGATTTCGTCGGCATCCTCAGCGATCTGATCGGCGACCTGACGAGCTCTCCGTCGCCCATCGAGATCCGCCTGTTCAGTGAAGACACCGCGGCGCTGCATCGCACGGCGCAGGAGGTCGCCGCGTCGATCGCGAAAGTGAAGGGAGTCGTGGACGTCTTCGACGGAATCGTCGTCAGCGGGCCGGCCATCACGTTCCGCATCGATCCGCAACGCGCGGCGATGTTCGGCGTGAAGGGATCCGATGTCACCGACACGGTGGCGGCGGCTCTCGGGGGCACCGTCGTCTCGTCGATCGTCGAGCGTGGACATGCCGTCGACGTGCGGGTGCTGCTGCCGTCGAATCAGCAGACGTCGCTCGAAAGGTTGCGCGGTCTGCGCGTGCTCTCCCCGATCAGCGGCAACTTCGTCCGTGTCGATCAGGTCGCGACGATCGAGTACGAGCCGGGCCAGACCGAGATCGCTCGCGACGGATTGCGGCAGACGGACGCCGTCACCGCGCGCCTCGATGCGATCAGCCTCGGCACCGCCATCCAGCAGATCCAGGCGCAACTGCAGCGCGACGTCCATCTGCCGCCGGGAATGACCCTCGAGTACGGCGGCTTGTATCAGGAGCAGCAGGCGAGCTTCCGCCAGCTCGCGATGACGCTGGCCGTCGCGATCGCGCTGGTGTTTCTTGTGTTGCTCATCGAGTTCCGCTCATTCGCGCATCCGATCGCCATCGTCACCGGCGCCGTGCTGGCGCTCACCGGAACGCTGGCCGCGCTACTCGTCACGCATACGACGCTCAACGTCGTGTCGCTGATGGGGATGATCATGATCGTCGGCATCGTGGCGAAGAACGGCATCCTCATGCTCGATACCGTCGAGGACCACCTGGCGTGCGGCGAAGACCTCCATGCCGCCCTGATGCACTCCGGGCGCCGCCGCTTCCGCCCCGTCCTCATGACCTCCCTGGCCGCCATGCTGGGGATGCTGCCCCTGGCGCTGGCCCTCGGCTCCGGCGCCGAACTGCTCCAGCCGCTGGCCATCGCCGTGATCGGGTCGGGCAGCCGCCGCGACCAGCGATCGTTGAGCGCCGAGGGTGGTGACATTACGATGCGACCCTGTAATTCCGCTTTGGCGACGCCGGTGGCCGGACGTAGTTCGCCAAGGTCGACACCGAGTTCGACATACAGATCGCACAATCGCTGCAACGCGCCGTGGATGTAGATCGGGTCGTCGAACCCCATGTCGCGCAGCTCGCGGATCACGCGCTGCGCCTTGCCGAGTGCATACGCGCCGACCAGTACGCAGCGGTCGGGATTGGCGCGCAGCGCGGCGAGCAACTTGTCCATCTCGTCGTGCGTGTCGGGATGGCGGAACACCGGCAGCCCGAACGTCGCCTCGGTGATGAAGATGTCGCACTTGACCGGCACGAACCGCGCGCAGGTCGGGTCGGGGCGGCGCTTATAGTCGCCCGACACGACGATCGTCTCGCCGCGATACCGCAGCACGATCTGCGCCGATCCCAGCACATGGCCCGCGGGGACGAACTCGACCTCGACCCCGCCCATGTCGAGCTTTTGACCATAATCGACTGCGTGGCCGGCCTGCGGACCATAGCGCGTCTCCATGATAGACAGCGTATCGGGCGTCGCCCACACCGCTACGTGTCCACCGCTCGCATGATCGGCGTGACAATGTGTGACCAGAGCGCGCGGTCTCGGCACCGACGGGACGATCCACGCATC
>JAOBAU010000027.1 GCA_025463165.1 Acidobacteriota bacterium | reverse complement strand
TCCCGAATTGCGCCGGCGGTGATCGTCGCGACGTTCATCGTCACGCGTCTGCTCTATCAAACGGTTTCGACCGGCGTCGGCACGATCAGCGTCCGCGGAAATGTCGTGCAGCGCGCGGCGGCGACGCTGCGCGGGGAGACGTTCGATGTGTCGACGCTCGGCAGCTGTATGCCGATCATCGATCGCGAGCTGCTTCTCAACGACCTCGGGCGCAGTCTCTGGTATCTCCACGCGCAGCCGCCGCTCTTCAATCTCTTCGTCGCCGGCATGCTCCGGGTGCCGGGCAATTTCGCGCGCAATTATCAATACGCGAACTGGCTGATGGCGCTCGCGCTGTATCTGATCGCATTCGCGCTGATGCGCCGCTTCGGAGTGCGATCCGAAATCGCAACGCTCGCGACGATTCTGCTGATGCTCAATCCGAATGCGATGTGGTGCGAGAACGCTGTCTATTACGGCGTGCCGCTGGCGCTGCTCATCGCGGCGTCGGCGCTCGCGCTGGCGAACGCATTACAGCGCGGCTCGATCGCGTGGCTCGCCGCGACCGCGATGCTGCTCGTGATCCTGCCGCTCACGCGCGCCTTCTTCACGAGCATCTGGTGCGCGCTGGCGCTCGTGCTCATCGGCTACGGATTCGCGAAACTGCATCCGGCAAAGAGACGCAAAGCGATCGCCGCCGCGGCGCTCCCGTTCGCGCTCGTGGTCGCATTTCAAATCAAACAGTACGTCGTGTTCAAACAGACGCTCGGCAGCAGCTGGTTCGGCTGCAACCTCGCCGCAATGACGGCCGGCATGACCGCCGACAAAGCGCAGGCACTGGCCGAACATCGCGTGTCGCCGCTCGTCCTGGTCTATCGCAACGAACCGCCCGAAACGTACATGCCGTACGTCGACGTCGCGCCGACCGGCGTGCCGCTGCTCGACCGGACGCGCAAATCGACCGGCGAGCCGAATTTTCATCACGCGATTTACATTCCGGTCGGCCGCCAGTACCTGCGCGACACGCTCTGGCTGATCGCGCACCATCCGCTGAAATACCTCGGCAACGTTGCGAACTCGACCTACATCCTTTCCGGCTACCAGCTCGGCGTCTACTTCGATCATCCGCGAAAATTCTTCGCGCGCTGGTCGTGGATGGACGTCGCCGCGCCGCTGATCGGTTTTCCGCTGATCGTCTTCGCGCTCGTCAGCGGCGTGCGCCGCGCGCGCGCGTGGAACGGCGCCGCGAAGTGGCTGCTCGTCTACATGCTCTTCGTCGCCATCTACGTGCTCGCCGTCAGCGCCTTTCTCGAGAAGAGCGAGGGGGCGGTTTACCGCCAGCAGATCGACGCATTTCTCTGGACGTTTCTGGCGCTGGCGATGACGCCGGCCGCCGCTCTTCACGATGTGCGGGATTAGCGCGGTCATCGATCGCACCGCGTCGCCCGACGCGGTGGCGCGGCTGATGCGGATGCACGCGCAGATTCGCCATCGCGGTCCCGACGGCGAGCGATTCGTCTTCATCGATCAGCGCGGTGACGCGCTACTCGTGCGCGATCCGGCAGCAGTGCCGTCGACGCCGGTGCTCGCCGCGATGGCGTTTCGCCGGCTGAACGTCATCGATCTGAGCGAAGCGGCATCGCAGCCGATGTCATCACCGGATGGCAGGGTCTGGATCGCCTTCAACGGCGAGATTTACAACTTCCGCGAACTGCGCATGCGACTGGCCGCGAACGGACGCGCGTTCGCGACACACGGCGACACGGAAGTCGCGCTGGCGGCGTACGAAGCGTGGGGAACGCGCTGCTTCGAAGAGCTCGACGGGATGTGGGGAATCGTCATCGTCGATCTGCAGCGGCGCGTCGTCGTCGCGTCGCGCGATCGCTTCGGGATCAAACCGCTCTACTGGTCGCTCGACGGCGAGCGGATTCTGATCGCGTCGGAAGTGAAGCAGCTCGTCGCCGCGCGTGATGAGCGTCCGCGCGCGCACGCGCCGATCGTCGCCGCGTTCCTGCGCGGCAATCGCGTGCCGGTGCTCGATGAAACGTTCTTCGAAGGAATCACACCGCTGCCGGCCGCGAGCTTCGTCGAGATTTCGTTCGATGCGCACGGCGCGATGCCGTCGCCGCAAACCTACTGGAACTTCAGCGCCATCGAGCCGCGCGAATCGAGCGATCGCGAATACGCGCAATGCGTGGATGAAGTCGAATCACGCTTGCGCCACGCGGTCGCGACGCACAACGTCGCCGACGTCAACGTCGGCTATCTCGTCTCGGGCGGACTCGATTCATCGCTGCTCGCCGCGATCGCGGCGAAAGACGTCGCGCCGCCGCCCGCGTTCTCATTCGGCTTCCGCGATCCACGGTTCGCGCGCTTCAGCGAGCTGCCGTACGCGGAGTCGGTGGCGCGCAAATACGGACTGACGCTGCACGAAACGACGTTCGACGAATCGTGGGTCGTCGCCAACGCCGGCCGCGTGATGCGCGCGATGGACGAACCGGTCCTCGGCATCGCCGCGCTCGCCCAGTTCCGCGTCTTCGAGCTTTGTCGCGAGCACGGCATGACCGTCGTGATCGATGGCGAAGCATCAGATGAAGTGTTCGCCGGCTACCCGAGCTATCAGGTCAATCTCCTGCGCGATCACCTCGATCGCCGCGATGTCTTCTCATTCGCGCGCGAGCTCCGCGCAATGGCGCGATACGAAGAACGCTCATCCTTCGCGATCATCCGTGACCTACTCGCGCGACGTCTCGCGCAAAAGCGGCCGGCGCAATCGTGGCTCGAGCCGTCGTACGGCCGCGACGCCGCACGCATCGAGGCCGCGCGCAACGCGCTCGCCGATCGCGGCCGACGCTCCTCGCGCGTAGCACGGCTCCTCTTCCGCGACGTGAAATGGGGCAACGTAAAAATCATCCTCGGCTACACCGATCGCGTCTCGATGGCCAGCTCCATCGAAGCGCGCGTCCCGTTCCTCGATCGCGCGCTCGTCGAGCTCGCGTTCTCCTTGCCCGATCACTTCAAAGCCGGCGGCGGCCAGCGCAAACGCGTCCTCCGCGACGTCGCCCGCCGCTACCTGCCGACGGACGTGACCGAACGCAAAGACCGGATGGGTTTCGGCACGCCCGACGAGCAGTTCATCCGCGGCGCGATGTGGCCGGATGTCGAAGCGCGCATTCTCGCCGTCGCGGGCGCGCCGATGTTCGCGCGCGGCGCGGTCGCACGATTCGTCGACGACTTCGCCGCGCGAAAGCACAACGACGTCCGCGCCATCTGGCGCATCTACGCGCTGGCGCGATGGGCGGAGGAGTTCGGGGTCGCGCTGTAATCGACGAACAGCAACAGCAGCGGCGTGGCGAGCCAGATCACGCCGAACAGCGGAATCGCCGCGAGATGCGCAAGCGCGGCAATCGGTACGACGAAGCGCGCGACGCGACGTGACACGACCGCGATCGGCATCCCGATCGAGACCAGCAGCCAGCCGATCGCAATCAGCCAGGCTAACACCGGGTGATCGATCACGAGATTCGCGGCGGGCGCGACGCCAATCAAATCGAAGGTGCGCGCAACGTTCGCAATGTTCGATCCGGTGAACCAGCCGATTCCCTTCGCGACGAGCGAGAAGAGATACGGCGCCGCGACCGCGAAACGGATCAGGACGATCGGCCAGCGGAAATCGCCGCTCGGCTCCGCGTTTCGCACGCGAGGAACGAATGCGAGGACTGCCAGCGCGAGCACGTCGGCAGTGAGTCCGTACATGAATGGATCGCCCGAATGGGCGAGCGCTTCTTCCAGCGGCGCGAAGTGATACAGCAGCACCGCCGCCGCAAGTGACGCGACGCGGCTGAAGAGCGCCAGCGCGATGGCGACGACGAGCACGATGAAGAGAACGCGTTCGGTTGCGACGTCAAACAGCCAGCCGAAACGGAGCGCCAGGTCGCGAGGCGGATTCACCGACCAAAGCGAGGGCCGTGACAACACGATCCAGAGCGCGTGCGCGACGACGATGATTCGCGCGGCGACGATTCCGCGAGCGCTCGGTGGTGAGAAGAACAGCCGTTCCAGCGCGCTCATTGGCTCGGGATTTCGCGAACGAGTGATGTGCCGCGAACGTCGTGGCGGTAAATACGGATCGTTTGTTCGCCGGCCGTGGTGCGGCCGCCGCGCTCCAGCAGCCAGTCGGGCGCCGCGAACGCGCCGAGCAGATAGTCGTTCCGAATCGGGGCGCCTCCGCGAACGAGGCGCGCGCACCACTGCACCTTCGGCCATGCGCGTGTGAGCGATTTCTCGTACGAGGAGCGGGTGAACGGCGAGACGTCGAGCGGATGCTCGACGCCGTGCCCATCGACGGCGCGTACTTCGTACCAGATCGATTCGCGCCAGCGCTCGGCCGACTCTGCGATCACCGGGTATGGCGAGAACGGCCAGAGATCGCGTTTCGCGAAGCCGGCGACGCACGATGCAATCAGGAAGAACGCGATGAAGGTGATGGTCGCGCTGCGACGCCATTTCGTCGCCACCACGATGGCGCCGAGGAGGAGAAGCAGCGCGAAAGGGGCGACGCGAAGCAGCGTCAGCATGGCGATGCGGTCAGGTTACCATGCACGAAATGACCGAACAGAACGGACGCGCGCGCAAGGTGCTCCTGTGCGCAGCGGGCGGATTTCAGGCGTATGCGTTGCCCGGCTTCGTGCTCGCACTGTTGCGTCACGTTGCCGATGACGTGCAGGTCGTCGTCTCGCGCGCGGCGTCAAAGATGGTGTCGTCGTATGCGCTCGAAGTGGCGAGCAGACATCCGGTCTTTACGGAGATGGACGACATCGCCGGCGGCGTGTACGTTCCCCACATCGAGCTGGCGCGCGATGCCGATCTCATCATCGTCTATCCCGCAACGGTCAACATCTTGTCGAAAGTCGCGCAGGGCATCGCCGATGAGCTGATCGCCGCGCTGATCATCGCCACGCGAAAGCCGGTCTTCTTCGTGCCGGTGACGAATGAAGTGATGTGGCAGCACGCGGCGGTGCAGCGCAACATCGAAACGCTGAAGCGCGATGGCTACGTCGTGCTGCCGCCGCTGCCGAATGTCGAGATCGCAACGCGCGAAGGGCTCGACGAAGTGAGCGAGCCGTTTCCGTTGCCGACGCTGCTCGTCCAACTGCGCGCGAAGCTCAGATGAACGTCCGGAACGTTGCGGTCTCGGCGGTCGCGGCCGCGGCGTTCTTCGTGCTCATCAACGCCGCGCCGGCTGACCGCACGCCTCCGTCGCCGACGTTCAGCCGCGAGATCGTCCGCATCTTCGCCGCGCGTTGTCAGCAATGCCATCACGCCGGTGGTCCGTCGCATCTGTCATTGGAAACGTACGAGCCGGCCAAAGCTCTCGCGTCGGAGATCGCGCAACTCACGCGCAAGCGACAGATGCCGCCGTGGAAACCGGTGCCTGGCTGCGGCTCCTTCGCAGGTGAGAGGCGGCTGACGCAGTCCGAGATCGACGCGATCGGAGCGTGGGCGGCGGCAGGAGCGCCCGAAGGCGATCGCGTGCAACTGCCGCCGCGCCGGAAGTTCGACGCCGGCTGGAAGCTCGGCCGTCCCGATCTCGTCGTGGAGATGCCGGAGCCCTACTCTCCGCCGGGCGACCATGAGACGTTCCGCAGCATCGTGATTCCGCTCGATTTTTCCGAGACGCGTTACGTCACATCCGTCGACGTTCGTCCGTCGTCGCCGCGAACCGTGCATCACGTGACGGCGATGATCGACTCGAGTGGCAAGGCGCGGAAGCTCGACGCCGCCGACCCGAAGCCGGGCTACGACGGCCAGCTCGACGTGCAGTTCATCCCGACGTCGTACTTCGGGAACTGGTTCTCGAATGCGCAGCCATTCTCGGTGCCGGATGGCGTCGGCATTCCGATTCCTCCGCACTCGGACCTCGTCCTCTATTTTCACTTTCATCCGCGAACCGCGACGCCACCGCCCGAGCAGGCGAAGGTCGCATTCTATTTTGCGAAGAAGCGTCCGCGCCGGCTGCTCGAGTATCGCGCGGTTGCTCTCGGGGCACTGGAGATCCCGGCGGGTAACTCGGATGTGCGTGTCACCGCGTCGTACACGATCCCGAAACCGATCCACATGTATGCGCTCGGTGGCCACATGCATTACCTCGGGCATCGCATCGAAGTGAATGCAACGCGGCCTGGTGGCGTTCGCGAGTGCCTGCTGAAAATCGATGACTGGGATCCGGCGTGGGGAGGGATGTATCAGCTGGCCGCGCCGCTGGCGTTGCCGGCGGGGACGGTCATCGATCTGGCCGCGTCGTTCGACAATACGGCTGCGAACTCTCGCAACCCGAGCAATCCGCCGGTGGACGTTCATTTCGGACAGACGACGAAAGACGAGATGTGCTTCACGGAATTCACGTACACGACCGACGAGCCGTCGCTGCCTTGACGCTTTCAGCGATTCGCCGCTACTCTCTGCGCGTTCCGGACATCAGGATGGTTCTGCCATGACCGCGTCACTCCGCCGCAATCCCGGCATTGAGGAGGCTCCGCTCCAGGGTGAGCTGATGCTCTTCGACCCGGCGAACGCGAAGTTTTTCGTTCTCAACGAGACGATGTCGTTCGTCTGGCGTGCCTGCGACGGCAACATCACATTGCAGGAGATCGCCGGCCGGCTCGCCGAGGAGTACAGCGGCGTGGAACCGGAAACGGCGGCGCGGGACGTCGAGAGCGCCGCCTCTGAGCTCGCTTCCCTGGGATTACTCGTTGACTGAAACCGATCGACATCCTTATGATGTCGCCAAACGCATAAACAGGTTGAGCCGTAACGACACTCAACGGAGGACATTTCAATGAACGAGACCCAGGTCACGACCTCCCCGGAGAAGAGCAAAAACGATCGTCCGGCGTATGTCACGCCGCGCGTGCAGGTGATGAGCGAGAAGGACATTCTCAATACCTTCCAGATCACGCAGGCAATGCAGACGTGGTGGATGGCCGGCTGCTGAGGCAGTCCCCTTCCATCGTCTTCTTCACCGCCGCCATAAACTGGCGGCGGTTTGGTATGTAGTCAAACCTTCCCCGAGGTGATCCCTGTGTCCGCTGGTGCGGCGTTGTCATCCGAGCGATTCTCCCTTCTCGCGGTGTCGCTCGATCTGACAACCGACGATCCCGCGTTCGCGGAGGAATTCGCTTCAGTCTTCGGAGGCCGCCGTGCGGAGAACTTCGGCGATCTCGCGCCGGCCGGTTTCGCGGCGACGCTGCACGCTCCCGCGAATGGCGAATTGGGCGAGCTGACGATCGATTCCGGCGCCACGCTCGATGCCGCGGCATTCCTGCTCGGCTTTTCTTCTCCGACCATTCCACTCCGTGCATGCGAGCCGATTGAAGCCGGTTGGAAATCGCTCGCCATCGGCGACGATTCGGAAGCGCTCTTCTCATTTCGCGGCGATGTCTGCCGCTTCCGCGACGTTTCGCGCTGGCGCCGCATCCTCGCGCACTATCTCTTCCTGCGCATGCTGGCGCTGAGGCAGGAAGCGCTTTTCTTTCACGCCGCGTCCGTCGGTATCGACGGCAGGGGAGTGCTGCTCATCGGTCCGAAAGGCTCCGGCAAGTCGACGCTTTCACTTGGCCTTGCGTCACGCGGACATCAGTTCCTCGGCGATGAGACCGCGGTCTACGTTCCCGCTTCGCGTCAGCTGCTGCCGTTCCGGCGTCCCGCCGGCATCAAGCCCGGCCCGCGTGTGGAAGCCGTGACGCGGTCGCTCGCTCGCGTACAGCCGCGGGGTGATGAAGACGGGCTGCTGCGTGTTGACGCCGACGCGCTCTTCGATCTCGTTCCCGCACGTCCACTGCCACTCGAGTCGGTCATTTTCCTGGAAGGATTCGCAGACGAAGCGCGACTCGAACGCATTCAGGCGGGACGCGAGGAACTGGCGATGATGCAGCCGATGGCGACGACGCTGTCCGGCGCTCCGCCGGCCATGCGCGTCTTCGAGATGATCCGGCTTCTGGGTTCTGTCCGCTGCTATAGAATGACGTCCGCCAATCCCGATAAAACGGTGTCAATTCTCGAAGGGGAATTCAACCCATGAGCCTTACAGTGAACGACCGCGTTCGCGCCATCGCGACGTTTCGGTTCATCGAAGTTCGCCTGATGGAGATCACCGCCGCGTGGACTCCGACGACCGCCGAGATGGAAGTGAAGGTGCTGTTCGGCCGCCATATTTTCGATTTCGCGCAACACGCCGACTGGCTCGGCAAACGGACGTTCGAGCTACGCAAGCCGGAGCAGTACTCACTCAAACCGGCCGAGTCCTACGTCGACGTCATTGAAGCTCTGGCGGCGGAAGAAGAGACGGGGAAACGCCTTTCCGCTCTTTACGACGTGTTCATCCCGGCGCTCGAAAGCCGTTATCGCGCGTACGTTGACGCTACGGATCGTTTGCTCGACGAGCCGTCAGTGGTGATCGTCGAGCGCATTCTCATCGATCTCGAACGCATGAAGCGTGATGCGCAGCGGCTGCGCGAACGAATCGCGGTCGTCGCCGTTCCATTGCCCGAGCTCGCGCGCCGCGAGAGTGCACATTCCGCGATCGTCGCTCCACAGGGTTAGGAGTCGCAGATGAAAGAGATCGGATTCGTCGAGGAAGCAGGTCTTCGACTGCGTGCCGAGCCGGCGCGCGACGAAGCCTTCAAAGTCGTTCGACGCGACAAGGAAATGGCCGAATACGACGGCTCCGGTCCGGAAGCGCAGCGCGAATCCGTGCATCGTCACATGACGAACGAGATCACCAGTCTCGACATCGCGGCACAGTGCCTCATCGAGTTTCCGGATGCGCCGTGGGGCTTGCGCATGGAACTGGCGCGGCAATGCTGGGATGAATCGCGTCACATTGCGGCGCTTCATCGCCGTCTTGAAGAGATGGGCGGTTACAAAGGAGAGGTCCCGATCTCTGCGTTCGAATGGCAGGTGACCTGCGCGCTCGACGATCTCGCCGGTCGTCTGGCGTCGCAGAACCGCACATTCGAGGCTGGTGCGATGGACGTCGTCGGCGGCAACATCCGCGAGTGGCGGGCGATCGGTGATGACGCAACGGCGGCGGTGCTCGACGCGATTCTCGCCGATGAAATTCATCACGTCCGTTTTGCGAATCGCTGGATCAAACAGCTTGCCGCGGAAAATCCGCGCGTGCTCATGAAGGTCGCAATGGCAGTTCGATTCGTGAGTCATGCGAATCAGACGCTGCAGGCGGATGCCGGCGAGACGACGGTGAACGGGAAGGTCTTCGAAGATCCGCATTCGCGTATCCCGATTGTGAATGTCGAGGACCGGAAGCTGGCGGAGTTCAACGACGAAGAGATCAACGAGATCCTTCGCCAGGCCGGGTTCCGTTCACTGGTGCCGGAACAGGTACACGCATGACCACCCCGCAGCTCGATCCGAAGCTCTTCGCTGAAGGTCCGAAGCGCGATTCGCGATTCGACGTGCGCGATCTATGGGCGGAGATGCAGAACTTCGATGCCTCCGATCCGCGGCTGATCAACGAGTTCCTGCACCGGCAGATGAACGAAGAGATCAACGGGATGGAAATCTCGGCGCGCAACCTCGCCGATTTTCCCGATGCACCGTGGGAGCTGCGCATGTCGATGGCACGGCAGTGCTGGGACGAGTCGCGGCACATCGAAGCGTTTCGCGGCTGCTTCGAACGTCGCGGTGTCGAGGTCGGCGAGTACCCCGTGATGAATTTTCAGTACCGCGTAATTACGAATATCCCGTCGCTCATCGGTCGTCTTGCCGTTCAGAATCGCAGCTTCGAAGCAGCCGGAATCGACGCAATCCAGAACGAGGTGAGCGAAGCCGCACGCCGCGAAGGACGAACCGATCTGGATGAGCTTTTCGATGGGCAGCTCGCCGATGAAGTCCAGCACGTCCGCTATGCGAATGTCTGGGTAAAGAAGCTGATGGAGCTCGGTGGTGCGGCAGCCGTATTTCAGATGACGAAAGCTGTTTCGCTCGCAAACGAGGCGCTCAAAATCATCGCCGGCGATGCTGCCACGATGTATCCGGTCGCTGAGGATGTGCGGCGTGAGGCAGGATTCACTGAGGACGAGATCGATGTTGCAAAGCGTCTCGTCGCGCAGGGGACTGGCTGAGATGGCCGCGGCCGCGACAACGAACGCGGGATGGATCGAGTCGCCAAAGTACGACCTCTGGCTGCTCGCACTGCCGCCGCTTTTCGGAATCGCGATCTGTTCGTTCGCGTGGTCTCTCGATGCGGCGCTCGTCAGCGGTTTCTCGCTCTTCGTGCTCGGGATGCCGCATTACCTGTCGACGTACTCGTACTACTTCGATGATCAGAATGCCGCGTACGCGAGAAAGCGTGCGATCGCGTTCTATGCAGGGCCGGTGCTGCTCGTCTTCGCGCTCACCGGCGCGATCCTCCTGAAGTTGTACATGCTGGTCGCGCTGATCGTCGACGTCTGGAACGTCTTTCACGTGTCGCGGCAAAGCAGCGGCATTCTCTCTGTCTATCGCCATCTGAACGCCGGCGACAACCGTTCCGAAAAAGTCCCGGCAAACCTGGCGCTCGTCTGCATTGGTTTCGGTCTCTACGCCGTGACGATCAACGATCAGCCGGACGTGATGTTTTTCCTTCGCCGGCTGCCCTGGGACGTGACGCCGTATCTCGGACCGGCGCTGCTCAGCGCAGGTTTGATTGCGCTCGGCATGCTCATCATGCGTATGCGCCGCCGCGCTACGAGTTTCGTCACGCCGGAAACGATTTTTCTCACCACGTCGGCACTGCTGTTCCTTCCCTACGTTCTGATGAAGGATCGCCACAACGCAACCTCGGCGATGCTGGCCGGACATTACGTCCAGTATCTCGGTTTGCTGTGGCTGCTCAATTACCGCAAGTACGCGCATACCGCCGGTTCGATGAAGCAGCGAATGCTGGCGTCGATCAGTCGATCGGTGCCGCGCATTCTCATCCTGCTCCTCTCACTCATTGCCGTGACCGGTGTCGTCGACCGCTTCATCCATCACTTCAATGCGATGGGGCTGCACAACTGGCTGTTGAACCTCGTCGTGCTGATGCACTTCTACCTCGACGGACTCGTTTGGGCGTTCAAGCATCCGCACACACGCGCGACGATCGGTCCTTATCTGTTGCTGCCCGATCATCGCATCGCTACGCCGGCGCCGTCCGCCGCAATGCCGATACCGGCGCCCGCCGTTGGTTGACGCCGGCGAGCTTGCCGCGATCGCTTCGCTCTGGAAACGGGAGCGGCGAACGTTCACGGCGAGCTTTGGCGGCGTCAGCATGCTGCCGACGATTGCTGCCGGCGCGCCGGTCGAGATTGTTTGCGGTGATGAAGCGAAGCCGGGCGACGTGATTCTGTTTCTGCACCGCGGTCAGGTGGTCGTCCACCGCCTGATCGCGAGACGCGGCGCATGGATGCTGGCGCGAGGCGACGCAAACCCGATTCCGGACCTGCCGGTCAGCGCTGATGCGCTGATCGGTCGCGCGCTTTCGGCGGCGCCTTATGAGGAAACCGGCTGGCAGACGTTCAATCGACAGCTCGTCGTCATTGCATTCCGGATTGCGCCGACGCTGGCTCGTCGAATCGTTCCGCTGCTCTGGCAGATCCGTCGCGTCGTCCTCGCAGCGCATCGAACAGCCACTCCCAGTTGACGAAGAGGAGCAGAAGCGGCGCCGCGGGAAAGACGACGCCGAGCACCTTCACGACGACGAGATGAGTGACGGCGACCAGCGGCACGAGGATTCGTGCAGCGCGCGGCGAGAAGAGCGTGAAGATGAAGAGGAAATCCATCATCACGCCCGCGAGCGCGCCGAGCCAGCAGAGCAGCGGATGTCCGATGAACCAGTGAGCCCACGGTGGCGTCGCGTCAGGCAGCATCATCGCCATGACGATGCCCTCGAAGTTTTGTCCGGTCGCCCATCGCGGTCCGACGAGTCGCAGCTTTGAAATACCGGAGAGCAAATAGGTCAGCGCGAACAGGAGTCGCATCAGCATCAGCGGCCAACGATATTCAGGCGAGGGCTGATCCAAGCGCCGCGGCTGTTTCGCGAACGAGATGATGAAGAGGCAGCTCACACACGCCGTGAGCCCGCGAAAGAATGGACCGGACAGCGACGTGAAAATGTCTTCGAAGGGCGCGAAGTGATACAGCAGAACTGCCGCGGCGAATGCGCTCATCGCGGTGTAACGTCCGGCCGCGGTGAGCAGCAGCGCGACGATCAGCACGACATACAGCGCCAGCTCCGCGGCATACGGCAATCCGAGGATGAGAAAGCGGGCGCGCAACCAGGTGTTCGGATGCAGCCAGAACGCTTCCGGCCACGCAACGATGCCGGGAAGATTCGGTCGGGAGAGGACAAGCCACAGCGACGTGATGGCGACGATGATTCGCGCCGCGATGAAGTTCGTCGGTCCGCCCGGCCGGAACCAGAAACGATCCCAGGCGTTCTTCATTCGCGGTACTCACAGACGAGGCGCCGGTCGCGGAGCGTCCTCTTCGTCGCGAACTCGGAAGGAATCCAGAAGACGCGATACACGCGCAGCGCGCGCAGCGGATGCCCTGACGCGGTCACCGCGTTGTACAGATTCGTATCAGGTGCCGCGAGTGGTCCGAGAAGGGCGGCGTTGCCGTAGAAATGTTCGCCACGTACTCCGTGCCGCCGAGCGAGCTCGGCGCGCGCGAGGAGGAAACGCAATACGTCGTTGCGTTGCGCCACAGTCGCGTTCGGATACGACACTTCGAACCAACCCATGATCGATTGTGGATAGAGCGGCGACCACGCCAGCGGATCGACCGGCCATTCTTCTCCGGCGTCATCGACGACACGGAACGAAAGGCCGTTGTGGAGGGAAGAAACATTGGTGGAGTCGACTGCCATCATTGGATACATCGTGAACGGCCAGGCGTCGTTCTGCGCGATCGCGATCGACACGTGAACCGCGAGAACGTATGCAAGCAACTGATTGATGCGTTTTCTGCGGACGTCGGGCGGCGAGCGCATCACTCGCAGGCCGGCAACGACAAATCCGGCGACGATGGTGAGGCGGACGAGCTGCAGGGCATTGCGCACCATCGCCAGCGTGTCGGCGTCGAGATGCATTCGCCGCTACGCCTCCGCCGCCGCGGGAAGGGGTGCGATCGCGCGTTCCGTACGCGCAAAGACGATCGCCAAGCCGATCGCGCAGAGCAGCAGTCCCTGCGACGTGTACGGTACCCACTCCGGAAAGCTGTAGTGGACGACGCGCGTCAGCCGGTAATACTGCACGCCCCAGATCGCACCGTCACCCGCGAGCACGATTGCAAACGGCAGTGAAATGACCGAGATGCGCCAGAGGTACCAGACGAGCAGCACGGCGCCGCCGGAGAGCAGGACCGCGGCCACTCCATCCACGGCGACGTCGTAGTTGACAAACGCATTCGCAATGGTGCGCAACAGCTCGCGCTCCGCGTCGGTCTTCGCCGCGTTGTACGCGGTGCCGATCGTGCTCGTGGCGGTGGCGTGCATCAATGCCATGAGCGACATCATCAGGTAGCCGGCGCTGAACGCCGCGCCGCCAAACAGGCCGCTGGCACGTCGAGGTCCGACGATGCAAAGCAGCAATGCCGCGCCGGCGCCGAGGGCGAATCCGAACGACGCAACCTGATGGATCGGAATCCAGATCGGACTCGCCGAAAGCTGTCCCCATTTCATCAGCCAGTCTTTGCAGGTGTTGTTCGGGTGAAAGAGTGGTGCGGAGAAAAGCGCCAGGCCGCCGACGATGAATAAAGGAACAAGCTTGCGCAGATGCTCGCGTCGTATCGAATCTTGTTCGTTGTCGGCCATGCGTGCTCCCGTCAGGCGACGATGCCGGGTAGTGCTTCCGGGGTGTAACCTGGAAACAGCGACTCGCCGGCAGCGATGCGAAGATGTTTTTCCGCGACCTCGGCGAAAACATCGCGGAAGTCTGTGGTGACGTCGAGATCTCGCTCTTCAAAGAGATTCTTCTTTTCGATTCCGGGCCATTTGCCGTAAATGCGCCGGCCCTTTACCGGACCGCCGAGGAGCAACATCGCTCCTCCGGTACCGTGATCCGTTCCGCGCGATCCATCCTCCGCGACGGTGCGCCCGAACTCCGTCGCGACGACGACGACGACGCGATCCATCAGCGAACCGAGGTCCGTATCGAATGCGGCAAGCGCCTCGCCGATGTTCGCAAAGTCGATCTGGTTCGCGGTCAGTTGTTCGGCGTGTGTATCGAAGCGTTGTTCGACGTGTACGAAGATGCAGCGTGTACCGAGACGCGCGCGGATGACCTGCGCGGCCTGCTGCATCGACAGTCCCGCCGATGTGACCGGATATCGCGCGCCATGTGCGGCGGGTGCGCCGAGAGCCGGCTTGCTGCGCAGCACTTTCAGTACGTCGATGGCGTTGCGGCCGACCGCTTCCAATGCGCCTTCACCTGACGCATACATTTCGCGAAGTAACGACTCGGCTTCCGCTTTCCATCCCGGAGCTTCGACGTCGAATCGCGTGAGATCTTCGGTGACCAGCACCGGCTCGCTGCCGATGAGCGCGCGTGGCATCAGCGGCGAGAAGGCGATTCCCTGCGTCAGTTCCGATCCTGGAAGGCGATGCAGACAACGATCGATCCAGCCGGTCTGTGTTCCGCGCAAGCCGGGCGTCCCGGTCTCGATGAACTCCTGCGCATCGAAATGGGAACGACTCATTTTTCGCGAGCCGGCTGCCTGAACGATGGCGAGTTTGCCGGCGCGCCACGCCGGCTCGAGCGGCCGCAGCGCCGGGTGCAGCCCGAAGTACCCGTCGAGATCGATGAGTGAATCGTTTCCGCTGGTTCGCGGCTTCGGCAACGCAATCGTGGGACGCGCTTTGTAGTATTCCGGATCACCATATGGCGCGCAGATGCTCAGGCCGTCCGCTCCACCGCGGAGGAGCACGAACACGAGGACGGAATCGCCGGCCGTCGCTGTCTCCGCCGCATGAAGAAGAAACGGCGATGAGCGCAGTGCGCCGAAACCGACGGCGATCATGCCGGCCTGAGTAAGAAACGCGCGACGAGTCGTGGTCATCGGACCTGAAACTCCGGGCTGGCGATCAACAGCGCCAATGCTTTTGTCTGCGCGGCGACGTTTCCTTTGGACGAGGCTCGTGCGAGTGCAGCGACCGTGGATGCGCTGAGCGGTGCTCCGAGGATGTTGTCGGCGAACTGTTGCGCCACCGCCGCAGGACTCGATTTCGAGCTCGCGACGGTGACTCCCCGAAAGGTACCGGTCGAGAGAGCGACCGCGAAGTTGAAGCGGTGGAGCTGGCCTGACACGTTCAACCAGTCGCTGCCGCGATTCGAATAGCCGGTGGGTGGCTTGCAGTCGTACAGCGGCATCCCCATCCGGCCGAGCGCATCGGCGAGCGGCTTGCCTTCCACGATCTCTCCGTCCGCTGCGCGGATGGCGCTGACCGCAAACTCGAGCGGTGATTTCAGTTTCGGCGAGGCGGTACGGAACTCGTCGCTCTCGATAAGCGTTCGCATGACGGAGCGAATCTCTCCGCCGGTTGCGGAGAAGGTCGCCGCGCAACGCTCGACCAGCGATGGCGGCGGATCATCGGCGACGAAACGCTGCACGAGACGCCATGAGATGAATCGCGCTGTGGCCGGATGGACGGCGAGGTAGTCGAGCAACGCCTGACCATCGTCTTCGCCTCCGCCAGCCGGCAGCGCGAGGCCGAAGATTTTTTTCGCGTCGGAGTCGTGTTGCTCGCGTGAGAAGCGGAATGCGTAAAGGGGAGCGTGCCAGCCGCCAAAATCCCAGCCGGTGAAGCAGCGCGCCGCTTCCGTGACGTCGTGCTGCGTATAGCCCGCCGACACACCGACGGTATGGAGCTCGAGCAGTTCGCGGCCATAGTTCTCATTCAGGCCGAGTACGACCTTTCCGCCGACTACACGATTGGCGGTGCTGATGTACGTGTCGAGCGAAAACATCATTGCCGGCGAACGAGCCACCGCAATCAGAAGATCTCGAAATCGGCCAAGGACGTGCGGCCGGATCGTCTCGCGCTCGTACTCCGGAACACTCGCCTGCCATGCCTGCGCGGTGACGTTGAAGTGGTTGTACCAGAAGTCGACCAGCACCTCTTGCAGCTGGTTTTCAGACTCGGCCGCGCGCTGCAATTTCGCCGTGCGAAGTTGTTCGAGCGGACATTCGACCGACGCCGCTGACTGTTTGTCGAGTTGATGGTGGAGCACGAACTCCGACGCCGTGTAGTCGATCGCGGGAAGCGTGCGAAGCTTCCGCGCAAGCCTTTCATGTTCCGGCTCCGGCGCAAGCTGTCGTTCGAGAAACTCAGCCGCACCGCCTTCCGTCAGGCGCCGCACGTCGCCGGGCCGCGGACCGAAGGTCAGCCGATTGAGGAGATGAGCCGCGGCCGCGCTCGAAGTCGAGTTGGAATGTCCGTCAGGCATGTCGTGGATCGCGCATGCGATTCTATCGCGACCGACGGACGCACGATCGGTTCGCAGGTCGATCAGAACGGCTTTTCGAAACTCGACTTTGGTCGTGCCACCGCCGGCACGCGATATGTCGCAACGCTCCGTCGTCCTCGGCGCAGCCTCTGCGAGAGTTGGAGGAGGAGACCGAGTGGCACGATCACTACGAAGTAGACGATCGTCAGAACCACGAACGACTGAATCGCCGCGACGCGGTCGCCAACCCGCCTGGCTAAAGGATGAAAGCCGCGCAAACTCCGTGGCGGCTGCAGTGTTCGGTCGAACAAGAGGTTCTCGATCACGAGGAAGTCCATCGCCGTGCTCATGAAACAGGCGTAAGCATCTTCGGGACTGCAGACGACCGGTTCGCCCCGCACGTTAAAAGATGTGTTGACGAGTACAGGACACGCGGTCTGGCGTTCGAACTCGCTCAGCAAGGCGTGAAAGCGGGGATTGGTCTCATGGTGGACGCTTTGAATTCGAGCGGAGTAATCGACGTGAGTAACAGCCGGAATCGACGAGCGCACGACGCGAAGTTTCTCAATTCCAAAGAGCTGCTGTTTTTCGGTCGACATCGGCGTTCGCAGGCGCTCCTGCACCTGTGCGACCAGGAGCATGTACGGCGTGTCGCAGTCGATATCAAAGTAGTCCGCCAGCCGTTCCACAGGAATGGCCGGCGCGAACGGCCGGAATGATTCGCGAAATTTGATCCTGAGGTTCATCGTCGACTGCATGCCTGGATTGCGCGGGTCTCCAGGAATTGAACGCGCGCCCAGTGCACGAGGTCCGAATTCCATGCGGCCGCTGAACCAGCCAACGATGTGTCCTGCGGCAAGAAGCGCCGCGACGCGCGGTAGAAGCTCGTCATCGGGGAGTTGCTCGCAGCGCGCGTTGAACGGCACGAGCGCCAGCCGGGATTCATCGTTCGTGTAACTCGGACCGAGGTATGCACCTCGCATGGCGTCACCTTCAGTCAATTGACGCGCGCCGTCAAATACTGATGCCACGCCGCCAGCGCCGCACCGATCGCGCCTCCCGCATCTCCCGCGGCCGGTTGAATCCAGATCCGCCGGAATCCGCTTTCGCGCAGTAATCGTCCGTTCGCGACGCAATTGAGCGCGACGCCACCGGCGAGACAAAGACTCTCGGCGCCGGTCTCTCGCCGAAGCGTGCGCGCGAGGCGCAATACGATTTCTTCCGTCACCTGTTGAATTGACGCCGCAACGTCCATGCGCAGAAGGTATGTCTCGAGCAGACGCTCGAATTTGAGCAGCGGTTTATCGTAAAAAACAACGCGGTCGATCTCCTCGTGCGCCTCGGGGCTTATCGTCGTTCGTAAAGGCAATGCCGGTCTGGTTGCGAGAAAAGTTGTACCTGAAGAAGCTCCTGCGGAGAGAGCTCGCCGCTGTGGCTGGCGGCCACAAGTCTCGTATACCTCTCCTGTTGTTTGCCGAGCATCATCCCATGCGGCCTCTGCGTTTTACCCGAGCCCGTTTCAAAGCGCTGCCGTTCTCTGTCTCGATGGAGTCGGGGAGTGGGCGACAACATCGGCGTGGATCGGCGACGGCCCTGACCTCCGGCCACTCTGGCAAATTAATTTCCCCCACTCGCTCGGTCTGCTCTATTCAGCGTTCACGTATTACACCGGCTTCAGAGTCAATTCCGGCGAATATAAGCTGATGGGTCTTGCACCTTACGGCCGCCCAAAATACGCCGGCGTCATCCTCGATCGCCTCATCGACCTGAAACAAGACGGCTCGTTCAAGCTCGATATGTCGTATTTCGAATTCGAAACGGGACTGCAGATGACGGGCAAACGGTTCGCCGCCATGTTCGGCGGTCCGGCACGGCAGCCCGGCACGGCAGCCCGACGAACCATTGACCGAGCGTTGTCCCCGCGGCGCGCAGGCAATACTTCGTCGCGTTGTGCGGAAAGCGGGCGTCGTGGTTTTTGGGAAAATCGTTCTTCCTGTGCGGCCGCGACGATCTCGCCGTCCCGAACAACCGCCGCGGCGCTGTCGTGATAATAGGCGGAGATGCCGATGATCGTCGTCATGAAGGAGGGAAGTTCGAATGGTAGCGCACCGTCACGTTCGCCACGAGCGACGTTGTCGTACGACTACCGCGCCGTCGCCCACGTAAATCATCAGCTCATTACGCCTGAACTCGAATGTGCCAGGCGTCACTCCATTTGCACTCTCTTCGACGCGCAGCACCTCGCCGATATTGTGAATGGTGCCGTTCGCGTCGGCGAGGCGCGCGTTTTTTCGAAACGAGTACCCGGCGAGGAAGTGGTAAAGGCGCTCCGCCGGCCACGAGTGATAGTCGATGCGCCAGGTCATTTGCATCGGATGAGGATCCGGCGTGCCGTCGCCTTGCGGCGTACGGCTCGGCGAACCGTTGCCGATCGCCGAGACTGCCGTCGCCATCGCTTCCGCTGCTTCGTTCGCGAGGCGAAGGTACAGATCGAGCCCCGGCATTCCGCGCGGGATATTGACCTCCCGTTGCACGATCACGTCGCCGTCGTCGACGCCATCAGTCATCCAGTGCACCGTGACGCCGGTGATTCGATCATCATCGAAATACGTCCAGAAGATCGGATCAGGTCCGCGATGTCGCGGCAGCAGCGACGAGTGAACGTTGATCGCGCCGACTCGGACCGAAGTACGTGTCTCGGCGGGGATGATGTGGGGAAACGAGGCGGTGCAGAGGAGATCCGCGTTGAAGCGATGCAGGTCAGTTCCAAACACCACAACGGGAATGCGATGGCGAGCAGCGATCCGGTGCAATGCTCGCGTCGCGTATCGCTGTCGCAGCGTCGCGACAACTTGCCGTAGTCCACGGCCGCGGCCTCGCGGTACAACCACAGCCACGACGTCTGCAACACCGGTCAGGCGCTCGAGCACGAGGCACGAGAACGGACCGCCGGCGCCAGGGAAAACCACTCGTGGACGAGGCATGCCGTCAGAGTACTATTAGGTCATCACATGTTCGAGCTTCTGAAAGACGTGTGGCAGCTGGCGCGCGAGCGGAAGGAGCTCTGGCTGGCGCCGATCATCATCATGTTGCCGCTCGTCGACGCGCTGCTGCTGGTGACGCAGTCTGCGATCGCTCCATTCATCTACGCGCTCTTTTGATGACGGTGAGTAGCCGACGGCGTCTCGCCGCTGCGATTGTTCCGGTTCATGAACGATCAGTTCGCCGACGGGAAGCCGGCGCCCTCGATTTACGAGAACCTCGACAGTGCCATTCAACATGAGTTCGGGCACGCCCCTGGTATCGAGTCGATGGGCGCGCAGGGCAAGATGCAGGCGAACCTTCTCGGCTACGGAACGAACGAGCAGGCAGTTCATGCAGAGAACAAAGCGCGGGCGGCCTACATAAAGCAGGCTGAGACGCATTTCGGCAGGAATCGTGTTGCCGCCCGAGCGGCGCATCTCGTTTATCGCGCACGAAACACTCACGCTCCGACGCCGGATTGACGTGCGAAAATTCAACGCTCGGTTTACGCTCGCGATCGTCCTGTCGGCGTTTCTTTTTATCGCCGCGTGGGTGACGGGCCTGGCGGCGCCTCGCTCGTTCGGATCCGCTCTCGTAGTGGCGATTCTTTCTTATCTCTTCTGGGCGGTGGTTGCACCGGCGAGTGTGCTTCTCAGAGCCGTTCTCGCTCCCTTCGACGTGATGTACGTTCCTCCGCCAATCGTCATCTTCGTCCTGCCGGCGGCCAGTTGGGCGCGCATGGCGTGGCTGAGTGTCGTTCATTGCGCGCTGACGGCGCCCGTGATTCAGGTTGTCATCAGCGGGATTGCGCGCCTGCCCGTTTCCAGCCGGCGGTGGCTCTGCGGCGGTGCCATCGCGGGCGCAATCTGCGGAGTGATGATGGTACTTCCGGCAGGAATTCTGCCGTCGCGTGTGTATGCGGTGGCTTCACACGCGGCCGTGATCCCGTCGGCCGTCTTCCGGGCGTTTGGCGGGTACGTGCCGACCGCCGACAACCGCGGTGAGTTGTCCTATTCGGGATGGACCAGGCTCGTCGGTTTGTACATGGACCTTACGATTGCGGTTTTCGGAAGTGTCGCGATGCTTGTCGGATACGCTGCGCGACGCGTCCGTGAGTGGCACGCCCCGAAATAATTTGCCCCTTCCTCCACCTTCCCCTATACTCGCGCGCCCGGCTCTGGTGCCGGGACCATTCTTTTGACAATCTGCGCCCCCCTTGGACCACCGCTTGTGCGGGGTCCCGTTCAGGCCAGAAGGAGGATCTATGAGGACTTATGAAGTCCTGTTCATCCTTTCTCCGCAAGTCGCGGAGGAGGAAGCAACGACCTTGATCACTGATTTCAAAGGCGTTGCTGAAAAGACCGGAGCCACGCTCAAAAACGAAGAAGCGTGGGGCCGTCGTCGTCTCGCTTACCCCATCCACAAGTTCAACGAAGGTCACTACCACCTCTTCGTCTTCGAGAGCGACAGCTCGCTGTCCGAGCTCGATCGCCGGATGAAGAACTCCGACCGCATCCTGCGCCACATGATCGTGCGCACGGATGAGGACCACAAGCGGGCGGACAAGCTGGCGAAGAAGAACCCGAAGAAGGAACGCGTCCGTCCGGCCGCGCCTGGTTTCGGCACTTCATCGCCGTCGCCGTCGATGGGTGCGTCTGTGTCGTCCGCGTCAGCTCCTGCTGTGCCGATGGCCGCTCCGGAAGCCGCTCCCGCGGCGCCGGCAGTCGACGAGGGTGCGGGCGTGGAAACGCCTGCCGCCGAGTAAAGGAAGGAGATCGAACATGGCAACGATGGGTGGACCGAGAAGAAGCTCTCCGGGCGGTGGCCCGGGCGGCGGGCAGGGTGGCCCGCAGGGCGGAAAGAAGAAGTTCTTCTACCGCCGGAAGCGCGTTTGCAAGTTCTGCGTCGAGAAGCTCGAGTACATCGACTACAAAGACGTGAAGATGCTGCAGCAGTTCATCCCGGAGCGCGGGAAGATTCTTCCGCGCCGTATTTCGGGTACCTGCGCACTGCACCAGCGCAAACTCCAGAACGCCATCAAGCGCGCGCGTACCGCGGCGCTGATTCCGTTCGCGACCGACTAACGACGAAATGATCGAATCGTCCCTTCAGAGCGAGCCGGTGCTGATGCCGGCCGGGAAACCGGCTGGCCGCACGATCCGCAGCGTCGCCGCATATGCGGCTTTGACGGCGCTGCTGTTCCTGCCGCCGATGTTCGTGTTCGTGCCGGCAGCGCTCATCCATTGCGGACTCCGCAACGGACGGCGCGCGGCATGGATCGCGCTCGCTCTGGCCGTCCCGATCGCCGGCATGCTCATGCTGCAGGCACCACAAGGCTCCTCGGCGGCCGACGTGAAGATGGCCTATGCCTACTTCATGGCGCTCGTCGTGGCCGTTGCGGTGCCGGCGCTGCTGGTATTGCCGATGGTCGAGCGTCGCGACTCGTTCGGCCGCGTGCTCGTCGCCGCGCTCATCGCGAGCGTCGGCGGCCTCGCGCTGACCGAGATCGTGATGCAGCTCTTCGCACACTTCTCGCCGTACGCCCTGCACGCGGTGCAGGCCGGCGAGATGGCGAAAGCGATGCTGACGAACAATCCGAAGATGCCGTCGACCGGTTCGGCGGCTGTATTCGCGAAGACGCTCGCGTCCGTCGCGCTCTTCTGTCTCCCCGCATTCCTGCTGATGGACATCGTCATCGTGTTCGTCCTCAGTCTGGTGATGGTGGGACGGGTGGTGGCGTGGCGGCAGTTCGTCGAGACGCGCACGCTGCCGGAGTCCGCGCCGTACCTCTTCCGCAACTTCTCGCTGCCTGAGTGGCTGGCCGTCGCGTTCGTCGCGGCAGGTTTGTCGCCGCTCGCGCATGGGATGGTGCAGAAGGTCGGCGCGAACGTGCTGGCGGTCGTCGTCTTCCTCTACTTCATGCAGGGGCTGGCGATTTTCCGTGCGTTGCTCGCCGCGATCGGCGCCAGTTTCATCGGCGTCCTGTTCGCGTACGGCACGCTGGCGATCCTCGCATTCACAGGGTTGTCGCCGCTGCTGCTGACGGTTGCGGGGCTGTTCGATTCATTTTTTGATTTCCGACACTTCAATCGAAAGGATCACTCCGATGAAAGTCATTCTGATTGACGAGATCCGAGGATTGGGCTCGCGCGGCGACGTCGTCACGGTCAAAGACGGCTACGCGCGGAACTTCCTCATTCCGAAAAAATTGGCGCGCGAAGCGACTGCCGGCAACCTCAAGTCGGCGGAGCAGGAGCGCAAGAAGTGGGATGTGCTCGCGGACCAGGAGCGCACCGTTGCACAGAAGGCTGCCGACAGCGTGAAGGGGATGAAGATCGTCATCAACAAGCGCACCGGCGACCACGGCAACCTGTTCGGCTCCGTGACCGCGAACGACATCGCCGACGCGCTGCTCGCGAAAGGCGTCGACGTCGACAAGCGCCGCATCGAGCTCGCGCATCCGATCAAGACCACCGGTCTGCACGAGATCGACGTCCGTCTGCACAAGGACGTGACGGCGCACATCCAGGTGGAAGTGCTGCCGATCGGCGTCGAGTCGGTGGCGACACCGGCGCCGGCTCCCGCGCCGGCTCCCGCGCCCGCAGAAGCGGCTCCTGCCGCCGACGCGGACGCTGCAGCCGCCGAGTAATCACGCCTCGCATTGCATCGCAACGCGCCGCCCGCGGTTTGGGCGGCGCGTTTTTTTGTATGCTCACGGCCACATGAGCGACGAGCGATTCATCGATTCTCCGCCGGACGGCGCGGACGGCTGGCGCGAAGTCTGGCAGTCGGATCGTCGTTATCGCGATCGCGGCGGGCTGCGCGGCGCGCTCTCCGCGTTCGTGCGCAAGCTCATTCGCCCGGAGCTCGACCGGCAGCGCGACTTCAATCTCGTGCTGCTCGATCTGGTGCGCGATCTGCGCGGCGAGCTCGATGCGCTTCGTGCTGATTTGAAAGCGGACATCGCCACGGTGCAGGACGACGTCCGCCGCGCCGACGAAGCGCTGGCGGCCGACCTCGCGCGCATCCGCGAGCTGATTCCGATCGCTGCGAGACGGAACGACGCGCTGATCGCGGCGCTCGATCAGAAGATCGAAACGGTCGCGGTGCGCGTGCGTGACGTGACCAATCCGATCGTTGCCGCGACGCCATCGACGACGTCATCCGACTTTCTCTATCGCCGTCTCGAAGACGGAATGCGCGGCAGCGAAGCGGAAGTGCGTGAGGCAATTCGTCCATATGTTGACCAGGCGCGCGGCCACGAGCCGCTGCTCGATGTCGGGTGCGGTCGCGGGGAACTGCTCGAAGCGGCGCGCGACGCCGGCATTTCGGCGCGCGGTTTCGATACGAACGAGCGCTCCGTCGCCGATCTTCGCGCGCGCGGACTTGATGCGATCGTCGCCGGCGTGCCGGAGTGTTTCGACGGGATCGTCGACGGGACGATCGGCAGCATTGCGGCGATGCACGTCGTCGAGCATCTGCCGGTCGAGCTGTTGTTCGCATTCTTCGCGCAGGCGGCGCGGGTGCTCGCGCCGGGCGGGCTGCTGATGATCGAGACGCCGAACGCGGAATCGCTGGCGGTGACCGGCTCGACGTTCTGGCGCGATCCGACGCATCTCGCGCCGCGTCATCCGGCCGCGCTCACGCTGCTTGCGCGCGAGCATGGCTTCTCTGTCGAGGAGTTGCGGGCCGTGCATCCGTTCCCGGAGGGCAACCGGCTCGCGGTCAGCGACGATGACTCGCCATCGCTGCGACGCGTCGTCGATGCGTTGAACGAGCGGCTGTTCGGCGGGCAGGACGTGCGTCTGATTTTTCGGCGGTAGCGCGTTACCGCAGTATCGCCTCGATGCGCTTCGCCGCCGCTTCGTACGCGGCACCGCCTGGGTGGAAGTGATCGAAGCGGCTCAGGCGCTGCGGCGTGACGAGGTCGTACATCTTCACGACGGTCACGAGCGGATTGCTTTCGAAGCGTGCGGCGAGCACGTCATCCCACGCGCCGACGTACTGATTGATCAGCGCTTTGTACTGATGATTGGGGACGGGATTGTAGGCGCCGAGGATGAGGATGCGGGCGTGCGGGTTGATGCGGTACAGTTGGGCGACGACCTCTTCGACGCGGACGAGGATCCGTTCGGCGACGGCGAGCGGATCGTGCAGCGTCTCTTCGCGGGCGCCGGGCGTGCGGAAGAGATCGTTGGCGCCGATCGACAACACGATCGCGTCGGCATCGTTGAGCGCGGTGCGCGTTCGTTCGTGCCGGAGGCGTGCGAGGAGATCGGAGGTCTCGGCGCCGCTGACGCCGAGGTTGGTTGTATCGATCATCGGGTTGCGCAGGCGGCCGGCGATTCCCTTTCGCTCTTCGTCGCCGGTGCCGTACGCGAGCGAGTCACCGATGGTGACGACGCGCAGCGGTTGTTCGATCGGAAGCGGGATCTGGCGGGAGGCGTTCGGTCGGGTCACGGCTGCGCGGTGAAGTTGCGAACCGTGCGCCATCCGTTGCGCGTCACGCAACGTCGACGTTCACGATGACGTTCGCGGGCGGGGGCGGCGGGACCCGATGCGGCAGGAACCCGAGCAGCAGGCCGGAGACCATGCCGCCGATGTGCGCGACGTTGTCGATGAACGGGAACGAGTAGCCGATGATGAGATTCACGGCCATCCAGAAGACGAGCTGGCGGACGAGGCTTTTCGTCCACGGCTGATGCCGGTATTGCGGCGAGCGAAGGATCGAAAAGATGAACGCGCCGAGGATGCCGAAGATGGCGCCGCTCGCGCCGACCGAAAGCGACTGCTGAAAGTACGCGCTGGCCAGCGAGGCGCAGATGCCCGTCGCGAAGTAGATGCCGAGAAAACGGGGAGCGCCGAACAGCGCCTCGTAGAGCGCGCCGAGTTGCAGCAGCGCGATCGAATTGGTCAACCAGTGGACGATGTTGCCGTGGAGGAACATCGCGACGACCAGCCGGCGATAGTCGCCGTTCGCGAGCATGTTCGGGACGATCGCGCCCATGTTCATCAGGCGGATCATCGAAGGGATCGACGAATCGAGACTGAAGCCGCGTGGCACGGCGCCGGTGACGTATTCGATGGCGAAGACGATGGTGATGCCGATCAGGATCGTCCATGTTGCCGGTGCGCGGCGCGGTTGAAACATCATCACTCCAGCCACGCTGACACGCGACGCATGAACAGATGCGCGGCGCGCGGGAAGAGCTCTTTGAATCGCATGTACGCGGCGGCGCCGAACGGCAGGATGCGGCGATAACGACCGTCCGCGGCCGCGTCGGCGATTGCGCGCGCGATCGTCTCCGGCCGCACGGCAGGAATCAGCCGCGACGCGCCGGGCATCTTTTCGCGCTCCGCCTGCAGGAAAAACTCCGTGTCCGTCGTGCCGGGACAAACCATCGCCACGCGCACTCCTCTGCCGATCACTTCATCTCGCAACGCCTCGGTGAAACCGATCATCGCGAACTTCGTTGCACAGTAGCCGCCCATTCCGGCGTAGCCCATGATTCCGGCGATCGAAGAGACGTTCACGATCGTGCCGCTGCCGCGCGCGAGCATCCGCGGAAGCGCGGCCTGCGTGCAGCGGACCATGCCGAAGAAGTTCGTCTGCATCATCGATTCGAGCTCGTCAGGCTTTGCCGATTCGATGGCGTCAAACGCCGCGAAGCCGGCGTTGTTCACGAGGACGTCGAGTTGCGGCGCGCTCTCGACGAGGCGCACGCAGTCGTCGCGCTTCGTGACGTCGGTGACGACGATGCTGCAGCGAGCGCCGAGCGCGCGGCATTCGGCGGCGACGGTCTCGAGCTGTTCGGCGCGGCGGGCGGCGAGCACGAGATCGGCGCCACGCCTCGCGAATTCGAGCGCCGCCGCGCGGCCGATTCCGCTTGAAGCACCGGTGATGACGACGGTTTTGGTAACGAAGGAAGAAGGCATCGGCGGGCGCGTTTTCGTGGCAGGTTTATAGCATTGACTTGCCAAAACAGCGGCACCTATACTCCGCGCAATTCCGGTCCCGGATGACGGGCCGTGGTCTGCACGCACTCAGGAGGCGTCAATGCCGTTCGAAGAAGTCAAAAAGATCTGGATGAACGGACAGTTCGTCGACTTCGCCGACGCCAAGATTCACGTGCTGACGCACGCGCTGCACTACGGCTCGGGCTTGTTCGAAGGCATCCGCTGCTACGTGACGAAAAACCAGGGACCGGCGATCTTCCGGCTCAACGAGCACACGCGGCGGCTTTACGATTCGTGCCGCATCTATCGGATGGACGTGCCGTTCTCGCAGGAAGAGTTCAGGGCCGCGTGCGTCGAAGTCGTCGCCGCAAACGAGTTCGAAGACTGCTATCTCCGTCCGCTGGTTTATCGCGGCTTTCACTCGCTCGGCGTTTATCCCGCTTCCTGTCCGGTCGACGTCACGATTGCCGCCTGGCAGTGGGGCAAATACCTCGGCGTCGAAGCGATCGAGCACGGCGTCGACGTCCGCGTCTCTTCATGGAATCGGATGGCACCGAACACCTTCCCCGCGCTCGCGAAAGCGACCGCGAACTACATGAACTCGATCCTCATCCGGATGGAAGCAGCGGCCGACGGTTACGCGGAAGGAATCGCGCTCGACGTCAACGGCTACGTGAGCGAAGGCTCGGGCGAGAACATCTTCCTCGTGCGCGACGGCAAGATCTATACGCCGCCGCTCGGCGCGTCGGTCCTCGCCGGCATTACACGCGATTCGATCATTCGCATCGGCCGCGACCTCGGCTACGAAGTGATCGAGACGCTCATTCCGCGCGAGATGCTCTACATCGTCGACGAGGTTTTCTTCACCGGCACGGCCGCGGAAGTCACGCCGGTCCGCACCATCGATCGCGTCACGGTCGGCAACGGACGTCGCGGTCCGATCACCGAGCACATCCAGCGCGAGTACTTCGCGTACATCGGCGGCGAAGTTCCCGATCGCTACGGCTGGCTGACGCCGGTCTATCCGGAGCGAGCCGCGGCTGCACGGAAGCTCGCAGCGGTCGCGGCCGGCTGACGCGCGACCCGGTTCACCTGCGCGAACGGTTGCACCGCGCGCCGCGTCGCTGCGTGATGTGTGAGTCGGTGTCGTTGGACGGGGCTTCGCCACTCCCACCGCCTGGATATTCGCTCACTTTTCATTTTTCATTGTGGGAGCTGAGGTGCGCCGGCCGACCGTCATTTCGCCGCGGCCGCGCGAGCTGCTTTGCTCGCGATCTTCGTCATCGCTTCGTGATGATCGAAGAAATAGAGCTCCAGCTGACCGCGCATCGCGGTCTCGTAGAAATCGACGCTCGACATGCGCGCCTGCCGGTAATCGTCGACCGTCTTCGCCGGCAGCTTCAGCTTCGGGATGTCTTTGATTGTCGGCAGTTTCGCCATGTGCGTCAGTCGCTCGAGACTCGCCTGATATTCCGGCGAACCGACTTTCAGATCCTCGCGATGTGACATGAGATTGACCGCGAGCGTCATCGTGTCCGCGTAATCGTCGAGCTGTTTCCGCTCCTCGGCACTCAGCGCGAGAACCTCGGCTGCCTCCGCTTCGGTCAGATTGGACTGGAACGGCATCGACAGCCGCTGAATCGCTTCGGGCGCGTCGTGCAGTTCGTCGAACCGGTTCATCACGGCGCTGAGCATCTCGTCGAACGCTTTGTCCCAGCTCGGATTTTGCGGATTCCACTTCGCGCCGAGCGTTTTTGCGGAAGGTGTTTGCGCCAGCACTTCGTTGACGCGGCCGACCCAGTTCACGATCGTAAGCGTTCTTGCGATCGTGGTGATTCGCTCGCGACTCTGCGTCGCAAGCTGCTCTCGTTTGCCGGCAGTCGTGGCGGCGACGCAGAGATGGGACACGAAAACAGTCGACAACACAGCGACAGCAACTGACCGATTCATTCTGACTTCCTCTGTCCAGCAGGTTCGAACCGCCGGAACCAAAACGCTGTGACCGCGCACACACCGAGCCCGTCAGTACATCCTTTTCTCGAACATCGACTCGAAGCCGTTGCGGCCGATCACCAGGTGATCGACGAGCTCGACTTCGATCGCGTCGAATGCGCTGCTGAGATGCCGCGTGAACTGGATGTCTTCCGCCGACGGCCGTGAATCGCCGCTCGGGTGATTGTGAAAGACGATCACCTTCACCGCCCGTTCCTCGATCGCCATCGTGATCACTTCGCGTTTGGAAACGACGCAGCTGGTGATGCTGCCGACGAAGATCTCGCGCTCGCGAATGAGTCGTCCGCGCGAGTCGAGAAACGCGGCGCCGAGCCGCTCCTGCCGGTAATGCGCGCAGCGGGTGACGAGCTTGCCGCCGAAGTCGACGATGTCGAGGACCGGCTGTTCCGGCTCGCGCCGCGGGTTTGCGAAACGCCGCGCCACTTCGAACGCCGCCACGACGCGCGCCGCTTTCGCATCGCCGACGCCGCTGACCGAGGCGAGTTGCGTCGGTTCGCGCGTGGCGAGTCCGTGAAAGTCCCCCGCGACGAGCTCGCGCGCGACCTGAATCGCGTTACGGCCCGGCACGCCGGAGCCGAGGAGGATGGCGATGAGCTCTGCATCGGAGAGCGTGTCGGCGCCGTGACGCAGCAGCCTTTCGCGCGGACGTTCGTCGACCGGAAGATCGCAGATCAGCTCACGCATCGCGTCCCTCCAGGATCGCGTCGACGATCGCCGGCGTTGCTTCGGCGGCCGTGGCCGGAATCGCGAGCGTGCAGGCGGAGCTGAGCGCACTCGCTTCGGGATTGATTTCGATGGACAGACGTCGATGCAGCGCGACGAGACCGGCGGCCGGCTGCACGACGCCGGAGGTGCCGATGACGAGCAGCAGATCGGCGTTGCGAATCTCTTCCGCGGCGCGCTCGAGCGCATACGGCGGCAGCATCTCGCCGAACCAGACGACGCCGGGCCGGAGCAGTGCGCCGCACTCGCAATGCGGCGGCAGCGACTCGAACGCTTCGAACGCTTCACGTTCGCGGCCGCAGCGAACGCAGCGAACGCGAACGATGCTTCCGTGCAACTCGATCACGTCGCGTGCGCCGCCGCGCGCGTGCAGTCCATCGACGTTCTGCGTGACGACGACGGCATCGGGCAGACGAGCGACCGCGCGATGTGCGGCATTCGGCTGCGCATCGCGAATCAGTGTGCGGCGCCACTCGTACCACTGCCAGACGAGGAGCGGATCGCGCGCGAATGCGTCGGGCGTGGCGAGATCTTCGGCGCGGAAGTCGCGCCATAAACCGCCGGCGCCGCGAAAGGTCGGGATGCCGCTTTCGGCGGAGACGCCGGCGCCGGTGAAAACGACGACGCGGCGCGGACGAATGCGACGGATGGCTTCGATTGCTTCGGCGAGAGTGCTCATGCCGACGAGGTTACGTCCGCCGGTTTCGATGAGCGACTAACTCTACAGGGAAGGAGGTGCGGCGCGATTCCGAGGGAGGCCAAAGCGGCCTGTCGCGCTACAAAGGGTGGAATCCTCTCCCGCGAACGGGAGAGGATGATCGGTCAGCTGGCCGGAACGTTCTTCTCGTTGATCTGGATGAATGCTTCGGCGCGCAGGCGATCGATGTACGCCTTGTAATCGCGCTGGAACGTCTCTTCGCTGGCGTCGTGGCGGAGGCGGTCTTTGACCGACTCGAACGCTGGCAGCTCCGACGGCAGGCGCTGCTCGACTTTCAGGATGTGCCAGCCGGACTTCGTCGCGATCGGGCCGAGCACCGCGCCGGCGGCGCTGCCGAAAACCGCTTTGTCGAGGTCGGGGAGCAGCTCGCCGCGTGCAACTTCGCCGAGGTCGCCACCTTTTTCTTTGGTCGAAACTTCGCTGGTGGTCGTGGCGATCTTCGCGAAGTCGGCGCCGGGGGCGCGAACCTGCGCCGCGATCTCGTCGGCGTGCAGACGCGCTTTGTCGACGGCCGACGAATCATCGGGACGGATCACGATGATCTCGCGGAGACGCGCGCGCTCGGGAAGGCGATAGCGTTCTTTCTCGCGGTCGTAGCGCTCGCGAAGCTCTTTGTCGGTCATCTCGTCGCGGTTCCGGAGCTCGCGGCCGAAGACCTTGTTCGTCAGGAGCGTGTCGCGGAGACGCGCTTCCATATCGGCGCGGGTCATGCCGGATTTCTTCAGCGACTCTTCGAACGCCGAGTCGGTGCTGATGTTGTACTGCTGCTTGAGGCGGGCGATGCCTTCTTTGACTTCGTCGGGCGAGACGGAGATGCCGAGGCGGTCAGCGCGATCTTTGATGAGCAGCTCGCTGATCAGATCGTTGAGCAGGCTCTTGCGCATCTCTTCGCGCTTCGCGGCCTGTTGCGCCGGAGCGACGGTCTGCTCGATCTCGTTCATGCCGTCGCGCAGACGTTTGTCGTACTGGCTGCGGGTAATGATGCGGTCGCCGACGCGGACGACGATCGCCTCGACGAGCTGGGCCGCGGAAAGCGACGCCGCCGTGAGGCTGAGGATCGTGAGGATGAATAGTTTTTTCATAATTGCGTGCTCGTTCTGACGTACCGGGACCTCAACAAGTTCCGCGGCACTTTATTCGTTGTCGGACTTCGGCAGCGTCCCTGAATAGCGGAACGGCAGCCGTTTGGTGAGGACGGCGATCTGCATGTCGCCACGGCTCTTCGCAACGAGCTGGGCCATTTTGCGGCGGACCGACTCTTCTTTCAGCCGTTCGCGGATGACCGGCTCGGCCGTTTGCAGATCGATCGTTCCGGCGGCGCGGCGTTCATCGACCTTGAAGATGTGGAAGCCGCCGTCGGTGCGGATGACATTGCTGATCGCACCCGGTTTGAGCGCGAAGATCTCTTCCTCGAACATTTTCGGCAGCTCGCCGCGGCTGAGATAGCCGATTTCGCCGCCCTTCTTCGCATTTGCCGCCACGGAGTGTTCGCTGGAGAGCGTTTCGAATGCTTCACCGGCTTTCAGTTTTTTCTCAATGTCGTTCGCGAGCTCTTCGTCGTGTACGAGGATTTGCCGCACCCGCACTTCTTCGGGCGATTTGAATTCGTCCGGATGTTGCTCGTAGTACGAGCGGATGTCGTCGTCAGTCGGCTGCTGGACGTCGGCCGAGACGTCGGCCACGAGTTTTGCGCGGCGCATCTCGTCGCGTTTCTCGACGACGGTCGCGCCGGCATCAGTCCGGACCGCGGTCGCGATTTTGTCGGCGGGCACTTCGACGCCGTGTGTCGCGGCGTATTCGGACAGCACGACCTCTTCCACATATTGATCCAGAAGCGCGCTCGCAACCTCGGGCGTGAGCTGGGCTAGCTCGGTTCCTGCATTGCGCTCCAGGTAACGTTTCAGGTCAGCGAGCGTGATCATCCGTTCGCCGATGCGAACGACGACGTCGGGCGGTATCGCAGGCTTGCGGTGACAGGCGGCAGCGATGACGGCAAGGGCGAGGAGTGCGAGGAGGAGGCGGAAGCGCATGCAGCAGCTGCCGAGAAGTATAGCGCCGGCGGCGAGCAGTCAATCGACGGCTTCACAAACGCTTCTGTTTCCGAGAGTAAACGAAAATCAGGGCTCGTTCGTCACATCGACGTACGACCGCGAAAAAGGATTCCGAATTCACGTGATGTTTTCCAAAGCAGTTCGCAGTTCCCTCATAACCGCCGTTCTCCCACTGTCTGTTTTTTCCTGCGGGAGAGAAACCGTCGTCCCCTCCTCGCGGCCCGCGCCGGCTCTTTCACGTCGCGCAAGGGCCGAGCTTGCTTCGCTGACCGCGACTCCGGCTCCCGCTCCGGCCTCGCCGACCGTCGTCAGGACGGAGCTCGTGCCGCCAGCGCGGCCGAACATCATCCTGATCACGCTCGATACGGTGCGCGCCGACGCCACGCCGCTCGGCGGCTCCAATCCGATGCCGTTCCTCTCGAAGCTCGCGAAAGAAGGAACGACGTTCGAGAACGCCTACACGACGTTCGACTCGACGCCGCCGGCGCATTTCTCGATGATGACCGGCTTCTACGGCGGATGGGGCGCGGCGCCGCTCGACGCGAAAGAGACGTCGGTCCCGTATCAGCTCGCCCAGCTCGGCTATCGCACGTTCGGCATTGCCGCGAATGGCAACCTCTCGCTGAAGACGAACATCTATCTGAACGCGTTCGATCAGTACTCGTGTCTTTACGATGAGTACACGGCGCTCGACGGTGCGGCGAAAGACGCGACACTGAAGAAGGCCGACGCGCTGCTCGATCACTACGGCGCCGCGAAAGATGATTTCAATCGCGTGATGGTCTCCACTCCGTGGGAGAAAGTCCTCGAGAAATTCGATCGCCAGGTGAAGCCGGGCAAGCGTCCGTTCTTCGCGTTCCTCAACGTCATCGACGCGCACGATCCCTATCTGCCCGATCCGCGCTCGTACAATCCGGCGAAAGAAGAGCGCCGCTGGAACCACACCGGTTTCGACGCCGATCTGCGCAATCGGAAAGGGATCTGGGATCCGGAACTGCAGGATCCGTCGAAGATCGCCGATGCCGAGCACCGCGAGCTCGTCACCGAAACGCTGAAGAAGACGTGGGGCCGTGTCTGGAGTACGACGTTCGACCTGAACGCGGATGAGATCGCGATCTATCGCAATCGTTACCTGTATGAAGTACGCGCGCTCGATCAGTTTCTCGCGGGCGTCTTCAAAGTGCTCGCCGATCGCGGTGTGCTCGATTCGACCGTCGTGATCATCACCGCCGACCATGGCGAGTCGCTCGGCGAAGATCACCTCATTTCGCACTCGTTCAACAACATGGGTGAGCGAGAGTCGACGCTTCACGTGCCGCTGCTGGTCGTCTTCCCGCGCTCGTTCGGCTACACGCCGAAAACCGTGAAGACGCCGGTGACCGTGGCCGCGATCGCACCGACCATCTACGACATCGTCGGCGTCGACTGGGAAGGGATCACGAAGATGACGCTGCCGACGAACATCGGCCGCTCGCTGATCGCGGAGCTCGGCGATCGCAGGCCGGTTTATCGCGTGACGGCCGTCGTACCGAAGGCGCCGCGAACGACGCCGGACGAACGCGAACGGACGAGCTCCGAAGCGGAGAAACGGCTGCGCTCACTCGGCTACATCCACTAGCCGGGCCGGTACGACCGGCTGCGTTGGTTCGCACAGCGTCGGCGAGCGGCTTCGCGGCGGATCGTGGGTGCAGAACGAATGCGCGCCTGTCAGGCTGCAATCGTCTTCAACAGCTCTTCGATCGCATCGATCACGGCCGGTCCGTGCTCTTTGAGCGGGAATGAGAGCACGCCGTTCGGTGAGAACTTCACCTGGTTGTTCTGTTCGATGAGGCCGAGCAGTTTGGTCGGATCGACTTTCGCGGCGGGCGTCAGTTTGACGACGCCGCGCGCGCCTTCGCGCACGATCGAGATGACGCCGAGCTGTTGCGCCATCCGCTTCACTTTCACGAAGTGGAGGAGGTTCTCGATGTTCGGCGGGAGCGCGCCGAAACGGTCGCGGAGCTCGTTGCGGATGTCTTCGAGCCGCTGATCGGTCTGCGCGGAGGCGATCTTCTTGTAGAAGGTCATGCGCAGGTTTTCATCGGTGATGTAGTTCTTCGGGATGTAGATGTCGACGCCGAGGTTCATCGAGGTCTCGACCTCTTCCTCGACGCGCTCGCCTTTCATTTCGCGGATCGCTTCGTCAAGCAGGCGCGTGTACATCTCGAAGCCGACGGCGGCGATCTCGCCCGACTGCTCGCCGCCGAGGAGATTGCCGGCGCCGCGAATCTCGAGATCGCGCGCCGCGATGCGGAAGCCGGCGCCGAGATCGGAGAACTCCTGGATCGCGGAGAGCCGTTTGCGCGCGTCGCCGGTGAGGACGCGATCGCTCGGCACGAGCAGATAGCAGAACGCGAGACGATCGCTGCGACCGACGCGGCCACGCAGCTGGTAAAGCTGCGAGAGGCCGAAGCGCTCGGCGTGATTGATGAGGATCGTGTTGCAGGCCGGGATGTCGATGCCGTTCTCGATGATGGTCGTGGCGATCAGCACGTCGAACTCGCGATTGATGAAGGCGAGCATGGCGCGCTCGAGCTCGCGTTCATCCATCTGTCCGTGGCCGACGATGCAGCGCAGGCCGGGGATCAATTTCTCCAGATATTCTTTGATCTGATAGATCGATTCGACGCGGTTGTGGACGAAGAAGACCTGGCCGCCGCGGCCGATCTCGAACTCGATCGCTTCGCGAATGAACTCGTCGTTGAACGGCACGACGGCGGTTTGAATGGCCAGCCGATCTTTCGGCGGCGTCTCGATCACTGAGATGTCGCGAATGCCGACGAGCGACATATGCAGCGTGCGCGGAATCGGCGTGGCCGACATCGCCAGGACGTCGATCGCCTTCTTCATCTGCTTCAGCTTTTCTTTTTGCGCGACGCCAAAGCGCTGCTCTTCATCGATGATCAGCAGCCCGATGTCTTTGAAGTCGATGTCTTTCGAAAGGACGCGGTGCGTGCCGACGATCACGTCGATCTCGCCGGTGGCGAGCTTGTCTTTGATCGCTTTCTGTTCTTTCGCGGAGTAGTAGCGGGTGAGCAGATCGATCGTCACCGGAAACGACGCGAAGCGGCGGAGGAACGTTCGGTAGTGTTGGTAAGCGAGAACGGTCGTCGGCGCGAGCACTGCGACCTGCTTGCCGTCCATGACTGACTTGAACGCCGCGCGCATCGCCACTTCCGTTTTGCCGTAGCCGACGTCGCCGCACAGCAGACGATCCATCGGCTTGCGCGATTCCATGTCGGCTTTGATGTCATCAATCGCCGAGTTCTGATCTTCGGTCTCATCGAATTCGAACGCGTCTTCAAACTCGAACTGCCACGGCGAATCCTTCGAGAACGAATGGCCGTGCACCATCTGGCGGGTGGCGTAGAGCTTGAGGAGCTCGTCGGCCATGTCTTTCATGGCCTTCTTCACGGACGCTTTCTTGCGCGCCCACGTCGTGCCGCCGAGCTTGTCGAGCTGCGGCTTCGATTCCTCGCCGCCGCCCGAGTACTTCTGAATGAGGTTCAGGTTCTCCATCGGCATCAGCAGCTTTCCGCCGTTGGAGTACTCGAGCTCCATCACTTCGCGCTCGTTGTCGCCGAATGAGATTCGCTGCAGGCCGACGAAGCGGCCGACGCCGTGATCGAGATGGACGATGTAGTCGCCCGCTTTCAGATCGCGAAGATCGGTGACGAACGCGTCGGTCTTTTTCTTTTTGCCGCCGAGGCGCGTGGACGTGGGCGGCTCGAAAAGATCCCATTCCGACCAGGCGATGAGATTCAGCTCGTCGAACGTGAAGCCGCGTGCGAGATGGCCGGGGGCGATGACGATGTCGCCGCCGAGCTTCTTGGCGTCGTCGACGAACGCGACGTCGAACTCCTTCAGCAACCGCTCGACTTTTTCCTGTCCGCCCTTCGTCGACGTGAAGAGCACCTGGCGTTTGCCGTCGGTGCGGCGGCGTTTCACTTCGTCGGCGAATTCGCTGAGGCGGTTCGTATAGCGATCGGTCGTCGCCGCGTGCAGCCGCAGTTCGGTGACGTTCGCGGCCTTTGAAGCGACGTAGACCTCGCTCATCGAAATGCGCGACGCATCGAGCTTCGCGAAGACGTCGAGTCCTGCCGTGACGACGCGCTCCGGCGGATAGACAGGACGTCCTTTCTCCGACGCCGCTTCATATTCGTTGCGCAGCAGCGATTCGTAGCGCGCGATCGTCGTCGTGACCTGATCGGGCTCGATGAGGACGAGCTCCCAGCCGTCGAGATAATCGAAGAGCGAAACCGTCTCGAGCGCGACCGGAACGTAGTGCTCGACGCCGGGGAACGTGCCGTTCTCGCTGAGCCGCTCGATCTTGTCGGCGAGCTCGCGCTTGTAGATCGGATCGTTGAAGTCGAGCGAGAGACGGCGGGCGATGGCGCTGCGCGCTTCCTTCGTGATTGCGAACTGCGTCATCGGATAGACGGTGACGGCGCCCGACGGATCGTCGGAGCGCTGCGTCTCGACGTCGAAACAGCGCAGCGACTCGACCGTGTCGCCGAACAGCTCGACGCGCACGGGGCGGGCGGTGTTGGGCGGGAAGAGATCGAGGATGCCGCCGCGAAATGCGAACTCTCCCGATTCACCGACAAGATCGGTGCGGACGAAACCGTTCTCGACGAGCGTGACCAGCAGCTCGCGCATGTCGAGCTCCGCTCCTTCTTCGATGCGGAGGATGCGGCTGGCGAAGGTCTGCGCGCTCGGCAGTCGCGCGAAAAGTGCGCGCGCGGGGATGATCAGGATCTCCGCGGCGCGATCGACGAGCATGCCGAGCGCGCGGATCTCGTCGCGCACGACGCCGAGCGACGGGCTGACGTCCTGATACGGTGAAAGCGCGCGGGCGGGATAGGCGGAGACGCAGCGCGGGTCGTGGTGAAAGTGCCGCAGCGCCTGTTCGAAATCGTCGAGCGCCGCGTCACCGGGCGTGATGATGGCGATCCGCTTGCCGGTCTGTTCCTGCAGCGTGGCCAGCAGCAGCGCGCGCGCTTCGAACGACGCGCCGGTGACTTCGACGCGTCCCGATTCTTCGAAGCGGACGCGTTTGAAGGACGGGCTGCGCGCAAGCTCGGCGCGGAGGGATTTCAAAAGGAGGTCGTTGCGATCCACGGGGCGGATTCTAGAGGATGGGGTCAGGTCTTGAGTTTTGACGTGGGCGGAGTGTTGCGACGAAGGCGAATGTCAGCCCACGTCAAAACTCAAGACCTGACCCCATCCTACGGCGCGAAGTATCCGCGAATCGTCCGCGCGGTCAGCCGCGGCGACGCCAGCACGACGCGCACCTTTCGCCACTCGTTGCGCTTCGCGTAGTCGGTGACCTGATAGCGGATCGCGAATTGCGCGCGCAGATCTTTCTCGATCTCGCCGTAGCGCGCCTGCAGGTTCTGTTCGTTCGACGCGACCGCGACGAAGCCGCCGGTCTCGCTGGTCAGGAACTTCATCCGCTCGAAGTCCTGCGTGTCGAGCGGCACGCCTTCGACCGTGTAGGCGATCACGTAAATCGGGATGCCGGCCTGCTTCGCATCTTTCTCGACCTCGTCGAACGATGCCAGCGACGTCGTATCGCCGCCGTCCGTCAGGACGACGACGGCGCGGCGGTTCTTCTCATCCTTCAGCTCGCGCAGCGCGCTCTCGATCGCGTCATAGAGCGACGTCCGTCCCATCGGCTGAACGTTCTTCAACGCTCTCTCGACCGCCAACCGATCGTTCGTCATCTCCTGCACGCGGCGCGGAACGTCGCGGATGGCGAAGAGCGCGCAGCGATCGTTCGGCCGCAGCGTTTTCTGTACGAACGACTGCGCCGCGGCGATCGCCGCGTGCATCGTGTAGGTCATGCTGGCGGACGCGTCGAGGAGCAGCGCGATCGAGATCGGCTGATCGAACGCCTTGCCGAACTCGACGATTTTCGCTTCGGAGTCGTTGTCGATGATGCGGAAGAGCGAACGGTCGACATCGTCGCGTGTGACGCCGTCGCGGTCGATGACGGAGACGAAGAGCGGCACTTCGCGCACGTTGACCGACTCGACATGTACTTCGCCGGCGCTCGACCAGAAGTCGGCGGCCTCTTCGCCCGATTTCGTTTTCGCGGTGACCTGCACGAACGCATCCGATCGGCCGGCCGCGGACGCGACCGTGAAGCGGTACGGCGGCTCGGTGATCGACGCGTTCAGCTTTCCTTCGTCCCACAACTCGACGGCGGCGATCGGGTCTTCTTTCGGCGCGGTGACGGTCGCTTCGAAGATGCCGGCCGCGGCATCGACCGCTTTCAGTTTCACGCTCAGCGGCAGCAGGCCGCGATTGATCGTCTCGCTCCATTGCACGCGGTTTTTGTCGCGCGACCAGGCGGTGACGACGATCCGATGCTGGACGGCGATCGGACCGAAGTCGACGGTCAGGCGATACGGCGCACGCAGCGCGTCGGTGAGCTTCTGGCCGTCGAGGGTGATCGTGACGCGGGCGTCGTCGAAGCCGGGATTGACGGAGAGATCGACGAGCCCCTTGTATTCGGCGGCGTCGGCGTGCTCGCGGTCGCGCGTCAGCAGAAGCTGCGTCGTGTTCGCCGCGGCTGTCTGGGTCGTCAGAAGTGCGAGAAGGAGGGAAGCTGCAAGCGCGTCAGCGGCGCGCCGTCTGTTGCTGCGTGGAACCCGATGCAACGTCATAGATCCGCCGGTACTCGAAGCGATTTCTCGTTACGCTTTTGACGTAAAGCCGAGTCTCCGAATACGGGATCGACTCTACGAATAAGTCGATGTCATCGATGGGCGTGTGAGCAATCCATTTGCCAACGGCGTCTTCACCGGCGTTGTAGGCCGCGATTGCGAGCGTATCGTTTCCATTCACGGCCGCCAGCTTCTGCACGAATTCCGCGGCACCGACGGCGATATTGATCTTCGGATCGAAGAGCGATTCGCGCGTCACGTCGATGAGGCCGGCGCGCGCCGCGATCGACGCCGCTTCCGCCGGCATGATCTGCATGATGCCGACTGCCCCCGCGTTCGAAACGACGGTCGGTTCGAAGCCGCTTTCCTGACGGATGATCGACGCGACGAGATACGGATCGATCTGGCGCCGTCCCGCTTCGTCGCGAATCGTTTCCCAGTAGTTGAGCGGGAAGAGAATCTCCCAGAAGCGCTGGGGGATGTCGTTGCCGCCGTGGCGCACGAACTGGCGGAAGCGGCGCTGCAGCACGCCATTCGCTTTGAACGGCTCGCCGGCCTGAACGTAGAGATCGGCGAGCGCGAAGGCGAGCCCGAGGTTGTCGGGATTTGCGGCGGCGAGCAGCTTGAGCTCGCGCGTGGCGTCGCGCATCAAACCGAGATACGCCAGTTCCTGTACGGCGGCGAAGCGCGACGTGCCGACGTCGTCGAGTTGAATGGTGATGTCGGGAAACGTCTGCGAGAACGTCGGGGTCGCCGGCACGCCGCCCATCAGCTGTTTCGCGCGATAGCTGTAATACGAAAACGGATAGCTGGCGATCAGCGTCCGGAACTTCGCGTCGCGCTCGGCGATGAGGCCGCGCCGATCGAAGATCTTCGCCGACCAGAAGAGAGAATTGCTGAGGTAGTCGCCGTCGGGAAACGTGCGCGCGTAGCGATCGAACGTCTGCAGCGCTTCGTCGTCGCGATGCGCGAGGACGTAGGTCCAGCCGAGGTTCCAGAGGTTTTCGCCTTCGCCACCGGAGGCGCCGGCGTCGACCGCGCCGCGGAGATCGGCGATGGCGACGTCGTAGTTCGTTTCGTCGGTCGTGTAGTACTTCGCGCGCAGCACTTTCGCTTCGATCGCCTGCGGACTTTGCGGGAAGTCGCGCTCGACCTGGTTGAGTCCGGCGAGGAAGTCGGCCGGCTGTCCGGCGCGCCACGCGGCGCGTGCGCGCATCAGCGCGAGCGCGGGATCGCTGACTTTGAGCGATGCGGTCTCGGTCAGCAGCTCGCGATAGCGGCGCGTGTTGAAGAGAGCGCGCAGCCGGATCGTCCGGTAAGCAGCCGTTGCCGGCTGGTCGGGAAAGCGGCGCGCGATGCGCGCGAGCAGATCGAGATCCTGATCGTAGCGATCGTTCGTGCCGAGGCGGCGGGCGAGGTCGAGCGCTGCCTCGCCGGAGATGGCGTCGAGCGGGGAAGGATCGAGCTGCGCGAGTTTCGCGTACGTCGTTTCGGTGAAGCGTCCCTGCGGAAACTGCGTCAGCAGGCGAAGGCGGATGGCGGTGGCGAGGTCGGCGTGGTTTGCTTTTTCCAGCGTTGCCGCGAGCTCCACGAAATCGGATTCGGTCAGCTCATCGATGGAGATCGCGGCGGTCGCGGTCATCGCGGAGTCGGCGGCCGCGATGTTGCCGGCCAGCGCGTAGTAACCGGGCAGGCGAAGACGTGCGACGGTTGCGGCGGAGCTGGCCGGCGTCTCCTGAATGATCTGCTGCAGCGTCGCGATCGCGTTTGCCGGATCGAGCTCGGCGATGCGCAATCGTAAATACGGTGCGATCGACGGCGAGAGCTCCGCCGCCTGACGCAGCGATACGAGCGCTTCGGCGGCGCGTTTCTGGTCGAGCTCGAACAGCCCGAGGAGCGTGGTGGCGCGTGCGCGGGTCTGCGCGTCGGTCGAACGGGCCAGCACTTTGAGCGATGCTTCGTACGCGATCAGCTTTCCGCTGGTGCGGAGCGAACGTGCTTCGTCGAGCGTCGCGGCGATCGGCTCGGAGTTTTGTGGCGCAACCGCGAGCGGCGCCGGCGCCGGGGGCGTGGTGTGCGTCGACTGCTGACACGCGAACAAAAACGCCACACCGCACAACCCCGCCCACCGTTTCATCGCGTTCTCCGTTCCCATTGCGAGCCCTGCTGCACGAATCCGACCTTCTCCAGAAACTTCGCCGCGTTGCCCGGCTCTTCCACGATGAGACGCTGGCGGTTCAACGTTCCCGCGATGTTCACCAGTTCGTCGACCATGAAGCGGCCGATCCGTTTCTTCCGCAACTCCGGCGCGACGAAGAGATCGTCGAGCCGGATGGCGTCCCCGGCATCGCTGGTCATCGCCACCGCAACGAGCTCGCCGACGAGTTTTCCGATCGCGCCGGATGCTGGCGTGCCAGCGACGTGGCCGTGACGTGCGAGAAAATCGCGAACCGCATCCAGGTCCTGCGGGTCGAGCGGGCGGATGAAAAGTCGTTGTCCTCGCACGGGTAAGCGCGCAGCTCGTACGCGCAATCGTCATTGTGTCATGCGGTTACCGCATACCGCGAGAACAAATAACCCTTGACAAAAAGCGGTCGCCGCTCGACACTTCGACTCGGGTTTCTCCAAAAAATTCCAGCTGCAACAAAGGTGTTACGACAATGAACGTGCAACAGGCGATTGCCGACTTTCTCCAGCACGGCCAGAGTGTGCGCAATCTCTCTGACCGCACGCTGCGTGCGTACCAGTCGGATCTCAGCCAGTTTCACGTCCATATGCCGGACGCGAACATGGTCGAGATCACCCCCGAGCATCTGGAAGGTTATCTCGACAAGCTTGGTACGGAGACCTACCGCGACACGTCTATCCGCCGCAAGGTTGCCGCGCTGAAAGTGTTCTTCCGCTACCTCGAAGAGAGCGGCGTCGTGCACGAGTCGCCGGCGCGCAAGCTGAAGATCAAGCGTCCCGTCGAGAATCGCGTGCCGACCGTGCTCTCGTCGCGTGAGACCCGCGCGCTCCTCGCCGCGCCGAAGGAACAGATCACCGAGCTCTCCGCGCTGCGCGACACTTCGCCCGGCGCGCGCAATCGTTACTTCTGCGCCGTGCGCGACAACGTCATTCTCGAGATGCTCTTCTCGACCGGCATCCGCATCGGCGAGCTCGTCGCGCTGAACATCGCCGACGTCGATTTCGACAAGCGGCAGATCCGCATCACCGGCCGCGCCACGCGCGGACGCGCCGTCTCGGTCACCGCGGAAGGCGTTTCCGACGCGCTCGTCAACTATCTCGATCTCCGCGCCGAGCGGAAGCTCGACACGACCGCGCTGTTCGTCGGCCGCTCCGGCACGCGCCTGACGATCTACTCGATCGAGAACATCTTCAAGAAGCACGTTCGCCTCGCCGAGATCAAACGCCACATCACGCCGCACTCGCTGCGCCACACCATGGCCGCGATGCTCGTCTCCGCCGGCACCGACATTCGCGAAATCCAGGAGATCCTCGGCCACGCGTCGATTCTCTCCACGCAGGTCTACGCGAAGCTCCCGATCCAGAAGGGCCGCCGCTCATCGATCGTGCCGTCGTCGACGAAGGTGTATCTGGACGCGGCGTCGTCGAAGCTGTCGATCAAGAAGTAAGGGCTCTTCTGCGATGATGCACGTCGCATGAAGCGACTGCTCGCCCTCCTTCTCTTCACCACAACCTCACTCTTCGCCGCCGATGCCGACGTCGAGCGGATCGCCGGCTCGATCCTCGTGCACGGCCACTCGATGCAGTATGCACGCGAGCTCACCGATCAGTTCGGGTCTCGCCTGATCGGCAGCAGCGGCTTCGACCGCGCCGCCGAATGGACGGCCGCGCAGTTCAGGGCCGCGGGTGTCACGAGCGTGCGTCTCGAAGAGGTGCGAATCTCGCGCGGCTGGACGCGCGGCACCGCAAGCGCGCACATCGTCGCGCCGCTGCAGCAGACGCTGCATCTGACGCCGTTCGGCTGGACGTCGCCCACGCCGCCGGGCGGCATACGCGCGGACGTCGTGCCGGTCAGCGATCTCGCCGTCGACAGCATTCGCGGCCGCGCGAAAGAGCTCGAAGGCCGCGTCGTTCTCCTCTCCATCGCCACCGTCTTCCGGAACGGCTACTTCGCCGGATACAAACCGTACCTCGCCGCGCTCGACGCACTGAAAGCCGCCGGCGCGCGCGGCGTGCTCGTCGGATTCGGCAACGCCGACAACGCGCTCGGCATGCTCGAAGCGACGTGGGGCGTCGACACCACGCCGCCATTGCCGATCGCGCAACTCGGGATGGAAGACGCGAAGATGCTCGAGCGTCTCGCCGCGAACGGCAGGGTGACGATCGACTATTCGTACGACAGCGCGTTCACGCCCGCGCACACGCTGCACAACGTCGTCGCGGAGATTCGCGGCAGCGAGCGTCCCGATGAATGGGTCGCGGTCGGCGGTCATCTCGATTCGTGGGACGTCGGCAGCGGCGCGCAGGACAACGGCAGCGGCTGCGCGATGGTGCTCGAATCCGCGCGCGCCATCGCCGCGCTCGGCCGCCCGCCGCGACGCTCCATCCGCTTCATCCTCTGGGCCGGCGAGGAAGAAGGTTTCCTCGGCTCGCAGGCGTATACACAGACGCATAAGGCGGAGCTCGCGAACTGCATCGCCGCGCTGAATGCCGACGCCGGCTCCGGACATCCGAAAGGATGGGCGACCGTCGGCCGCACCGACGTTGCCGACGCGTTTCGTCCCATCGCGAAAGCGCTGCTCACCGATCTCGGCGCGGCGGACGTCAGCGACTCGACGCAGTTCGTGCTGCAGTCCGATCACGCATTCTTCCTGCTCAACGGAATCCCGACGCTCGAGCTGATGCCCGACCTCTCGAAATACTTCGACGTCCATCACCGCTCCGCCGACACCATCGACAAAATCGATCCGCACAACCTCGCCGGGAACGCCGCAACACTCGCCGTCGCCGCGTACGCGGTCGCCGATCGCGAGCAGCCGATCGCGCCGCACGCGTCTCGCGAAGATGTGATGAAGATCCTCGAGAAAACGCACACCGACACGTTCGTGAAAGAGATGGGATGGTTGCCATGACGCTCCGCCGCACGTTCTTCGCGTTCCTTTCGCTCACTCTCGCCACCTCCGCCTTCGCGCAGGAAAATCGTTGCGCCTCGCTGCGGCTCGACGAAGTGCTCGCGCGCATCGACGGCGCGAAGATGAAGCAGACCGTTGAGAAGCTCGCGTCGTTCGGCACGCGCCACTCGCTGTCGGACACGAAGTCCGGCACGCGCGGCATCGGCGCCGCGCGGCGCTGGATCTTCGATGAGCTTTCGCGTTACGCCGCCGCCAGCAAGGGGCGGATGACGATCTCGTATCAATCGTCGATGCAGAGCGGACCGCGGACGAAAGATCAGCCGGCGGAGATGATCAACGTCGTCGCCACGATCAAAGGAACGACCGATCCGAATCGCGTCTACGTCGCCACCGGTCACTACGACTCGATGAACAGCGACATCATGGATCCGATCGGCGACGCACCCGGCGCGAACGACGACGCGTCGGGCACGTCCGAGATCATGGAAGTCGCGCGCGTGCTGTCGCAATATCCGACCGACGCGACGATCGTGCTCGCCGCGGTGATGGGCGAAGAGCAGGGACTGTTCGGCTCTACCGGACTGGCCGATCACGCGCTCGCGGAGAAGTGGAACGTCGAAGGCGACATCACCAACGACATCGCCGGCAGCGTCGAAGGAAGCAGCGGCGCGATCGACAACCGCACGCTGCGCATCTTCTCCGCGAACACGCTGCCGATCGGCGATTCGACGTCGCGTCATTGGGCGCGATTCGTTCGCGACGGCGCGCGGCGCTGGCTGCCGCAGGTGAACGTTCGTCTCGTCTATCGACTCGATCGTTATCGGCGCGGCGGCGATCACGCGCCGTTCTTCGATCGCGGATTTCCCGCCATCCGATTCACCGAGGCGAACGAGAACTATCGGCATCAGCATCAGAACGTGCGGGTCGAGAATGGCGTGCAGTACGGCGATCTCCCGCAGTTCGTTTCTGCCGATTACCTGAAGCTCGTCGCCAGCACGAACACGGTCGCACTCGCGACCGCGGCGTGCGCGCCGTCCGCGCCGAAAAACGTGAAAGTCGCCGGCGCCGTCAGCGACGACACGACGCTCACGTGGGACGTCGGCACCGACGCCGATCTCGCCGGATACGAGATCGTCATTCGCGAGACGACCGGCGACGAATGGGAGCGCGTCATCGCCGTCGGCAAAGTCGGCACGTTCACGGCGAAAGACGTGCGCATTGACAACTACTTCTTCGGCGTGCGCGCCATCGATACCGACGGCAATCGCTCGCCGGTGCGAACGCCCGACGAACCGATCCGGCAGACGAAATGGCGCTGACCGCGACCATCTACAACCTGACGGTCGAGCTCTCCGACATCGATCGCGGCGTCTACGAAACGCTCGACCTGCGCGTGGCGCGGCATCCGTCCGAAAGCGCGGAGTACATGCTGATGCGCGTCCTCGCGTACTGCCTCGAATACGAGGAGGGGATCGAGATGACGCAAGGCGTTTCCGCCGGCGACGACCCGGCCGTGCTCGTTCGCGATCTCACCGGAACGATCACCGCATGGATCGAAGTCGGCGCACCCGATGCGGAACGTTTGCATCGCGGGATGAAGCTCGCCGGCCGCGCCGCCGTTTACACGCATCGAGATATCCGCCAGTTCTTCCCGCAGCTCGTCGCGAAAAAAATCCATCGCGCCGCCGAGATTCCGATCTACGCGTTCGATGCAAAGTTCGTCGACGAGTTCGCATCGCTGATCGATCGAAGGACGAACATCTCGCTGTCGATCACCGAACGCCAGCTGTACGTCGACGTCGGCGGGAAGACGTTCAACACCACGATCGCGGAACATCGGATCGCATGAGCGCAACATGACGGCGCGTCTCACGTAGAAGCACGCCATGCTCAGCATCGAATCGGTCTCCAAACGTTTCCGCTCCGGCAACTACGGCGTGCGGAACGTCTCGCTGAACGTCTCCGGCGTCGTCGGGCTCCTCGGTCCGAACGGCGCGGGGAAGACGACGCTGATGCAGATGATCGCCACGATCACGAAGCCGACTTCCGGCCGCATCCTCTTCGATGGCGTCGACGTCGTCGCGAAACCCGACGCACTCCGCCGCCGCCTCGGCTATCTGCCACAGGACTTCGGCGTCTACGACAACCTCACCGCGTTCGAGTTCCTCTCGTACTTCGCCGCGCTGAAAGGCGTCGGCGGCAAGCAGCGCGTCCGCGAGCTGTTGGAAGCCGTCAACCTGCACACGGTCGCGAACCGCGCGGTCGGCGGATTCTCCGGCGGCATGAAGCAGCGGCTCGGCATCGCGCAGGCGCTGATCGGCAATCCCGATCTCGTCATCGTCGATGAGCCGACAGCCGGGCTCGATCCCGAAGAGCGCGTCCGCTTTCGCAATCTGCTCGCGGAAGTCGGCTCCGGAAAGCTCGTCATCCTCTCGACGCACGTCGTCTCCGACGTCGAAGCGGTCGCGAACGAGATCGCCATCATGAAAGGCGGCTCGCTCGTCGCGATGGGGACGCCGGAAGAACTGCTGCGGAGCGCCGAGGGGAGTGTGTGGGCGGGAGTGATGGCGTCGACGGAGCTGGATGTGATGCGCGCGCGACTCACGATCTCGAGCGCGGTGCGCAAAGCGGACGGCGTGCATCTGCGCGTCGTCAGCGGAGAGCAGCCGTTCGCCGGCGCCATCGCCGCGGAACCGACGCTCGAGGACGCGTATCTCTGCACGATGACGGGACGGGCCGCGTGATTCGCCGCATCACGGCGATCGTCGTCAACGACGTGCGCATTCGCTTTCGCCGTCCGTCGACCGCGATCCTTTTCTTGCTGCTGAGCGCCTGCGCGTACATGTGGGTTCCCGCTCCATCGACCGGCCGCACGCTGCTGGAGATCAACGGCCAGCGCGCCATCTACAACTCCGCCGCCGTCGGGATGGGGACCGCGTCGCTGGCGACGATCTTCATCGGCCTGATCGGCTTCTACGTCATCTCCAATGCGCTGCGCCGCGACGTCAGCACGCGATGCGGCTTCGTCCTCGCGTCGACCGGCATGCGCGGCGGCGAGTATCTCTTCGGCAAGTTCGCCGGGAACCTCGCGTTCCTCTTCACCTTCATCGGCGGCTTCATGGCCACGTCGATGTTGATGCAGCTCGTGCGCGGTGAAGCGCCGCTGCAACCGCTCGTCTTTGCGAAGCAGTACCTGCTGCTCGTCGTGCCGGGAATCGTCGTCGTCGCGGCGATCGCGATCCTCTTCGAATCGATTCCCTGGCTCTCCGGCCGCTTTGGCGACGTCGTCTACTTCTTCGTCTGGATGGCGTCGATCGGCGTGGTCGCGGCGATGACCGACAAGTCGGCGCAGTCACTCCACTGGATCGGGATCTTCGACATCTCCGGCACCGGCTATCTCTTCGAATCGCTGCGGCTCACGCTGCACACGAATTCTGTATCGATCGGCTCGTCGACCTTCGACGCGAGCAAAGGCGTGTTCGTCTTCGCTGGTCTGCCGTCGTCCTTCAATCTCGTAGTGCCGCGCATCGGGACGTGTCTCCTCGCCGCGCCAATCCTTGGCGTTGCATCGCTCTTCTTTCATCGGTTCGATCCGGCGCGCGTGCGCGTCACGGAGAAAGCGAAACGGAACTGGATCGGTCGCATCAACGCGCTGGCCAAACCGTTCGCGCGGATGATGTTCGCGCTGGCGCCGAGCGGTGGACGAGCGTCGTTCGCGCGTTCCATCGCACTCGATTCGATGCTGACCGTGAGTGCGATGCCGATCGCGTTCATTGCGATGATCGTCTTCAATGTGCTCTCGCTTGTCATGCCGCTGAAGAGCGTGACCGGGCTGCTCCCGATCGTCTTCGGTGCGCTGGCCATCACGATCGCCGACGTCGCCTGCCGCGAGTCGCGCGCCGGCACGACGGCACTCGTTCGTGCGGCGCCGCAACTGCGCGAGCGTTTCGTCATCTGGAAGCTGCTGTCATCGCTCGTCATCGGCTTCGCGTTCTTCGCCGGCGCGATCGTCCGCTTCGCACTGGTTCGTCCGGCGGCGCTCGGCCCGCTCGTCATCGCCATCATGTTCGTCTGCGCCGCGGCGACGATGCTCGGCGTCGTCAGCGCAAATCCGAAATCGTTCGTCGTCGTGTTCCTGCTCTTCTGGTACGTGGCCATGAATGACAAGGGCGCGAACCCCGCGCTCGATTACGCGGGGCTGAACGGCGTAACGACTCCGCTCGTCATGACCGCATACGCCGCGCTCGCGATTGCATTCGCTGCCGGCGCCGCGGCGTTTCACGCATTCAGCCTGCGCCGCTCCTGACGCGTCCGGTTACACTTCGCGGCGCATGCCGAAAATCTCGCTCACTACGAAGATCTTCATCGGTCTCTTCGCCGGTATCTTCCTCGGATGGCTCGCGCCCGACTGGGGCCTGGCCATGCGGCCGCTGTCGATCCTCTTCCTGAACCTGATCAAGTCGATCATCGCGCCGCTGATTTTTTCGACGCTCGTGATCGGCATCGCCGGCACCGGCGACATCAAACAGGTCGGCCGCATCGGACTGAAGTCGCTCATCTACTTCGAGATCGTCACGACGTTCGCGCTCTTCATCGGACTCGCGGCCGTCAACATCACGAAGCCGGGAGTCGGCGTATCGCTGGCCGGCAAGAAGCAGGAAGAGAACAAATCGATCCTCGCCGATCGTGCGAAGAAGCTCGCCGCCGAATCACAGGCGGCCGCGCTACGCGGCGACTCGGCGACGGCTGCCGCGAGCGCGTCGGCTGCGGCCGATGCGGTGGCGAAAGGGCTGACGGCCCCGGATGCGCCGGCTAAGCCGCAAACGTTCGGCGACATCATCGGCCACCTCGCTCCCGCATCGATCATCAAAGCGATGGCGGAAGGCGACGTGCTGCAGATCGTCGTCTTCTCAGTGCTGTTCGCGCTCGCGGTGACGAGCATCGGCGAGAAGGCGAAGCACGTCGTCGGCTGGTGTGAATCGCTCGCCGACATCATGTTTCGTTTCACCGAGTTCGTGATGCAGTTCGCGCCGATCGGCGTCGGCGCCGCGATGGCAAACACGCTCGGGCATTCGATGAAGGAAGGACACGGCTTTCGCGTCCTGCTGAATCTCAGCATGCTGGTCGGCACGTTGTACGGTGCGCTGATCGTCTTCGCGCTCGTCGTGCTGCTGCCGGTGGCGCTCCTGTTCCGCGTACCGATCCGCGACTTCCTGCGCGCGGTGAAAACGCCGGCCACGATCGCGTTCGCCACGACGTCGTCGGAATCGGCGTTGCCGAAGGCGATGGAGAACATGCAGCGCCTCGGAGTCCCGCGACGAATCGTCGGCTTCGTGCTGCCGACCGGCTACAGCTTCAACCTCGATGGAACCACGCTCTATCTCGCGCTCGCCTCGGTGTTCGTGGCGCAGGCCGCCGGCGTACACATGAGCTGGACGCAGCAGATCTTCATGATGCTGACGCTGATGCTGACGTCGAAAGGCGTCGCGGGTGTGCCGCGTGCATCACTCGTCATTCTGCTGGGAACGCTCGCATCATTCGGCCTGCCGGCCGAGGGCGTGCTGGTGATTCTCGGAGTGGATGAGCTGATGGATATGGCGCGGACGTGCGTGAACGTAATCGGCAATTGCCTGGCCACCGTTGTGATCGCGCGGTGGGAGAAGTCGTTCCGCAACAGCGAATGGGTCGCCGAAGAAGCAGAGCTCGAAGCCGTGACCGGACAGCTGGCGATCGTGTCATGAAGAAACTACTGGTGATTCTGCTCCTCGCCGTCGCCTGCGCATCATCGAAGGACGGCAAGCCGTCGTTCCCGCAGCCCGACCTCCGCCTCGGCCAGGCCAACGAGTCGTCCGACTTCCTCTACAGCAACGGCCCGGTCAGGCTCCGATATGCGCTCGAGATCACCAATAACGCCGATCAGCAGCTGACGCTGCGCCGCGTCGAGCTCCGAAGCACCAGCGGCGGCTTCTATCAGCTCCCCAATCGCTCCGAACAATTCAACGTCGTGATCGCGCCGCATTCAACGGAGACCGCAACGTTCACGATGTGGGGAACCGCGACCGGCTCGATGCGTACGCACGTGGTCGAGCCGACCACGCTACGCGGCGTGGCGTACTTCGATACGCCGTCCGGCCCGATGCAGAAGGGATTTACGTCGACGATCGACGTGGCGGGATGACGCGAGCGGCGTGAGCCGGGGATCACATCGAGATCGTCGGCCGCCGCTTCGAGCTCGATGGCGACCACTTCCGAACGATGCGCCGCGAGGATCGCCTTCGCGCCGCGGTCCCCGCGCAGCGCCAGCAGCTCGCCGCGAAAGCGTTCCGCGAAAAACGCGGGAACGCCGAGTGTGTCCGCGTAGGCCGTTGCCGCGATCGGCGCACCGGTCGTGACGAGTGCGGCGAGATGCGCGCTCGTGACGCGGGGCTGATCGCAAAGCGTGATCACGACATCGCCATCGCATGCATTCACACCGGTGCGAATCGACGAAGCCATCCCTTCGTCGGCGCCCGGGTTCTCGACGATCGCGACGTCGAGGCCGTGCAGCGCGTCGCGAATCAGCGGCGCGTTCGAAGGAATGACGACGATCGCCGGCGCGATCGAAGCGGCGGTCATCGCTGCGCGACGAACCATCGATTCTCCATCGATCCGATGAAGCTGTTTCGCGCTGCCGAATCGGCGCGAGAAACCGGCCGCGAGCACGATGACGTTCAGAGACACGCCACCGTCTCATGATCGTGAATCGCCGCGTCGCGTTCCTGCAACGGTCCTCCTCGGCGACGGTGCAGCACCGCCTGGATCTCGGCGACGATCGATAACGCGATCTCTTCCGGCGTTTCCCCGCCGAGGTCGAGGCCGATCGGACTGTGCAGCTTCGAACGTTGGGCGCGAGCGGCGTCGCTTGCCTGCGCGAGCAGCTCATCACCGCGACGTTTCGGGCCGAGCAGTCCGACGTACGGTACGGCGCTCGGTAGCAGCACGTCGAGCAGCGCGAGATCGGTGAGGAAGTTGTGCGTCATCACCACTGCCGCATCGAATGCGTCGGGATCGGGCGGCAGCTGGCGGGATGGAAATCGTGTGACGCGCCAGCCCGCCTGTTCGGCGATCTGCAGCACCGGATCGGCATCGGCGCCGCTTCCGAACAGTGCGAGCGAGCGCTGCGGACGAATCGATTCGACGAGCAGCGTCCGTCCTTCGAACGTCGTCGTCCGAGCGACCGGCTCGCGGCCATTCCATCGAAAGTCGACGGCGAGCGGCGGGAGATGCGCGGCATCGAACGGCTCGATGAACAGTTCCATCGTGCCGCGGCAGCCGAGCCCGAGGCCGAAGAGGATGTCGGTGGAGCGGGTGGCGTCGTACGAGATCAGCCGCGGCTGCAGATCGTCGATCCAGGGACGAACGCGTTCCGCGAGATCGCGCTCGACGCAGCCTCCGCTGACCATGCCGGTAGCGTTGCCGTGCTCGTCGATGACGGCGCGCGCACCGGCGCGGCGATAGGTCGAGCCGGTCGTCGAGATGATGGTGATGAGCACGCCGCGCCGTCCTTCATCGACGATGCGGCGAACGGTTGCGAGGACGCGATCGATCTCGTGCATCAGAGTAATTTCTCGACGGTGATCGGCAGCTCGCGTACGCGTTTGCCGGTGGCGTGAAAGACGGCGTTGGCGATCGCGCCGGCCACTCCGACCATGCTCACTTCGCCGATTCCCTTCACGCCGATCGGATTCACGTGCGGATCGTTTTCCTCGACGAGGATGACTTCGAGCTGGCGGATGTCGGGATTCACCGGCACGAGGTACTCGCCGAAGTTGACGTTCGTGAAACTGCCGAGCTTCGTGTCGAGATGCGTCTGCTCGAGGAGCGCCATGCCGATGCCCCAGACGATGCCGCCAAGTCCCTGACTGCGTGCCGTCTTTGCGTTGAGAATGCGGCCGCCGGCGAATGCGCTGACGACACGTCGCACGCGTACGACCGGAATGTCGGCATCGACCGCTACCTCGACGAAGTGCGCGCCGAATGCGTGCGACGAGTACGGATCTTCTTCGGGTGGCTTCGCGTTGAACTGCACTTCGATCTCGTTGAGATAGTGTCGCCGCAGAACCGCGGTATACGTCGCTGGATCGAGCGTGGCCGGATCGACGCCATCGAGTGCGGCGATCTTCTTTCGCAATTCGGTTGCGGCGCCGAAGACCGCGGAGCCGACGCTCGCGGCGGTCATCGAGCCGGCGGCGATCGGCGTCTGCGGAAGGTTCGTGTCGCCGAGCTCCATCCGCACGCGCTCGATCGGAACGTCGAGCGTTTCCGCCGCAAGCTGCGTCATGACGGTCAGCGTCCCCATCCCCATGTCGTGCGAGCCGCTGCGGATCAGCACCGTGCCGTCGGAACGCATCAGCGCACGCGCGGAAGCGGGGGCGCGATGCGACGGGCGGTTGGCGCTCGCCATTCCGCAGCCGATGAGATCGCGGCCATCGCGCATCGAGCGCGGCTCCGGCGTCCGGCGCGACCAGCCGAAACGTTCCGCTGCCTGCGCGTAACACTCCTTCAGCGATTTGCTCGACCATTCCTTACCGGTGAGCGGATCGCGGTCGGCGTGATTGATCAGCCGCAGCTGCAGCGGATCGATCTTCGCCGTGTACGCGAGCTCGTCCATCGCTGAATCGAGCGCGAACATGCCGGTGCTGTCACCGGGCGCGCGCATGTACGTGCCGGATGGAAGATCGAGATCGACTCCGCGATGTACGCCGCGCATGTTCGGCGAGTCGTAGATCACTTTCGTCGATGCCGTGAATGCCTCGACGAACGTGCAGACGTTGTTCGACTGGCCGAATCCTTCGTGAATGATCGAGACGAGTTTCCCGTCAGCGTTCGCGCCGAGTGCGACGCGCTGTTCGGTGGCGGGGCGATGACCGTTGGTGAAGAAGAGTTGTTTGCGCGTGACCATCAACTTCACCGGCCGTTTGACTTCACGCGCGGCCATCACCCCGATGACGACGTGCGGCCAGACGGAGCCTTTGGAGCCGAACGCGCCGCCGATGTACTGAGAGAGCACGTGGATGTTTTCCGGCGGGACGCCGAACATCTGCGAGATCGTGCGGCGCACCGAGAAGATGTTCTGCGACGAGTCGTACAGCGTGAGGTAGTCGCCTTCCCACGACGCGATCAGCCCGTGTGCTTCCATCGGATTGTGATGCTCGTACGGGGTGCGGTAGATCTGATCGACCTTCAGCGGCGCGGATGCGAACGCGGCATCGGCATCGCCTTTCGCGAACGACGCGGGTGATTGCTGCGTCCCCTTTTCTTTCGCAGATGCGCGATGCTCATCGAGACTCGTCTTCGCCGGCTTCGGATCGTATGTGACGCGAACGAGCGCCGCGCCGCGCACCGCGTGCTCGAGCGTATCGGCCACGACAACCGCGATGTGCTGGCCGAGGTAGTGGATGGTGCCGTCGCTGAACGGGATGTAGTTGGTTTCGGCGAGATTGCTGCTCGCTTCGCCGCCACCGCCGCCCTGCGTACGCTGCGGCTTCTGCAGCTTCGGCGCATTGACGTGCGAGAGAACCGCCAGCACGCCCGGTGCTTTCAGCGCCGCGGTCGTGTCAATTTTCGGATCGTGCCGGATGGAATCGTGCTGCTGACCAGCGATGCCCAGGCGGCGTTCGCAAGTTTGTGCTCGGTGGCGTAGCGCGCTTCGCCGGTGACTTTGGCGCGACCTTCGAGACGTTCGACCGGCGCGCCGATCATCGGAATCGACGGCGTCATGCGACACCTCCGGCCAGATCGGTGAGCGCGCGCACGAGCGTTCGTTTCACCAGCTCGACCTTGAATTTGTTTTGTTCGTGTGGCTTCGCTGCTTGCAGTTCAGCATCGGCCGCTGCGCGGAAGAGCTCCGCCGATGGACGCTGGCCGCTGAGCACTCCTTCCGCGGCGCGTGCGCGCCACGGTTTCGTTCCGACACCGCCGAGCGCCACGCGTGCGGAACGGATGATGCCGCCGCTGATGTCGAGACCGGCCGCGGCCGCGGTGAGTGCGAACTCGTACGCGGCGCGATCGCGGATCTTGAGATAGGCGGAGTGCTGCGCGTGCGCGGCGTCGGGGAGGAAGAGAGAGGTGATCAGCTCGCCGTGCCGCAGGTCGTGCTCGAGGTGCGGCGTGCGGCCGGGGATGAGATGAAAATCGGTTGCGGCGACCTTGCGCTCACCGTTCGCGCTGCGAATGGTCAGGACGCCATCGAGCGCCGCTACGGCCACGGCGAGATCGGATGGATGCGTGGCGATGCACGCGTCGGAGGTGCCGAGGATTGCGTGCGTGCGGTTTTCGCCATCGATGGCGGAGCAGCCGGAGCCCGGCTCGCGCTTGTTGCACGGCGCGAAGGTCAGCTCGCGGAAGTACGGGCAGCGCGTTCGCTGCATCAGATTGCCGCCGATCGACGCGGCGTTGCGGAGCTGCGGCGATGCGCTGGCGAGCAGCGCCTGCGAGATCGCCGGGAAGTCGCGTGTCACGAGCGGATGCGAGGCGACGTCGCTCATTTTCGCGAGCGCATCGATGCGGATGCCGCCGGAGACGCGCTCGATCGCGGCGAGCGGCAACGCGTTGATGTCGACGACGTGCAGCGGGCGCTCCACGTCGCACTTCATCAGGTCGACGAGATTGGTGCCGCCGGCGATGAACTTCGCGCCGGCGCGCGATCCCGAGGTGATTGCCGCGGTGGCGCTTTCGACGCGGACGTAGTCGAAGGGATTCATGCTTCCCTCCCGGCCGCTTCGCGAACCGCGGCGACGATTCCTTCGTAGGCACCGCAGCGGCAGATGTTGCCGCTCATCCATTCGCGAATCTCATCGTCGCTCGTCGCGTGTCCTTCCTGCAGCAGCGCAACGGCCGAGCAGATCTGTCCCGACGTGCAGTAGCCGCATTGAAAACCGTCGTTGCGGATGAACGCGGCCTGCACCGGATGGAGCCGCTCGTTCCGCGCGATCCCTTCGATCGTCGTGATCTTTTTGCCGCCGTGCATCACGGCGAGCGTGAGACACGAGTTGACGCGACGACCATCGACGAGCACCGTGCAGGCGCCGCACGCTCCCTGATCGCAACCTTTTCGCGTGCCGGTCAGATCGAGATGCTCGCGCAGTGCGTCCAGCAGCGTCGTGCGTGGATCGAGACGAAGCTCGTGTACTTTGCCGTTAACGTTGAGGGACACCGCGGTCGCGTGCGGATCGGCGATCGCTGCTTTCGCCGGCTGCTCGCCTTTTGCGAGGATCGGCGAAGCGAGCACGGCAGCCGTCGCGGCGACGGAGGTGAACATGAACGTTCGTCGCGAAGGGTCAGGTGGAGTCCCCTCCGGAAGATCATCGTCGGGCGGCGGGAAATAGCAGGGCGGCAGGGTCACATGAACCTCCTCCTGCCGCGGCGACGTGCAGCGAGCATTCCAGACCTGAGCCCAATTTGTTGAGGATCCTCCACCGTGACGGTTTGCAACGGCCTCTCACGCGAACGTCAGCACCACCTCC
>JAOBAU010000024.1 GCA_025463165.1 Acidobacteriota bacterium | reverse complement strand
ACTCGTCTTTCTTGCGGTCGAGCTCCTGCAGCGCGGTGATGTCGCGCATCACGAGGACGGCGCCGACGATGCCGTTCGATTCGATCGGCGCGGCGGCGATGGAGAGATCGAGATCTTTGCCGCTGATGACGTGACGTCCGATGGCAAGGTAATCGGGAACCGTCATGCCGCTGAGCGCGCGCGCGAACGGCAGATCGTCGGCCGGCACGCGGCGGCCATCGGGATAACGAAGATTGAATCGCTCGAAGTCGGCGTTCTCGATCGCCTCGGTGCGCGAGCCGAGTCCGAACATCGTCAGTGCCGCCTGATTGACGTCGACAACGCGGCCGTTGGCGTCGTAAACCCACAGCCCGTCCGTCATCGATCCGAGGATCGAATCGAGTCGCGCGGAACGTTCGGCCATCATCTGCGCGAGCGCTTCGATCTCGCGTTTGGCGCGAACCTGTTCGCTGACGTCCTGAATCAGAATCGTCAGGTTCTGCGTGATGCCGGAGAAGCGTCCGCGGACGGCGGAGATGATGCGCGTGACGTAAATCGGATTCGGTTTCGTGCCGAGCTCGAATGCTTCGTCGATGCGCGTCTCGCCCGATTCGGCGACCTGCTTGAGCGTCCGCTCCCAGCTGGTCAGCACTTCATCGACGCGCAGTCCGATGATCTTCGTGTCGGGCGAAATCTTTCCGAACGTCGCGGCGAAGTCGTGCCACCGAACGTTGGCGAGCTCGAAGCGCAGTTCGTCCGCCGAGACGACCGCGACGCCGATCGGCGCCGTCTCGAGCACCGCTTCAAATCGAACACGCGCATCGACTTCGCGCCGCGCCAGCTCTTCCGCCGCGCGATGACCTTCCTGCGAAATCCGCGTGAGCGTGTGAATGTGACTCGCTGCCCCGATCCTCTCCGCTACCGACTGCGCAAACTCCAAATCCTCGGCGTCGAAATTTCTCCGCTCATCGGAGATCGCGATGCAGAGCGCGCCGATCCGATCGCCATACGATTCGATCGGCGTGGCGATGACGCTGCGCTCCTCGAGCGCGGCCAGCAACTGCTTCTCCCGATCGTCGCGGCCGAAGTCGATGATGGCGTCGCCGCGCACGTCGGAGAAAAGCAGCGGACGTCCGATCTGGAACACGGTGCCCGGCACGCCTTCACCGGCGTGATACGGATGACGCCGCAGATGCTGGCGGAAGTCTTCGAAGTTTTTCGCCGTCCGCGAGATCGAGGCGAAGCCGACCATCTGCAGCTCGCCGCTGGCCGGGTGATACATGTAGATCATCGCGCTGCCGCCAACCGCTTCGGCGATGCGGCGCGCGGTGTCGTCGAGATCGTCGAACGTCGACTGCACGGTGACGGCTTCGAGTCCGAGACTGGCGAGCGTTTCCGCGCGCCTGCGGCGCCACGATTCGCGCTCGGCATTCGCCCGTTCATCGGTGACGTCGCGCGACAACACGACGGAGCCGATGACGCGCGCGCGATCGTCGCGGATCGGCGCCGCTTTCAGATTGACGACGCGGTCGTCGTTCGAGCGCGCGTCATGAATGAGGTAGTCGGATTTGACGGTCTCGCCGCGAATGGCGCGCATCGACGGAAGGTCACCGGGCGAGAGCGGGCTGCCATCGATGTAGCGATGTCGATTCGTCCGCAAGCGGCCTTCCGCGTCCGTCGTGAACAGCTGCGACGGCTCGCGGCTCGCGGCGGCGTTCATCCGCTCGAGCCGTCCCGACGCGTCATAGATCGCCGCCGATTCCGGGATCTGCTCGAGAATCGCGTTGACCTTCGCCATTTCGCGAACGGCGCGGTCGTGCAACAACGTTTGATTCAGCGCGAGCGTGGCGTGACGTCCCACTTCGGCGAAAAGGTTGATCTCCTCTTCGGTCCACTCGCGCACTGATGACGACTGGTGCATCCCGAACGCCCACGGCTCGCCTTCGCGCGGACGGAGGATCTGCACGATCTCCGAACGGACATTGAAACGTTCGACGAGCAGCGGATCGAGCTCGGGATCACCTTCTTTGACGACGACCGGTCCGGACGCGCTCATCGCGCGGAGGATGAGCGCCTGCGATCCGGCCAGCGGTACGAGACCTTCGCTCGTGTGCTCGGTGACGTGCGGCGCGACGACCGACCATGCGATCCGCGCAAACTCGGCGGTCTCGTTGATCGGGCAGAGCAGCCACGCGCGATCCGCGCCGAATTCATCGCGCGCGAGCGTGACGATGCGGCGCAACACTTCTTTCAGCTCGAGCGTGCTGGTGAGCGACTCGAGCATCGACGTCAGAAAGCGATAGCGCTCTTCGCTGAAGCTCGGCCGGCGATCGGACTGCGAGCGATCGAGATAGCGAACGAGCAGATGACGAATGGCCGATTCGTCGCTGCCGCCGTCGGGCAGTTCGAGCACGCGCGCCATCGGCTGTTTGCGCTCGGCGACGTCGCGCAGTCGCTGCCAGGTAGAGCTCCCACTGACGGCGATCAATTGGAACTCCTGCGCGTCGAGAAGATCGAGCGCTTCCTGCTCGGTACCGGCGATGACCGGACGATAACTGAGCGAGGATGCGACCTCCGCCGGCGTCTTCGCTGCCGGCTCAGCCGCGACGATCAAAACCTGATTGGGCATGCGGGTTTCGCTTGCGCGATGCTAACAGAGTTACTCAGTACAATGCCGCGCCATGCAAAAACGTTCGTTCGAAGATCTCGTCAGCCTCATGACGACGCTGCGCGGTCCGAACGGTTGTCCCTGGGATCGCAAGCAGACTCTGCCGGACCTCAAACCGTACGTGATCGAAGAAGCGTACGAGGTCGTCGATGCGATCGATCGCGATGACCGGACGTCGCTCGCCGAGGAAGTCGGCGACATGCTGCTCGAAGCGGTCTTCATTGCGGAAGTGACGCGCGAGGAAGGGACGTTCGACATCTACGACTCGATCACGGCGGTGCACGACAAACTGGTGCGCCGTCATCCGCACGTTTTCGCCGATGCGCAGGCGAACGACGCCGACGAAGTCCTCGTGAACTGGGAGAAGCTGAAGAACGAGGAACGCAAGAGCGAGAACAAGAGCCTGATGGCGGGCGTGCCGCAATCGATGCCGGCGCTGCTCAAAGCGTCGCGGCTGACGGAGAAAGCATCGCGCGTCGGCTTCGACTGGCGCCGCACCGAGGATGTCTTCGCGAAGCTGGATGAAGAGCTGGCGGAAGTGCATGAGGCGATCGCATCCGGCGATGCGGCGAAGGTGCACGACGAGCTCGGCGATCTGCTGTTCACGATCGCGAACATCGCACGGAAGCTGAACGTGAACCCGGAGGAAGCGCTGCAGTCGACGAACCGCAAGTTCACGCGCCGCTTCGAGTCGATGGAACGCGCGGTGCGCGAACAGGAACGGAATCTCGATCAGCTGTCGCTCGAAGAAATGGACGCCCTGTGGAACGACGCCAAAGCCGCCGAGCGTGGCTGATCGCCGCCGCGCTGCTGCTCGTCGCGGCGCAGCTGTTCGGTACGCGTCCCGCGCTATTCGCGATCGATCTCTATCGAGCGCACATATCGCCGCACCTTCGCGGAGTGGTGACATGCAGATTCACGCCGACGTGTTCGGTGTATGGGCGGGAATCGGTGCGTAAGTACGGGCTCGTTCTCGGCGGCGCCAGGACCGCGTGGCGTATCGCGCGGTGCGGGCCGTGGACGCGGTTCGGGACTGTCGACCCGCCCTAGTCTCCGCTCTGGTTCTTAGTCCTGAGTCCTGAGTCCTGAGTCCTGAGTAACGCTCCGCGTTCGCGACGCTCATCGCGCAGTGGGTCGAGCACTCAGGACTAAGGACTCAGGACTCAGGACTAAGAACTACCCCGGCGCCTCCTCCGCACTCGGACACAACTCATTCAACTTACAAATCGCGCACTTCGGTTTGCGTGCGATGCAGATCCCGCGGCCGTGGTAGATGATCCGGTGCGAGAAGTTGGTCCACTCTTTTTTCGGCACGAGCGCCATCAGGTCTTCTTCGATCTTCACCGCATCGACATTTTTCGTGAGACCGAGGCGGCCGGTGACGCGGGTGACGTGCGTGTCGACGACGATGCCGACCGGCGCCTTGAACGCGTTTGACAGCACCACGTTCGCGGTTTTGCGGCCGACTCCGGGCAGTGCGGTCAGCTCTTCCATCGACTGCGGGACTTCGCCGCCGTGCTTCTCCATGATCGCCTGCGATGCGGCAATGACAGCCTTCGCTTTGTTGCGGAAGAAGCCGGTCTGCTTCACGTCGCGCTCCATCTCTACCTGACTGGCGCGCGCGAACGACGCGGGATCGGGATACTTGCGGAAGAGCGATTTGGTGACGATGTTCACGCGAACGTCAGTCGACTGCGCGGAGAGCATCGTGGCGATGAGCAGCTCGAAGGGATTGGTGAAGTCGAGCGAGCATTTCGCCTTCGGATACAGCCGCTTCAACAACACGATGATTTCGGCGACGCGCTCGGTTTTCTTCCGCATGGAGCGGCGATTATAGAATCGCGCGCATGACCACCACGATTGACGCGACTCGTGTGATTCGCGCGCCCCGCGGCACGGAGCTCTCCTGCCGCGGATGGCAGCAGGAAGCGGCGCTGCGGATGCTGATGAACAATCTCGATCCGGAAGTCGCGGAGCGGCCGGAGCAGCTCATCGTGTACGGCGGCATCGGCAAAGCGGCGCGCAACTGGGAGTGCTACGACGCCATCGTGGCGACGCTGCAGCGGCTGAAAAACGATGAGACGCTGCTCGTGCAGTCGGGCAAACCGGTCGGCGTGTTTCGCACGCACGAGAATGCGCCGCGCGTCCTCATCGCCAACTCGAATCTCGTGCCGCACTGGGCGACGTGGGATGAGTTCCGCCGCCTCGATGCGCTCGGCCTGACGATGTACGGCCAGATGACGGCCGGTTCGTGGATCTACATCGGCACACAGGGCATTCTGCAGGGACCGTACGAATGCTTCGCCGCCGTGGCGCGGATGCACTTCGACAACACGTTGACCAACCGGCTGGTCGTCACCGCCGGGCTGGGCGGCATGGGCGGCGCGCAACCGCTCGCGGCGACGATGAACGAGGCGACCTGTCTCGTCGCGGAAGTCGATCGGACGCGCATTCAGCGGCGCATCGAAAAGCGCTATCTCGATGAAGAAGCGCCATCGCTCGACGCCGCGATCGAGCGTGCGCTGGCGGCGCGCGATGCGGGCGAAGCGGTCTCGATCGGCGTCGTCGCGAATGCGGTCGAGCTGCTCGAAGCGCTCATCGCACGCGGGATCGTTCCCGACGTGCTCACCGATCAGACATCGGCGCACGATGAGCTGGAAGGCTACGTGCCGGCCGGCATCTCGTTCGACGAAGCGGTGGAGCTGCGAAAGTCCGATCCGGAAAAGTACAAGGCGATGTCGTACGCGACGATGGCGCGACACATCCGCGCCATGATCGAGCTGCAGCGCCGCGGCGCGATCACGTTCGACTACGGCAACAACCTCCGCGGACAGGCGCGCGACAAAGCGGGCGTTGAAGACGCGTTCGAGGTCGGCGGCTTCGTGCCGATGTTTATCCGTCCGCTGTTCTGTGAAGGCCGCGGACCGTTTCGCTGGGCGGCGCTCTCCGGCGATCCGAACGACATCTTCGTCACCGATGAAGCGATCCTCGAGCTCTTCCCGCACGACGCGGCGCTGCATCGCTGGATTCGGATGGCGCAGAAGCGCGTCGAGTTTCAGGGATTGCCGGCGCGCATCTGCTGGCTCGGTTACGGGGAACGTGACAAAGCGGGACTGCTGTTCAATCGACTCGTCACGGAGAAGAAAGTGAGCGCGCCGATCGTCATCGGACGCGATCACCTCGATGCCGGATCGGTGGCGTCGCCGAATCGCGAGACGGAGGCGATGAAAGACGGAAGCGACGCGATCGGCGACTGGCCGATTCTCAACGCGATGCTCAACACGTCATGCGGCGCCACGTGGGTGTCGGTGCATCACGGCGGCGGAGTCGGCATCGGCTACTCGCTGCACGCCGGAATGGTGATCGTCGCCGACGGAACCGCCGATGCAGCGGCACGGCTGGAGCGCGTGCTGACCGCCGATCCGGGAACGGGCGTGATGCGTCACGCGGATGCGGGATACGACGAAGCGATCGAGGTGGCGAAAGAGCGTGGCGTCGATCTGCCGATGGTGAAGTAGCGGCTACTTCTTCATCGACCGGATGTAGGCCGGCGTCACGTCATGAATCTTCATGTCGATGAGCTGGCGCGGCGTCAGCTCATCGTAGCCAAGCTTGCGCAGCTCTTCGATGTACGCCGGCGTCACGCCGTGAATCCCGAGCTCGCTCAGCTGGCGGGCGGTGAGATTCGCGTAACCGGCGCGGCGCAGCTCCTCGATCCGCTGAGGCGTCACCTGACCGATGCGCAGCTCCGTCGCGTCGCGCGGCGAGAGCTCGCGCAGACCGGCATCGCGGAGCGAGCGGATGTAGGCCGGCGTCGCGCCGAGAATCCCCATCTCGGAAATCTGGTGCGCGCTGAGATTCGTGTAGCCGAGGTCGTGGAGTGCGTTGACGAACTTCCTGTCGACCCCGCCGACGCGCATCTGCACCGCTTCGCGAATGGTCAGGTCGGGAAAACCGAGCGCCGCGTATTCGTGCAGCAGCGACGCGGTGATGTGGAAGACCGCAACCTCGTCGAGCTGGCGGCGCTGTGGCTTTTGTCCGGCGGCGATCAGCTCGCGGATCGTGCCGATGCGCAGATCGTGCGTGGCGAAGACGAGCATGTCGTTGTCGCTGATCTCGTCATAGCCGAGCGCGTTCAGCTCCCGTTCGTACGCGGCGTTCGGCGCGAACTTGTACTGTCCGGCGCCGTCGCCGGTGGCGAAGCGTCCGTCGAACGCAACCGTCCCTGCTTCCCGTTTCAGCGAGAAGGTGACGTTCGCGGCGGGCGATTCGGCGTCGCTTTTTGCGAGTCCGAGATCGGCGAGCGCGACGTCGACGCCCATCAGATTCATCCCGCGCTGTCCTTCGCGAGAGCCGCGAAAGATCGTCAGGTCGAGCCGGTCGCCCTTCAGTTCGGCGGTCCAGACGCCGCTCCGGACGTCGGACGAGGCAGCGTGGGCGGTGAAGGCAAGGAGGAGCGCCACGAGCAGGAATAGAAGAAGAGTCTTCATGATGCAGAACAATCTACGAACCGATTCGTAATTTGTCAACGAAGCATTTCGTAGAACCTGCCGGACGGGAGCGGCAATACCGCCGTCCACCGTTTGGTTACTCTCAGCATCCCGCGAAAAGCTTTACTATTACGTCCCCGCGGATTTCCCATCGGAGGTGTCGTCATCGATCAGAGCAACGTTGTGTCCCCCAAAACGGCTGAAAAAGACTGGGTCAACATCATCTTTCTTTCACTGACCCCGATCATCGGCGTGTTCGGCACGGCCGCATGGACGATGACGCACGGCTTTCACTGGTGGATGCCGGCGCTTTGTGCCGTGCTCTACCTGTTCGTCGGCATGTCGATCTGCGCCGGCTATCACCGCTTCTTCTCGCACAAGAGCTACGAAGCATCGGCTCCGGTGCAGATCTTCTTCGCGATCTTCGGCGCTCTGGCGGCGGAGAACTCGATCCTCTGGTGGTCGGCCAGCCATCGCGTGCATCACAAGCACGTCGATCACGACTGGGATCCGTACAACATTCAGCGCGGCTTCTGGTGGGCGCACATCCTCTGGATCTTCTATCGCAATCCGGCTGGCGGAAACTTCGACAACTCGCCCGATCTCGTGAAGAACCCGATCGTGATGTGGCAGTACAAGTGGCACAAGGTGCTGCTGATCGTCGTCGGCTTCGGCGTGCCGACTCTCATCGGCTGGGCGCTCGGCGACGCGATGGCCGGTCTCCTCTGGGGCGGCTTCCTCCGCATCGCCGTCATCCATCACACGACGTTCTTCGTGAACTCGCTCGCGCATCAGCTCGGCAAGCCGCTCTACAACGCCGAAGTCTCGGCGCGCGACAACTGGGTGGTCGCACTGCTGACGCTCGGCGAGGGTTACCACAGCTTCCATCACCGCTTCCCGGCGGACTTCCGCAACGGCATCCGCTGGTATCACTGGGATCCGGCGAAATGGTTCATCAGCGGACTGAAGTCGGTCGGCCTCGCCAGCGATCTCCGGACGACGGCCGAGCCGCAGATCGAGCAGGCTCGCATGAGCGCCGCGCTTCGCGTCGTCGAAGAGCAGCTCGAGAAAGCGGAAGGTTCGATGGGCGAAGAGATTCGCCGCCGCGTCAACCAGGCGGTTCGCCACCTCGAGACGGCGCTGAAGCTCTGGCGTCAGCATGCCGAGGAACGGGCGGAAGGTGTGTCGCGCGAATGGCGCGCCACGCGTCGCCGGGCGTTCCGCCATGTGCGGCAATCGCGCAGGCAGTGGAAGTCGGCACTGCGCGCGCTGGAGCAGATGCCGGCGTAACGCACAAACTCACCGAAACGATGAACGGCCCGGCTTACGCCGGGCCGTTTTGTTTTCACTCGGCGGGCGAAGCGCCCGCCGCCACATTACTTCCGCGGGATGGTTAGTTCGCGAGCGCGGTCAGCTTCACGAACTCCGGGTCTTCTTTCAGCGACGAGAAGACGTAGTCGACGCGGGCTTCCCACATCTCCTTCGCGCGCACGGAGTCGTAGCGCTCGAACTTGTAGAAGTGCCGGTGCAGCAACTCCATCGCCTTCCCCCTGTTGCCGAGGAGCGCGTGGATGGCGGCGAGGTTGTACGACGCGCAGAGCATTCCTTCATGCTCGTTCGCGATCTTCAGCGCTTCTTCGCCGCGGCCGCTGTCGGCCATGTACGTTGCGGCGAAGATCAGGTTGAACGGCTCTTCGGGATCGAGCTTCAGCGCTTTCTGCACGTACATATCGGCCTTCGCACGATCGCGCTCGGAGTTCCAGAAGACGGCGAGATTGCGATACGTCAGCGCCAGCGGAAACGCGGCGATCGACTGCTCGAAGAGTGCGAGGCCGGCTTTCGAATCCCCTTCGTGGATCGTCATCTTGCCGATGCCGTGCAGCGCGACGGCACGCGAAAGCGGATCGGCCTGCATGGCCAGAATCCGGTTGAACGTTTTGCGCGCGAGCACCCACTGCCCGAGGTGATGGCGATAGAGCTCGCCGAGGAAACGAAGAGGAACAGGATCGGCGGAATCGAGCTTCGCGGCTGCCTGATAGAGATTGCGCGCGTTGTCGTAATGCTCGTCCATCTCCGCTTCGAGACCGAGCATCATGATGTGGTTGATCTTCCGATTCATCTCCGCGGTGAGGATCGGATCGACGGTGCGGAGCATCGCATCCTCGACGGTGATGCCGAGCTTCTTCAGCGCCTTCTGCGCGTCGCGCGCTTTGCGCGGGAAGAGGCAGCGCTGTTCCCAAACCTGTTTGTACGTTTCGGTCGCGGCGTCTTTGTCGCCGGCGGTGACTTTCGCCCTGGCGGCGTCGAGCTGCTTTTCGAGCGCGTCTTCACGCGCGCGCAACTCGTCCTTCACCATCTTCTCGACGGCGGAGAGCTTGAGCACGCCTTTTTCGGCGTCGACGTGCGCGATTGTCTTTCCATCGGCGCCGATCAGCAGCGCGGTCGGCGTTTTGCCGGTGACGCCGAGCTTTTCGACCATTGCGGCATCATCAGGATTGACGAGCTGCATGCCGACGCACTGCGACGCGTAGGTCGTCAGCGTGCGCGACGAGAGGAGATCCGACTTCTTCACTTCTTCGCGATCGGCCGGAATCCAGTAGAGGACGAGCGGACCCTTGAGCGGCTCGTCGCCGGGATTGAGCGCCTTCCACGGCACGAAGTACACCTGAGGAGAGCCGCTCATCGGCGGCATCGCGCCGCCGGTTCCTCCGCCGCCTCCGCCGCCGCACGTCGCGTGCGCGGTGAGCGCGGTAAAGAAGAGAGGAAGAACAAGCAGTGCTGCGAAACGGATGGACGAATGCCGCATGACGCCTCCTGGCTGGACGATGGCGTGAGTATAGGACGCGCTGTCGGCGGGTTCAGTCCAGCGCTGTGAAGAAACGGTCAAGCCGCGGGGTGTACCAATGCTTGCGATCGACGGAGAAGGCGACGGCGGTGGCGCGGCCGACGATCTTCTCGCGCGGGATGACGCCGATGTAGCGGCTGTCATTGCTATTGTCGCGGTTGTCGCCCATGACGAAATACTGTCCCGGCGGCACGACCCGCGGCTCGAACCAGCGGAGTGCTCCCCGTTCGGGCGAGAACATCACTTTGTGACTGTGACCCGGCAGCGCTTCGACGGCGATGATGGAGCGGCCCTGCTCGGCGTCATCGCTCGACGCGATCTGCTTCCATTGCGCGGCTCGGCCGTTGACGAAGAGCTCGTTGTCCTGCATGGCGATGGTGTCGCCCGGCGTTGCGACGACGCGCTTCACGAGCCGCGTGCCGTCCTGCGGTGAGAAGAGGACGACGATGTCGCCGCGCTTCGGATCGCCCCACTTCGCAATCTCGATCGTCGTGAAGGGGATCTTCAGGTCGTACGCGAGCTTGTTGACGACGACGCGATCGCCGACCTGGATGGTCGGCTTCATCGAGCCGCTCGGGACGTCGTTCCAGTCGGCGAGCGCGGAACGGAGTGAAGTAACGATGAGGATCATCAGCGCGAGGACGCGCAACTCGGAGAACACCTTTGATTTCGTCATAAACGTTTTCGGAGCATCGCCGTCTGATCGTACAGCCATGCAGAAGGAGAGAAAGCCATGAAAAAGTTCCTCATTACGACACTTGCCGCCACGACGATCATCACCGCCGCGTTCGCCGATGCGGGCGAGTTCGGCCACCGCGGACAGCGACGCGAAATGCGCCGCGAAGCCGTGCAGCGCCTCAACCTCAGCGATGCGCAGAAAGCGCAGATCCGCGACATCCGCAAAGCGGAGTTCGACCGGACAAAAGGTCTGTTCGAGGCCGCGCGCGAGAAGCGGTTCGAGCTGCGCCAGTTGAAGGAAGCGAACGATCCGCGCGCCGAAGGTGTTCGGACGGAGCTGATTGCGATGCGCGAGCAGATGCGCGCCGCGCGGCTCGCGACGCGAGAAAAGATTCGCAGCGTGCTCACCGCGGAGCAGCGGGCGCAGATGGATGACATGCGTAATCAGCGGCGCGGCAATCGCGAATAGCCGAACCTGGAAGGTGCTGAGTGCAGAGTGCAGAGTGCTGAGTCGGGGAACGGTTGGTTTGACTCAGCACCCTGCACTCAGCACTCAGCACTGGTTTCTAGCATCCCGATCCGCGGCGCCGCGTAGCCCTCCACCGTCCGCCCGGTCCGCGCTGCCAGATGAGATAGTCGTAGCCTTCCTTCGCGTGATCGCGGGCGATCACTTCATCGAAACGATCGCCGTCGAGATCGAGATGGTCGAGCGGCTCGATGTACGCGGCATCGGTGCAGTCGGCGCGGCGGCGATGTGTTGCAACCTGCGGCGTCACTTTCTTTGCGCTCACATCGTCGACGCGCGCGATCAGGAAAAGCGATCCCGCGCACGCGACTTCCGGCGTCGACCAGCTTCCGACGATCAACAGCTCGCCGCCAGGATCCATCACACGCGCGTTCACGTCGAGCTCAGCGTCGGTCCGCAGAAAAACGCGCGCGTAGCGCAGCAGCGAACGCGTTTCCTCCGCGGTCAGCTCACGATCGCGAGTCTCGCCGCCAGCGACCTCGACGTTCGTCGCCAGCAGCACGTCGCCGTCCTCCGGCTTTGCGCCGTCGATCGTCGCCGTTCGCGCATCCGAAACACATCCGAGCGACTTCGGCTCGCCGGCGCGTACCGTTCCGACACGCATGCCGTTTCGGTAGAGCAGCGTCGCGCTTCCCGCGCCGGCGATCGGCTCGATCACGTAACCGCTGTCGTGAGAAAACACGGCAGACAGACGACGCTCGGCAGCGCCGAGCGTCGTGCACATCATCAACATCAGCAGCGCAATGACACGCCGCATTGGCTTACGCCTTCGGCTGCGGCGGCAACGTCGTCGTCGCCGGAACGATCGTCGCTTTCGACGGCGGCTGCGCTCCGGGCGGCTTCTCGCCGATGATCTTCACCTTCGCGAGCAGATCGGACATCTGCATGCCCGACAACGCCTCAAACAACGCCGGCACCTGCGCCGCGATCGCGGTCATGTCGCCGGTGATCTTGTGTGCGCCGGCCGCGGCGCCGTCGCCGGTCGAGATGATCGTGATCTTGTCGATGTTCGCGAGAGGCGCGGCGAGTGCGCGCACCATCTCCGGCATGTTGGAGATCAGCTTGTCGACGACCGCGGCCTGGTTCCACTCGAGGTACGCCACGGCTTTCACATTCATCGCCTTCGCTTCCGCTTCGCCCTTGCGGAAGATGATGTCCGCCTCGGCTTCACCTTCGGTGCGCACCGACGACGCGCGGCCGTCCGCTTCGATCTTCATGCGGTTGCTTTCCGCCGCCGCAAGCATCTCGATGCGTGCGCGCTCGATCTCCGCGCCCTTCAGCACGGTCGCGATGAGCTCCTTCTCGTGGCGCATGATTTCCGCTTCCTGCACCTTCACCTGTTCCTGCTTCTCGATGACCTGAACCTTCACCGATTCCATCACCACCTGCTGCTGCATGATCTGCGACTGAATCTCGTACGCCTTGTCCGCCTGCGCGCGCTGGCGATTGACGATCTCGGTGTACTGCGCTTTCTTGATCTCGAGGTCGCGCTGCGCCTCGGCCTGCGCCGCCATCGACAGCGACTCCGCTTCGACTCGCTTCTGATCGGCTTCCGCGGTCGCGATCGCAGAGTTACGCGTCGCCTCGGCGCGCTTGATGGCGGTATCGCGCTCCGCTTCCGCGGTGGCGATGTCGGCCATCATCTTGATGCGCGCAACGTCCGGACGCCCCATGTTCGAGATGTACTCGTTCTTGTCGCGTACTTCCTTGATCGTGAACGAGATGACTTCCAGTCCCATCTTGTTCATGTCGTCGGCGCACGTGCCGCGCATCCTGTCGGCGACCATCTCCGGCTGCTTGACGATCTCCTCGACCGTCAGCTGGCCGATGATGCCGCGAAGGTGACCTTCCATCACGAGACGGATCAGTCCCTCACGCTGCTGCGGCGTCTTCGTCAGGAACTGCTCGGCGGCGGTGCGGATCGATTCGTCGTCCGACTTGACCTTGATCTGCGCGACCGCTTCCACGGTCACGGCGACGCCCTGCTTCGTGTAAAGGCTCTGCTGCGGCGCGACGTCGAACGACATCAGCTCGAGCGAAAGCGACTTGCAGCTCTGCACCATCGGCAGCACGACCGTACCGCTGCCTTTGATGACCTTCGTGCCGCCGAAGCCGTAGACGATGAACGCTTCGTTCGGACCCACCTTGCGATAC
>JAOBAU010000452.1 GCA_025463165.1 Acidobacteriota bacterium | reverse complement strand
GCCGGGGTTGGTGACGGAGATGGTCTGGCAACCGACGACGAGCGTGTACGTCCCGCTCGTACCGGTGCTTCCGTTGCCGTCCGTGACGGTGACGACGATCGGGAACGATCCGGTCTGCGTCGGCGTACCGGAGAGAACTCCGCCGGTGGAAAGCGCAAGGCCCGCCGGGAGCGTGCTCGACGTCGTGAACGTCGCGCCGCCGATCGCGCCGGTCTGGGTGAAGGTCTGGCTGAACGCCGCGGCCGCGACGCCGCTGTTCACGCCGGGGTTCGTTACGGTAATGGTCTGGCAGGTGATCGTCAGCGTGTAGATCGCGCCGGAGCCGGTGCAACCGTTGCCGTCAGTGGCGGTCACGACGATCGGGAACGAGCCGGTCTGCGTCGGCGTACCGGAGAGCGTGCCGTTCGTCGCCAGCGTCATGCCGGTCGGGAGCGTGCTGATGGTCGTAAACGTCGCGCCGCCGATGGCGCCGGTCTGCGTGAAGATCTGGCTGAACGCCGCGCCCGCGACGCCGCTGTTCACGCCGGGGTTGGTGACGGAGATGGTCTGGCAACCGACGACGAGCGTGTACGTCCCGCTCGTACCGGTGCAGCCGTTGCCGTCCGTGACGGTGACGACGATCGGGAACGAGCCGGTCACCGTCGGCGTACCGGAGAGCGTGCCGTTCGTCGCCAGCGTGATGCCGGTCGGGAGCGTGCTGGCCGTCGCGAACGTCGCGCCGCCGACCGCGCCGGTCTGCGTGAAGGTCTGGCTGAAGGCGGAGCCGGCCGTTGCCGACGTCACGCCCGGTGCCGTGACCACGATGTTGTTGCAAACCGTGATCGTGAACGACTGCGGCGCGCTGCCGGCAACGTTCGTCGCCGTAATCGTGATCGCGTAGACGCCGCCGCTGCCGTTGGCCGCGGTACCGCCGAGAGTCGCGGTGCCGTTGCCGTTGTCGACGAAGGTGATGCCGGCCGGCAGTGCGCCGCTCTCGCCGAGCGCCGGCGCCGGGAAGCCGGTCGTCGTCACGCCGAACGTCGCCGGAGTACCGGCCTGGAAGTTCGTGGCGTTGCCGCTGGTGATCGCCGGCGCCTCGTTGATCGTGATCGTCAGCGTCTGCTGCACCGTGCCGCCGACGCCGTTGTTGGCGTTGACGGTGATGCTGTAGATGCCGCCGACCGCGGTCGGCGTTCCGGATAGCGTGGCCGTACCGTTGGTGTTGTCGAGGAACGACAAGCCGGTCGGGAGCGCGCCAGTCTCGGTCAGAGCCGCGACCGGGAAGCCGGTGGTGGTGATCGTGAACGTGCCCGCCTGATTGCGGGTGAAGGTCGCGTTGGCCGCACTCGTGATCACCGGCGGCTGATTGACGATCAGAGTGAAGTTCTGAATCGGGCTCGAGCCGTGCGGGTTCGTCGCCTGGAAGGTAATCGGATAAGAGCCACCGGTATTGGCTGCCGGAGTACCGGAAAGAACGCCGGTGCCTTTGTTCGGGCCGGTGCCGTCGACGAACGTCACGCCCGCCGGCAATGCGCCGACTTCGGCGATCGACGGTTTCGGCTGGCCGCTCGTCGTGACGGAGAACGTCCCCGCCTGTCCGACGAGGAAGGTCGTCGTGTTGCCGCTGGTGATGGCCGGAATCTTGTCGACGTTCGCTGCCGACGTCTGCGGACCGGAAGTGTCGACGCCGCCGTTGGCGACGCCGCCGTTGTCATGCGCGCGGACCGTGATGTTGGCAACGCCGCTCACGCCGACGATCGGCGTGAAGTGCAGCACGCCCGCCGCGTCGACCGACGGCTGCACGCTGAAGAGCGCGTTGTTGTCGTTGGTGACGATGTAGTTGATGACCTGTCCGAGCTCGTCAGACGCGCCGCCGTTCGACGAGGTGACGAACGGAATCGACTGCGGGCCATCGGTGTCGAGGATCGTCACCGGACCGCCGATCGCGAGCGTCGGGATGTCATTGACCGGCGTGACGGTCAGCGCGACCGTGACGGTGTTGCCGTTGGCGATTCCGTCGTTGACGCGATACGTGAAGCTGTCGCTCGCGCCGGTGACGCTGTCGTTGACGTATGTGAATCCGCCGCCCGGCTGCATCGTGAGATTGCCGTGGGCCGGCGGAGTGACGACCGACGCGGACCAGAAGGTCTGCGGTGTGTCGACGTCGCTATCGTTCGCGAAGAGACCCGGAGCCGCGACATTGAGCGTCGCCCCTTCGAGCAGCGTGTAACCCTCGCCGATCGCGACCGGCGGAATGTCGGGAGAGATCGTGATCGTGACGGTGGCGATGTTCGACGTCGAGGAGCTGTCGGCCGCGCGGTACGTAAAGCTGTCGGTCAGCGTGTTGCTGCCGTCATGCGTGTACGTGAAGGAGCCGTCCGCATTGAGCGTGACCGTTCCATGCAGCGGATTCGTCGCCAGCTGCGCATGCAGCGTGTCGCCGTCGGGGTCGCTGTCGTTTGCCAGGACGCCCTTCGCCGGAACCGTCAGCGTGCCGCGATGCGCAACGGTATACCCGGTGTCGGGAAGTGCATTCGGCGCGCTATTCGTCGTGATGTCGATCCGCACCTGGGCCGCGTTCGACTCGACCGTTCCGTTGGTGACCTTGTAGCGGAAGCTGTCCAGCGGAGCGTTCGAGCCGTCGTGCAGATAGACGAACGAGCCGTTCGGATTGAGCGTCAGCGCGCCGTGCTGCGGACCGGAAACGAGAATGGCGCTGAGGGGAGCGCCGTTCGGGCTGATGTCGTTGCCGAGGATGCCGGGCGCCGCGACGTTGAGCGCGTGGCCGATCAGGACGAAGAAGTTGTCGTCGACGGCGGTCGGTGCATTGCGATTGTTGCGAAGCTCGAACGCGAAGTAGAGATGCGTGTTCCCCGCATATCCATAGATGTCGGTGAAGCGAAAGTTCGACGAGCCGGTGCTGGCATTGCCATCGACGAGCGGAGCGATCATGCCCCAGTCGGAGAGATCGCCATCCAGCGCGATGGTGCGCGTCGTTCCCGGACCGGAACGGCGGCGGCCCACCTGATCGGGGAAGAGAATCGGTGAGCTGTCGGTGCGGCTGAGAATGACGTCCGTGAGTCCGCCGGATGATGCGACGAACGCCACGTGTACGCTTTCGATCGGATTGGGAGAGAGCTCGCTGAACGGCACGCCCGTCTCCACGACCATCTTGCCGTTCGGATCGGTGCCGACTGCCCAGCCGCTGCTGTCGACCGAGATCGGCGCCGCGAAGGTGCCGTTCACGCACTGTTGCCGGCTGACGCCGGTTACGCGCTGTACGCCGCCAACCGGATCGACCGTAGTCGTCAGGACCGCTTCAACGCCGGAGAACGTCCCGGCGCCGGTAATGACCGAGCAGCCGGTGGACGGCTGGTTGTCGAGGTCGAGGAGAACTTTGAAGTCTGCAGCCTGAGCAGCGATAGACGCAAAGACGGCAAGCAAAAAGAACGCGGACGCGCGAAATGACTTCATGGATTCCTCACCTGTTGTCTGGACCATAGGCCGCGCCAGGAAAATGCGCGACTTCTCAGCGGAACGTTACCGGAACTGGACGGTGGAGATGATAGCAGCTTCCCGGCACCTGCGTTAGCACGGCAAAAATGTCCCGGTAGCCTTCCATACGTCAGCACCGGACTCATGCAATGATTCAGTTTCTTCCGGAAACACGGCCATGTGGTGTTGTTATTACAACGTAGGTCCACCACCGGTAGAATGACGTGATGCCCGTCATCTCCTGTCCTGATTGCGGCCGCGACGTCTCGACGCTCGCACCGGCCTGTCCGCACTGCGGCCGTCCCTCCCCCGCCGCGGCCGTGCCGCTCGCAGTCGCGGCTCCCGCCGGCGCGACCGCATTCGCGGAAGAAACGCTCTGGCGCGGGACACCGTCAGCCGTCGTGCTGCTCGGACCGCTGCTCGTGATCATCGTCGCTGCCGTCGCGATCCAGCTGCTGGCGCGCTTCGCAGCGGGCCGCGCACTCGACTTCGAAGCATCCGAGAGAATCCTCGCCATCGGCTGGTGGGCGACCGCAATCGTCGCGATCATCCTCATCATCCGCGTGCTCATGTCGCTGCTCCGCATCCGCGGCACGCTCTATACGATCACCAGCCAGCGCGTGATGATCGAGCGCGGTCTCGTCTCGAAGAGTCTCTCGGAGATCGATCTCCGCTACGTAGACGACACCCAGTTCCAGCAGGGCGTCCTCGATCGCATCCTCGGCATCGGCAACGTCACCCTCATCTCAACCGACAAATCGACGCCGACGTATACGCTGCGTGGAATCCCAGACCCTCGCAACCTCCGCGAGACGATCCGCTCCCACGCTTACCGCGTCAGCCAGCGCCAGCTCTTCACCCGCGCGACGTAAAAGTGCTACCGTCGCTCTCCCCGCACGACAGCCATTTCCGGCTGCCCTCCGTCCCCTCTCCGCGCACCGCACATACACAATGACGACACCTCTCCAACCGGAGTATCCGGTTGCACGAGCGCAACGGACATTCGGTTATACTCCGGGTATGAAAACCGCCGTTTCCATCCCGGATGAAGTATTCGAGAAAGTCGAGCGACTCGCACGCCGTGAGAAACGCTCCCGGAGCGAAGTATTCAGCGCCGCACTGAAGGAGTACGTCGCCCGGCATGCTCCGGACGAAGTCACAGAAGCGATCAATCGCGCCTGCGACGAGATCGGCGATCAGACCGACGAATTCACGGCCGCGGCGTCACGTCGCATTCTGGAGAACACGGAATGGTGATCTCGCAGGGAGAGACATGGTGGGCAAATCTCCCTGAGCCCATCGGATCGGGTCCCGGCTTTCGGCGACCCGTCATCATCATTCAAAGCGATGCGTACAACCGCAGCCGGATTGCCACAGTCGTCTGCGTGCCTCTCACGACCAACACCGCATGGGCCGACGTTCCGGGAAACGTATTTTTGACCGCTCAGGCGACCAGCCTGCCAAAAGACTCCGTGGCAAACACATCGCACGTAATCTCGATCAACAAGAGCCTGCTCGTTGAACGGGTGGGAAAGGTCTCGCATGCACGACTGGAATTGATTCTGTCCGGTCTCGACATCGTTCTCGGCAGATAGGTTGCGTTGCGCGCAGTGCATCAAAAATGCACGATAGACGCACGTTGACTTACGCCCGGTTACCGCCTACGTTGGAAGGACGTCATGGCCTTCCCCGCTCTCGAGCTCGAACTACCGCTGCCACCGATTGTCGTTCCTTCGCAACGTGAAGAAGTAACACGACTTCGCGCGCAACTCGCACAATCGGTAGCAGCGAAAGTCTCGAACGGCACGGAGCTGATTCGGGCACTGGCGAAGCAGCGTCGCGATGAAGTCGTTCCGACGACACTGCTGTCGTTCGATGAGCTCCTCGGCGGCGGCCTGGCGCGCGGGAAGATGACGGAGCTCGCCGGACGCGGCGCGCGCTTCTCGGTCGTGCTCGCCGCACTGGCCGCCGCGACGTCGATGGGTGAAGCAGCCGCGCTCATCGATGCCGGCGATCACTTCGATCCACAGTTCGCCGAAGCGAACGGCGTCGATCTCGGACGCCTGTTGTGGGTTCGTCCGCGGACGATGCAGGAAGCGGCGGTCGCCGCGGAGATGATCGGCACGACCGGCTTTCAGCTCATCGTGCTCGACGCCGGCATTCCGCCGATGCGCGGCCGTCGCCTGCCCGACGCGACGTGGGTCCGCCTCGCGCGCACCGCGGAAGCTCACGGCAACGCGCTGCTCATCTCTACGCCGTATCCGCTCACCGGCACCGCATCGGAAGCGGTCGTGCGCAGCCGCCTGCTGCGTCCGCAGTGGATCAGCGGCGAGTTGCTCGCCGCGATGGAAGCGGAGCTGACGCTGGAAAAACATCGCCATCGAAAACCGGGGACGAGCACGACGCTGCGATTCGCGACATACGAGTCGGTCCCGACAAACCGTCCGCATCGCAACGTCCTCACCTTCACGCGTTCGCCTCGCGATCTTCGCGCAACGGGATGACTCGCCTCGCCTGCTTTCACGTCCCGCTCTTTCTGTTGGCGGCGCGCCTTCGCAGTGAGCCGGAGCTCGTCGACGATGCGGTGGTGATCGTCGAAGGAAACGGCACCGCCGCGCATGTCGTGGCGGCGACGCGACGCGCGCGGCGAAAAGGAATCGTCGGCGGGATGTCGCTCGCGCAGGCGCGATCGCTGCTGCCGAAACTGATCGCGCGCGGACGCGACGCCGAATGCGAGCGAACTGCACAGGAGGCGCTGCTGGAAGCGGCCGAGACGTTCTCGCCGCGCGTCGAAGATGCCGGCGAAGGGATCGTCTATCTCGACATCAGCGGCATGGAACGGCATTTCGATCGCGAAGAAGAGCTGGCCAAAGCGGCCATCCGCGCCATCGATGCGATCGGTCTTCCGGGCCGCGTCGGCATCGCCGGCAGCAAGCTCGCCGCGCGCGTTGCGGCGGAGCTGCCGAAGTCGCCGGTCGTCGTGCCGCCACACGATGAAGCGGCCTTCCTCGCGCCGCTGCCGCTCACGCGTCTCGCGCCGGAGCTCGACGCCGCATCAACTCTCCAACGCTGGGGCATCAACTCGATCGGCGAGCTGGCTTCGCTTCCGGAAAGCGAGATCGCCAGCCGACTCGGCGAGCTCGGACGCGATCTTCATCGCGCCGCGCGCGGCATCGACGTTCGTCCGCTCGTACCACGCGCAATGCCCCCCGAGTTCCGCGAAGGGATGGACCTCGAGTGGCCGCTCGTCGCGCTCGAACCGTTTCTCTTCATCGCCACCGCCGCACTCGAACGATTGTCGAAGCGGCTCGAGATCCAGGGCTTCTCGTGCAGCCGGATCGAGCTGACGCTCATGCTCGAACCGGACGGCTATCACGCGCGCGCCATCGAGATGGCCGCACCGACGCGCGACGTGAAGACGATGCTGACGCTCATCCGTCTCGATCTCGAAAAGAATCCGCCCGGCGCGCCGGTGGCCGGCTTCGCACTCGTCGCGCATCCCGACCGGCCGCGCCGCGCACAACTGTCGCTCTTCGGTCCGGCCGCGCTCTCGCCGGAAAAACTGGCGACCACGATTGCGCGACTCGTCTCCATGCTCGGCGACGATCGCGTCGGCATGGCGATGACGGTCGACGGTCACCTGCCGGAACGTTTCGCCGTCGGCGACTTCGCCCCGCCGCCACCGCCCGACGTTCGCCGCGCGCCGCGCCGCGCGCGAGGTCTGCTCGCGGCGCGCACGTTCCGTCCGCCCATTCCGATCGAGGTCATCACGCGCGAGACTGCCGACGGCGAACTGCTCGATGCGATTCGCGGCCACGATGAGATTCACGGCAAAGTGCGCGTCGCATCCGGTCCGTGGCGCGTCGAAGAAGGATGGTGGCGCGACGCGCCGGCCGATCGCGAATACTGGGACGTCGAGCTCGATCGCGGCGTCTACCGGCTGTATCGCAACGCCGCGAGCGAATGGTTCATCGATGCGCAGTTTGGTGCATAAACCGGTGGGACCTTTACAAGCTCAACCGCGTTATTTACACTTCGCGGCGTCGCTCCCGGTTGACCATGAAACTCGAAAACGCTCGCAGTGGGTGGGCTGGCTGGCTGGTTCTGCCCGGTCTGCTGTTGTTTGTCCTTTCCGCCTGCGCCACGATCCCCTTCGATCGCACGCCTTCAGGGCCGCAGCCGGTCGAGGAAAAAGTGCTGCTCTCTGACGAGGATGATTTCGGTCAGCTCGTCGCTCAGATGCGCGCCGATCTCAATCGCTACAACAGCCGCGAAGTCGCGCGCAAACCGTCGATCACGCCGTCGACGCAATCAGCAAAAGCGCGCGACAAAGAATTCGCCGATCGCGCCCGCGCGCTCTTCGCGCCGCTCGGCGGGATCCGCATGCCGGTCGTCGGCGTCCACGTCGGCGATCTCGACGACAGCTGGCACGCGCCGCGTGACGGCGGCGTCCGGCAGCACAAAGGAATCGACATCTTCGCGCCGCGCGGCACCGA
>JAOBAU010000451.1 GCA_025463165.1 Acidobacteriota bacterium | reverse complement strand
ACTCGGAACCGCCGCGCAGATTGACGAGCGCGTAGACGCCGCCCTGCTCGGCCCACGTCACGGCGCGCGACGAAAAGTTCGGCACCTGGCTGAGGTTGAAGCCGCCGTACCCGGTGAGCAGCGTCGGATTGCTGCCGTCGCGCTTCAGTCCTTTGCGATACATCAGGAACATCGGGATGCGGGTGCCGTCCTTCGAGTTGAAGAACGCCTGCTCGACTTCGAAGTCGTCCGATTTCACCGGCGCGTCGAGACGAACGAAGACGCTGCTCTTCGCGGATGCGACGTCGTACGTGTAGGTCGTCGTGGGCGATGCGAATGACGCGTAGCGATAGAACGCGATCGGTGAATGCCACGTCCCTGCGATGTCGCCGAGATTGCCGATGGTGTCGAAATGGATCTCGCCCTGTTGCGTGCCGTCGAGGCCGTACGCGATCACGCGCGGCTTCACGTTTTCGAGATAGCGGACGAACACCTTGCCGCCGGCGAGCGAGAGTCCCTGCAGCGCGGCGTTCTTGTTTTCGGGGACGAGCTCTTTCCAGTTCGCGCGAGCGGGATCGGCGATGCTCACCGTCATCACGCGATCGTTCGGTGCATTCCAGTTCGTTCGGATGACGAGCGTGTCGCCCGCGACCTCGGCGGACGAACGCGCATCGAGATCGTTGACGATCGTTTGGATCGGACCGTCGCCGCGCAGATCTTTGATGTAGAGCTCCGTCTTCTTTGGCGCCGAGCCGTGCGACACCTCGATCAGCAGGTAACGGCCGTCGTCGGAGAGTCCCGCGCCGATGATTTTCTCGGGACCGTAGCCGGCGCCGAACAGTTCCGTCTCCGCGCCGCCGTTGAGCGGCCGGCTGTACACGCGGTCGCCGGTCTCGCTGTGGCGCGAGTAATAGAGAGTGTTGCGATCGGACGAGATCGAGACGCCGAAGTAACGTGCGAGCGGCAGCACCGCGGCCACGTCGTGACGCGCGTCGACGTCAAAGAAACGCGTTTCGACTTCGTCCGCGCCGCCCTTCCGAACGAAGTACGCGACGAGCTTTCCATCCTCGGAGACATCCTGAATGCCGATGCTCGTCGTGTGCTTCTCATCCATCGTGGCCGGATCGATGAGCCGGACGTCGCTGCCGCCGATGCCGTCGCGCATGTAGATCGAGTACTGGTCCTCGCTCGCGCCGCGGCGAAGAAAGAAGAAGCGATTCGAACGGACGGTCGGAATGCCGACCGCGTCAACGTGCAGCAGCGACTCGACCCGTTTCGCGATGGCGTCGCGGTTCGGCAGGTCAGCCAGCACCTTGTCGGTGTACGCGTTCTGCTGCTCGATCCACGCGCGAGTTTCCGGACTCTGCTGATCTTCGAGCCAGCGATAAGGATCGGTAACGGAAACGCCGTGGAGCGTTTCAACGACCGGTCGGGCGGCGGTGACAGGCGGTGGCGGAAGCGGCGGCGCGGAAGTCGTGGCGCATGCCACAAGGAGTAGAGAAGTAACGACGGATACAATCGCTCGTTTCATGGAGGCGCATTCTACAAGACCTTTGCTTTCAGCTGCTTGTAACGATCTTGCAAGCTCAGGAATGAGAAATGGGTCCGTCGCGGTTCAAGACGGCTGTAGTGCGGGATTCGTGTTCCGGCGTTGACCACTCCGGCCGCGAAACCTACAATGCTCCGGGTCAGGCAACCCATATCAGAACGCTCATGAGAAGGGGGGGATTGGGAAAACATGCCTCTCGTACACGTTAAAGAAGACGAGACATTCGAAAACGCGCTGCGCCGTTTCAAGCGCAAGTGCGAGAAATCGGGAATCCTTTCCGAGCTGAAGAAACGTCAGCATTTCGAAAAGCCCAGCACCAAGCGTAAAAGAAAAGCGATTGCCGCTCGCAAGAAAGTGTTGCGGAAACTCGCTGAAGAGCGCCGCGCCGGCTACTAGATAAGTAGACAACGCTCTGGTCACCCTCGGGACTCACGATACGCGTCGTGAGTCCCACTTTTTTTGGTGTGCAAGGCGCGCGGAATAGCGTGCGGACTCGCGGCATTGACGCACCCGTCGTGAATCCCACACCTGCTCTCACCAGTCTCGAGCTCGACCGCGTCCTCACGCTCATCGCGATGGAGGCGAAGAGTTCGCTCGGAAAAGATGCCATCGCCGCGCGGCGTCCGCTGCCGACGCTCGCCGCCTGCATCGCCGCGCAAAGCGAGCTGGCGGAGATGGTCCGCTTCTATCTCGCCGAAGGATTGCTGCCGCTGGCCGGATTGACCGACGTCGCGCCGCTCTTCCAGCGCGAATCGGTGCTCGATCTCGAAGAGTCGTGGCAGATCGTCCGCGCCATCCGCGCGACGCAGGCCATTCGCGAGACGTTCGTCCGCACCGAGTCGTATCCGCGCCTCACCGTCATCGCCACCGGCATCCCGAACCTCGGCGAGCTGCTGACGAAAACGAACAAGTACTTCACCAGCGAAGGAAAGCTGCGCGAAGAAGCGTCGGCCGAGCTCCGCTCGATTCGCACGCGCATCCACGCGAAGCGCAACGCCATTCAGAAGACGCTCGTCGACGTCATGAACCGCAACGCCGACGCGATCCAGGAACCGCTCGTCGTCATGCGCGGCGATCGTTACTGCATCCCCGTCCGCAGCGATCACCGCAACGCGGTGCAGGGAATCCTCCACGAGCGCTCCGGCTCCGGCGCCTCGTTCTTCATCGAGCCGATGGCGGCCATCGAACTGAACAACGATCTCGCCGAGCTGATGATCCAGGAGCGCGAAGAGATCGCGCGGATCACGCGCTATATGTCGCAACTCCTCTTCGACGAACAGCCGGCCATTCGCGACGCCGTTGCGATCGCCGGCGGCTTCGACGCGCTCCAGGCATGCGCCGTCTTCCACGAAACGGTCGACGCGACGCTGCCCACGTTCAACGACGATCACGTGCTGCACATCATCGACGGACGTCATCCGCTGCTCGACGAGCGGCTCGCCAACGCGCGTGCGGAGATGTTCGACGAAGAGCCGTCGGAGCGGAAGGCGATTCCGATGGGCGTCGAGCTCAATCGGCAGCGCACCGCGCTCGTCGTCAGCGGACCGAACGCCGGCGGCAAGACGGTCGCGCTCAAGACGACCGGACTGCTCATCGCGATGGCGATGAGCGGACTGCCGGTGCCGGCCGCCGAAGGAACGATCATCCCGTTCATCGATTCGCTGCACGTGCTGATCGGCGACGACCAGAGCGTGCTCGAACATCTGTCGACCTTCTCCGCGTATCTCGTTCGTCTCAAGCGCGTCCTCGATCGCGCCACCGAACGTTCGCTCGTACTGCTCGATGAGCTCGGATCCGGCTCCGAGCCCGAAGAAGGCTCGGCGCTCGCCGCGGCCGTCATCGAGAACCTGCTCGAGCGCGGCTCGCTGATGATCGTGACGACGCATCTCTCCGCGCTGAAGAGCTTCGCGGTGAACGACACGCGCATCGTCAACGCGTCGATGGAGTTCGATTCGGCAACTGGTCAACCTACGTACCGAATGATCGCCGGCATCCCGGGCCGCAGCCGCGCCATCGACGTCGCGAAGATGATCGGCCTCCCCGACTCCGTCATCGCGTCGGCGCGCGAGCGGCTCGGCGATCGATACGGCGAGACCGATCACCTCCTCTCCGAACTGCAGAAGCGGATGTCGGAAGTGCTCGCGCAGCGCGATGAAGCAGCGACGCAGCGACGCGAAGCGGAGCGCGAGCGGGCCACGCTCGCGGAGAAAGCGGCAGCACTCGAAAAGGAACGTGCGCGCGTCGGCAGTTCGTATCGCGAAGAACTCGAACGGTTTCGCGACGACGTCACGCGGCAGCTCAGCGCGGAGATCAAACATCTGCGCGACCTCGATCGCAGCGCGCGCGAGAAGATCAATCCCAACGAAGTACTGAAGACGGTGACGAAACCGGTCGAACGCGCCATCGAGTTCGTGCCCGCGGAATCGACGAGACCCGTGCGCGTCGGCGACAAGGTCGAGCATCGCAAGTTCAAAGTGAAGGGCGACGTCGTCTCGATCGATGGCCAGAAAGCGGTGCTGAACGCCAACGGCAAAAAGATGACGGTCGACCTTCGCGACCTCGTCGCCATCGGCGGACCGGCGCCCGCGCCGACCAAACGTCCGCAGGTATCGACGTCGGAGTCGGGCGAGATCGGCGCGGAGCTGAACCTCGTCGGTCAACGTGTTGACGATGCCATCGAAGCGTCGGATCGTTTTCTCGATCGCGCGCTGCTCGAAGGAAAGTCGGCCGTACGCATCATCCACGGCTTCGGCACCGGGACACTGCGCAAAGCGCTGCGCGAATACCTGCGCAAACATCCGGCAGTGAAATCGTGGCGGCCGGGCGGAGACAATGAGGGAGGCGACGGCGCGACCGTCGCTGTATTGGAGTAGTGCAGAGTGCAGAGTGCTGAGTGCTGAGAAGAAAACCGACTCAGCACTCAGCACTCAGCACTCTGCACCCTTTGAATGGCACTAGTCGATCTCAACGACACCGTGATTTCCCAGGTACGCTCCGCGGCCGACATCGTCGACTTCGTACAACAGGTCACGCCTCTCAAACTCGCGGGCAAGAGCTACAAAGGTCTCTGCCCGTTTCATCGCGAGAAGTCGCCGTCGTTTCACGTCGATCGCGACAAGGGACTCTTCTACTGCTTCGGCTGCGGCACCGGTGGCGACGTCTTCAAGTTCCTGACGCTCACCGAGCGCTTCACGTTCCCTGAAGCGGTCGAGTACATCGCCGCGCGAGTCGGCATCGAGTTGCCGCGCCGCCGCAGAAACTCGCGCGACGCCGACAAGGAAGATCTCCTCGAGGTGCTCGACGACGCCTCGGAAGCGTTCCATCAGGCGCTCGGCTGGGGCGGCGACAACACCGCGCTTCAGTACCTGCGCAAACGCGCCGTTCCACAGGAGGTAGTTCAGAAATACGGCTTCGGCTACGCGCCCGATTCGTGGGACTACATCCACACGCGTCTCGCGCGAAAGCATGGCGACGCGAAGCTCGAGAAGACCGGCCTCGTCATGCCGCGCAAGACCGGCAACGGCTTCTACGATCGCTTTCGAAATCGCCTGATGATTCCGATTCATTCGGAGACCGGCGCGCTGGTCGGATTCGGCGGACGCTCGCTCGACGGCAGCGATCCGAAGTACCTCAACTCTCCCGAATCGGACGTCTTCAACAAGTCGCGGCTGCTCTACAACCTGCATCGCTCGAAAGACGGGATGCGAAAGATCGACCGCGCCATTCTCGTCGAGGGTTACTTCGATGCGATCGCGATCGACAACGCCGGCGTGCCGGGCGTCGTCGCCTCGATGGGCACTTCGCTGACGGCCGGACAGGCATCGCTGCTGCGCCGCTACGCGACACATGTCGTGATCGCCTACGACGGAGACGACGCCGGCCGGAACGCGACATTGCGCGCGGCGCCGGTGCTCCTCGCCGCCGGCCTCACTGTCTCCGCGCTCGACCTCGCCGGCGAGAAAGATCCCGACACGCTCATCGAGCATCGCGGCGTCGACGGCTTCCTCGAGCTCCTCGGGCAATCCAACGACATCTTCGACTTTGCGTTGCGCATGTGGGGCGCCGATGTCAACAAACTCTCCGCACGGGAGAAGTCGGAACGGATCGAAGGATTCATGCCGCTGCTTTCGGCGGTCAGCGATCCCGTCGTGAAGAACGACGCGGCGCAGCGGATCGCAGACGCTTTTCAGCTCCAGTTCGAAACCGTCTGGTCGCGTGTGCGCGGGAAGGCGGCGATGCCGGTCACGACCGAGCGCCA
>JAOBAU010000445.1 GCA_025463165.1 Acidobacteriota bacterium | reverse complement strand
TCCGTCGGCAGTCAGACGCTGGTCGCGTTTACTCCGCGCTTCGATGCGGCGGACGCGGAGCGCGAGTTTTCGGTGACGATCGTGAATCGCGCCGGCACGCCAAACGAGTCGCGCATTCAGGCAGCGGATCGCGTGACCGTCTTTCAGCTCGATCGAACGCTGAAAGTCGATGGAGTCACGCCATACAGCAGTCCCATCAACAGCGGTGCGCGGCTGACGCTGTACGGTTCCGGCTTCGCCGCACCGGTGCAGCTCTTCGTCATCAATCCCGATGGGAGCGAGGAGGAAGTGCAGATCGTCGCTGTCTCCTTCAACAGCGTCGTCTTCATCGCCCCTCCCGCTCGTTCGCTCTTCCCCGTTGGAATTCGCGTCATCAACATTTCGACCGCCGCATCGGTGACGCTTCCGAATGCGTTTCGTTACTACACGCCGATGACGATTCAGTCGACGCGGCCGCTGAGCGGACCGCCGGCCGGCGGCACCGCGATCACGATCGACGGAGACGGTTTCGAGGCTCCGGTTGCAGTGACCGTCGCGGGAGTGGCCGCGTCGTTGGTTCGCGTGAGCGGCACACAAATCCAGGCGCTGACCAGCGCGAAGCGTGTGACGCGTTGCGAAGATTCGAGCGGCCCGATCATCGTCACAAGCGTGCTGACCGGCGACACCGCGAACGGTGCGACCTTCACCTACGTCACGCCGCGCGCGCGATTCGCGGCGCTGCCATCGGACTTCATCGCCGGCGCATCGAGCGACGTCACGATCGCCACGCTGCCGAACCCGGTCCGCTTCGAATTTCACAATCGCGTCGTCACTCCGTCGTCGGTTCGCGACAACGGCAATGGCACGAGCACATACAGCATCCCGACTCCGACCGATCTGCTGTTCCGGACGCGACGCTGCCGCCGCGGCGACGCGGTCGTCGCGCTGCCGCTGACGACGTCATTCACCGTCACCGATCAGGTCACGACCTGCTCGGCGACGGAAGTCGTGATCGTGCAGCCGGAGCCGGCGTCGGCCGTCTGCGCGTCCGATCTGCCGGGAACCGCGGAACCGTAGCGCTCAGCTGATGCTGTCGAACTCTTCGTCGGTCAGGTCGATCGCTGCCGCGGCGACGTTCTCCTCGAGATGCTTCACGCGCGACGTGCCGGGAATCGGGAGCATCACCGGCGAGCGGCGCAGCAGCCACGCCAGCGCGATCTGCGCCGGCGTCGCGCCGTGCGCTTTGGCAATGCGCGTAAGCGGTCCGCCTTCTTCGGCGAGCTTGCCGGTCGCGAGCGGGAACCACGGAATGAACGCGATGTTTTCGCGCTCGCAATGGTCGAGCACCGATTCCCATTCGCGGTCGCCGAGGTTGTAGCGGTTCTGTACGGAGACGACAGGAAAGAATTTTCGCGCGCGCTCGATCTGCGCGACGTCCGCTTCCGACAAGCCGATGTGTCGCACTTTCCCTTCGCGCTGAAACTCGCGCAACGCGCCGAACTGATCTTCTTCCGGCACGTTCGGATCGATGCGGTGCAGCTGATAGACATCGATCCGATCGAGCTTCAGCCGGCGCAGACTTCCGTCGAGCTCTTCACGCAGCCGCTCGGGTCGCGCATCCATCGGCCACTGGTTCGGTCCGGTACGATCGAGTCCGCCTTTCGTGGCGATGACGAGATCTTTCGGATACGGATGGAGCGCTTCGCCGATCAGCTCTTCGCTGACATGCGGCCCATATGATTCGGCGGTGTCGATGAGGTTGATGCGCAGGTCGACGGTACGACGCAGAACTGCGAGCGCTTCATCGCGATCTTTCGGCGGACCCCAGACGCCATTGCCGGTGATGCGCATGGCGCCGAAGCCGAGTCGATGAACGGGCAGGTCGCCGCCGAGGAGGAAAGTGCCGCTGAGAGATGCGTCGAGTTTCATGCCGCGAATTGTGCGGCATTAGTGCCAGAACTCAGCGGCGCGAATCCGCATCCGCCGCGAAGCCGTATGCCGACGCTGTGCGAATCAACGCGGCCTGCCGTGCCGGCGGGAAGACAGCCACTCGGCCATCGGCGTACATCGCTTCCGGATTCGTAATCCGCGCCGGCGTCGCAACGATCTCCGCTTCGAGCTCGGCCGGTGAAAGCTCCGGATGCGCGGAGAGCATCCGTGCCGCGATGCCGGAGATGATCGGCGCGCCGAACGACGTGCCGGAGCGGAACGCCGCGCCGCGATAGTGATCGGGTGCGCTGATCGTAGCGCTGAACACCGACTGCGACGGTGCGAGAATCTCGACGCCGCCGTGGCATGCGCCCGACCACCATTCGTTCTGCGCGGTCATCCCGCCGACGGTGATCAGACCATCGATCTCTTTGCCCAGCGTCGCCGGAAAGCGGGCCACGGCGCCATCGTGCGTGCAGCCGTTGTCGGTGTTGTTGCCGGCCACGACGAAGAAGAAGCGTTTGCCGTGCGGATCGGGATTTCCATCCGCATCGATGCCGCCGATCATGATCCGAATCTTTTGCTCGACGTCCGCGAACGGGACGACGTTGATTTCGCGCGACGTCGCCAGTCGCTCCAGGATCCAGCCGCTGATGTTCACGACCGCGGTGTGAAACTGGGGCGACGTCGGAGCGAAGGCGTGACGGACGATCGCATCGAGTCCTTCGAGATAGGTGCGCGTCGTCGCCAGCGCCGCTTCGTTCATCACGCGAATGCTGACGATCGTCGCTTCCGGCGCCACACCGACGAAGCGTCCGGCGACGAGCGATGCGACCGCGGTTCCGTGCGACGACTCGGCGAGCTCGTCGTAATTCGCGAAGCAGGGGTCGGTCGCTTTGTTCGATGACGTGCAGTGCGACGCGCCGGTCGTCAGCGACGACGTGGCGTCGTAACCGGCGACGACGCGACTGCCGGCCGTCGTCAGGAATTCGCTGTGCGCCGCCATCACGCCGGTATCCATCACATAGACGATCGCGCCGGCGCCGCTCTGATCGCGGTGATACACGCCGTCGAGATGCGGATCGATCTGATCGATTCGATCGAGGTGCCAGAGGAGATCGGCCGCTTCGTTATCTCCGCAGCCCGACAACCGCGCCGCGGAGTGCGTGCTGTCGAGCACGACTTCCGTCTCGCGACAATGCGTCGAGGTCACGGCCGGTCCTGCAGCCTCCGCCGCGGCGCATACGCCAAGCGTGAAGACGAACGCCAAACCGCGAAGGGTCGGTCGCAAAAAGGGGCTCCTGGTTGTCGATGCGTTTGGACGACGCTCGTGAAAGACTGCATGAGCGACAAGCCGAATTCAAGATAAATTTCGCGCGATGGGACGGAAGGTGGTCATTGCGATCGCGCTCGGCGTACTGGCGCTGGCGCTGCGCGTGTCGCCGCTGCCGATGCCGCCGTTCGACGATCTCTATCATTTGAAACGCTTCGCTGCGTTCCCTCACCTCGTCGATCCCGATCCCGATCGCGGCCTCAGCGGCGCGTACTGCCCGTGGCCGCCGCTCTACGATCTCGTCGCCGGCGGCGCATCAAAAGTGATCGGCACGAAGTGGCTGGCGCCGCTCGGCTTCGCGCTCTTCGTCGCGTTCTGCGCGTGGCGAATCTCGTGGCTCGCCGCGCTTGCGCTGGCGCTCTCGCCGTATCTGATCGGCGTGTCGCGGACGAATGCGATCGACCATCACTGGGTCGAGCCGGCGTTGATGCTCTTTCTGCTTTACGCGACAAAGAAGCGCAGCGCGCCGCTGCTCGCGCTGTCGCTCCTCGCCGCGATGTTCGTGCAGATGGCGTTTCTCGCGGCCGCGGCGGTTGCGTTCGTCGCGCTGTTCATCGATGACACCGATGACAAGCGCCCCGAGATCGGCTTCGCGGCGGCCGCGCTTGTCATCGCGCTCTACCGTCTCACGCGTCCCGATTCCTACCCAGACAGCGCGTGGTTCCTCGGCTGGGTTCACGCCGGGGCGTTCACCGCCGCGGCGGTCGCACTCGCGTTACGAGCGCGCGGCGTTCGTCCGCTGGTCGCGCTCGGCGCCGGCGCGCTCGTCGTCGCGCCGGTGCTGCCGATGCTGCTTCGCGGCGCGCATTTCTTCGGCGGCGATCCATGGCTCTCATCGATCATCGAGTTCCAGCCGATGTTCCGCGATCCGTCGCGCATCGGCACCGATCTCGCGAACGTCACCGGCGCGGCGCTGCTGTCATTCGCGATCTTCAAACGTCATCGCACGGTCGCGCTCTTCGCCATCGTCTATCTGCTGCTGGCGTTGTCGAGCCGCCGCTTTCTCATCCCGGCCATTCCGCTCTTCGCCGCCGCGGCCTCGCTGGCGGTCGCCCAAGCGCGGTCACGCGTCGCAGCGGTCGCGTTCGTTGCGATGACGATCGCACCGCCGCTCGCGTACGTCATCTATGACGAGTTGCGTCCGGAGGTTCCGTCGCCGATGGAGGGGCGCGCCGTCGCGATGGCGAATCGCATCGCCGCGCTGCCGCCTGGCCGCGTGCTCGCGCCGTGGTCGATGGGACATGCCATCGACGTCATCGGCCGGCACCCGGTCGTCATCGACAACTTTGGCTCGATGCCGGATGAAGCACTTTTCGCGCGCGCGAACGAAGCGCTGCGAACGCGCGACGTGGCGTGGTGCCGTGCGCACGGCATTCGCTACATCGTGATCGGTGATGATGTTCGACGAATCGACTGAGCCGCGAACGGCATGGCTGGCGCGCTGGTTTGCGCCCGACGTCTGGTCCTCCGAATCGTATCTCCGTGCGCGCTGGATCTGGCTGCGCGCGCTCGGCGGGATCTTCTTCTCCGCGTTCCTCGCGCTCTGGTTTCAGATCGACGGACTCATCGGTCCGCGCGGCATTCTTCCGGCCACGCAATACCTCGCGGCGGTTCGCGAAGCGCTCGGCCTGCGCGGCTACTGGCTTGTGCCGTCGCTCTTCTGGTTCTCGGCGTCGACGGAAATGCTGCACGGCGTCGTCATCGCCGGACTCATCGCGTCAGTCGCGCTCGTCTGCAACCTCTGGCCGCGGCTGTCGATCGCCATCGCATCCATCGCTTTTCTCTCATTCGTCAGCGCCGCGCAGGATTTCTCCGCCTATCAATCGGACGGCATGCTGCTCGAAGCGGGTTTCCTGTCGCTCTTCATCGCACCGGCGGGCCTGCTGCCGGGGTGGGGCAGAAAGTCGCTGCCTGTGCGCGCCGCCATGTTTCTTCTGCTCTG
>JAOBAU010000443.1 GCA_025463165.1 Acidobacteriota bacterium | reverse complement strand
CACCGCGAACGCGGCTCCGCGTACCCTTCCGTTCGATCCTGATGTCGCGCAGCGGCGAGTCGTGCAGGAGCTTCACCAACGCTTCACCGGTCGGCTGGCCCTTTACGCGGCGATACTCCTCGACGGAAACGACCACGACCTCCTCACGACCGTGCACCGTGATCTGCTGAGGCCCTTCCGTCCTGGCTTTTCTCACGACCTCGCTGAAGCGTGCCTTCGCATCCTGCAGTGCCCATCGTCCAATGCGTCTGCGCGGCAATCTGGTCATTCTGACTAGTATAGGCCTGTCCGCCCGAACGCAAGCTCCGAGCCGACGCCGCACCGCGGCGCATTGATCGCTTTTTCCGCGGTGATATCGTTGGCGCCGGGAGACCAGCGACCATGCGTTACCGCAAACTTCACGGCACCGATCTCGATGTTTCCGAGCTCGGATTCGGCACCTGGACCGTCAGCACCGGATGGTGGGGAACTTACACCGACGAACAGGCGCAGACGATCATCCGCAAGGCGCTCGACTACGGCATCAACTACATCGACACGGCCGACGCGTACGGCAACGGCCGCGGCGAAACGATCCTCGCGCCGATCCTCGCCGACCATCCCGACCTGATCGTCGGCACGAAGTTCGGCTACGACTTCTACAACAATCCCGAACGTCCCCGCGGACAGCGCGAGCTGCCGCAGGACATGTCGCCGAAGTTCGTCCGCTTCGCGCTCGAACAGTCGCTCAAACGGCTCGGTGTCGATCACATCGCCATCTATCAGCCGCACAATCCGCGCGTCGTCACGCTGATGGAAGACGAGCATTGGGAAATGCTCGAAGCGTTGAAAGCGGAAGGGAAGATTCTCGCGTACGGACCGTCGCTCGGTCCCGCCATCGGCTGGCGCGATGAAGGCGTTTACGGCTGCGCGGCGCGCAAGGCGCCGGTCACGCAGATGATCTACAACATGCTCGAGCAGGATCCCGGCCGCGAGTTCATTCTCGCCGCCGAGCTCGCGCAGCGCGGCGAGCGTTACGCCGGCATCGATGAAGCGTCGCGCGGCGAAGCGAGCAAGAAGCTGTGCGTGCCGAGCGACTCGTTCGATCACACGTTCAAGCCGTGGCTCACGCCGGCGCTGGCCGCCGGCGGTCCGCAGTTCCTGATTCGCGTCACGCATTCGTCCGGCATGCTGGAAGGGAAGTACACGATCGATACGAAGTTCGATGAGAGCGATCACCGCTCGCATCGTCCGCGTTCGTGGATGGTGGAAGGGATCCAGAAAGTCGATCGGCTGAAGGCGCTCTGCAACGCGCGCGGCGTGACGATCGGCCAGCTCGCGCTGCTTTGGCTCTATGCGCATCCGTCGGTGCTGTCGGCACTGCCGAACATCTACGACGACGAACAGATGCGCGAGTTCGCGTCGGCGTCCGAACATCCGCCGCTGACCGACGCCGAGATGGAGCAGGTCGACGAGCTCTATCGCCGTAACTACGACATCACGCCGTACGTGGAGGAGATGGCTGCTACGAGCGCGTAGTAGCATCCCGCCGCATGAGCGAATCCTTCCGCAATCAGCTGTTCATCAACGGTGAGTTCGTCGACGCGAAGAGCGGCGAGACTTTCGCCACCATCAATCCGGCCACCGAAGAGACGATCACCGGCGTGGCGTCGGCGGGAGCCGAGGATGTGGATGACGCGGTGAAAGCCGCGCGCGCGCAGATGGAGTCGGGATCGGCCTGGCAGAAGATGAAGCCGCGCGATCGCGCCAAGATCATGTGGCGCATCGCGGACATGCTGATGGCGCGCGCCGATGAGATCGGCCGTATCGAAACGATCGACAACGGCAAGCCGATTTTCGAATCGCAGTTCGTCGATACGCCGGCTGCTGCCGAATGTCTTTATTACTTCGCCGGCTGGTCGGGCAAAGTCACCGGCGAAACGATTCCGGTCGCCGACAACGCGTTCACCTACACGCTGCGCGAGCCGCTCGGCGTCGTCGGCGCGATCACGCCGTGGAACTTCCCGCTGATGCTCGCGGTCTGGAAGATCGCGCCGGCGCTGGCGTGCGGCAACACCGTCGTCATCAAGCCGGCGTCGAACACGTCGCTCTCGCTGCTGAAGTTCGCCGAGTACGCGAAAGAATGCGGCCTGCCGCCCGGTGTCCTGAACGTCGTGCCGGGGAAGGGCAGCGTCGTCGGCAACGCGCTCGTCGATCATCCCGGCGTCGACGCCATCGCCTTCACCGGCTCGACGGAAGTCGGCAAGGGAATCATGGCGCGCGCCGCGAAGACGCTGAAGAAGGTGTCGCTCGAGCTCGGCGGAAAATCGCCGAATGTGGTCTTCGCTGATTCGGACCTCGACGCCGCCGCGCGCGGCGCGCTGAACGCGATCTTCTACGGCAAGGGCGAAGTCTGCGCCGCCGGCTCGCGGTTGCTCGTCGAAGAAAGCGCGCACGAAGCGCTGATGTCGAAAGTGATCGAGCGCGCGAACAAGATGACCGCCGGCGATCCGCTCCATCCAAAGACGCGACTCGGCGCGATCGTTTCCAAAGACCAGATGGAGAGCGTGCTGCGTCACATCGAGACGGCGAAGAGCGAAGGCTCGAAGCTCGTCGCCGGCGGCGAGCGCGCCGACATCGGCACCGGCAAAGGCTACTT
>JAOBAU010000435.1 GCA_025463165.1 Acidobacteriota bacterium | reverse complement strand
CGGCGCTGACGGCTGGCATCAGGCGGCGTTCGCGACGTGGCCGCGCGGCGCGTTTCGTTGCATCGCCGAAGATCGCAAAGGACGCATCTGGGCCGGCGCGTTCGGCGGACGCGTCGCATTCGGCAATGCCGAAACGCCGTGGACTGTCTGGGCCGTGCAGCACGGACCGTTCGAGGCCGGCGTCATGTCGCTGCTCGGCGATCGCGAAGGGAGCGTCTGGTTCGGACTCAACGCGCTCGGACTCGCGCAATGGGTCGGCGAAGAGTGGTCGCATCGCACCGCCGTCGATCCGTGGTCGTCGGGACCGCGCATGCTCTTCTCCGGCTTCGCGGTGAATCGCGGCGCGGCGCCGCACAGCCTCGACGTCGCCGTCTATCAGAATGGTGGACTTCATCTCGACGCCGATTCGTCGCGACACCTTTCCGTCGCCGACGGCATCACCGAAGACGTCCGCACCATCGTCGAATCGGAGCCGGGCGCGTTCATCGCCGGCACGCGTTTCGGCATCTTCGAAGCGCGCCGCGGCGAGACGTTCCGTCAGGTGCTGAAGCTGCCGTCCGGTTTCGTGATGGGACTCTTTCGCGCGCCCGACGGACGCTGGTACGCCGGCAGCTCGACGCAGGGCGTGTTCGTGCGCGATGGCGAAACGTGGCAGCGCGTCGACGCCATCAATGCGAAGCTCGACGACATGCACGTCCGCGACATGAAGTGGCTATCGAATGGCGAGCTGTGGATTGCGACGCTGCGCGGCGTCACGATTTTTCGCGGCGACGTTGCCGAGCATCTGACGACGAAAGCGCATCGCGAAATCCCCGAGTCGGTCAACGCCGTGCTCGAAGGACGCGGCGGCGAGATGTGGGTTGGCGGGACAGGCGGCATCGCCGTTCGTCGCGGCGGCAAATGGCAGCGCATGAACGAAGCGGATGGACTGCCGGGACAGACGATCTATTCGCTCGGACTCGGCCGCGACGGCGCGGTGTGGGCGGGCGGATCGGCGGGCGTCGGTCGCTACCTGAACGGCCGCTGGCACGTCTGGGATTCACGCGAAGGTTTGCTCCAGGAAGAATGCAACCTCGGCGGTCTCGTCGTCGACGACGATGGCGTCGTTTACGTCGGCACGATGGCCGGCCTCGCGCGCTTCGATCCGAACGTGCACGCGGTCGCGCCGCCGCCGTTGAAGTTGCTCTGGCGCACGACGCCGAAGCGCGACAGCAGCGGACTCGCGCATCTCGATGATGGCGATCGCGCGCTGCATCTGGCGTGGTCGGCGCCGTGGCTCGGCGCGCATCCGCTCGAGTATCGCGTGCGTGTGCCGCGACTGCGCGAGAGCTGGTCGGCGCCGTCCGCGGAAGATCATCTCGACATCGAAAACGTCGGCGCCGGCGACTGGCGCGTCGAAGTGCAGGCGCGCGTCGAAGGAACGTCGGAGTGGACGGCACCGATCGTCCTCAACATCGACGTCGCGCCGTTCTGGTACGAGACGCTCGCGGCGCGCCTGGCGATGGCGGCGCTGCTCATCGCGTTGATCTACGGCGCGGTTGTGTTGCGCCTGCGCTCGCTGCGCGGTCACGCCGCGATGCTCGAAGCGACGGTGCGCGAACGGACCACGGAGCTCGCCGAGAAAATCGAACAGCTCCACGATTCCGAACAGCGCGCGCTCGCGGCCAGTCGCGCCAAGAGCGCGTTCCTCGCGAACATGAGCCACGAGTTGCGGACGCCGCTCAACGGCGTGCTCGGATTCGCGCAACTCCTCACGCGCCGCAAGGATCGTGACGCCGAAGATCGCGAAGGGCTCGACGTGATCATGCGCAGTGGCGAACATCTCCTCGGGCTGATCAACGACGTCCTCTCGCTCTCGAAGATCGAAGCGGGACGCGTCGAGCTGGAGCGTGAGCCGTTCGCACTCGAGACGCTCGTGCGCGACGTCGAGAACGTCTTCCGCGTCCGCGCCGAAGAGAAAAAGTTGCGCATGCGGCTCGAGCTCGACGAGTTGCCGCCCGTCGTCGTCGGCGACGCCGGCAAGCTGCGGCAGATCCTCATCAATCTCGTCGGCAACGCGGTGAAGTTCACCGAGAGCGGCGGCGTCACGCTGCGCGTTTCGTGGAGTGACGGACGTGCGAGCTTCATCGTCGACGACACCGGACCGGGCATCGCCTCTGATGATCTGCCGCGACTCTTCGAGCCGTTCGTGCAGACCGACAGCGGCCATCGCGCAAAGGAAGGAACGGGACTCGGGCTGGCGCTGTCGCGCGATCTCGCACGACTCATGAGCGGCGACATCAGCATCGAGAGCGAACCCGGTCGCGGCTCGCGATTCCGCGTCGACGTCGCGCTGCCCGAAGCGACGAGCGAAACGCCGGCGCCGGCTGCCGATCGCCGTCGCGTTGCGTCGCTCGCGCCGGGACAGCAACCGGTGCGCGTGCTCGTCGTCGACGACACGCCGCTCAATCGCACCGTGTTGACGCGTCTCCTCGCAGCGGTCGGCTTCGAAGTCCGCGACGCGGCGAACGGCGAGGAAGCGCTGGCGATCGTCGAGGAATGGCAGCCGCGCTTCATCTGGATGGACAAGCGGATGCAGGGGATGGATGGACTCGAAGCGACGCGTCGCATTCGCGCGCGCGAACAGGCGAGCGGACGTTCGCGCGTGCCGATCATCGCGTTGTCGGCGTCGGCGCTCGAGCACGAGCGCGCCGACGTGCTCGCCGCCGGCTGCGACGATTTCGTCTCCAAGCCTTTCCGCGAATCGATCATCTTTTCGAAGATGCGCGAGCACCTCGGCGTCAGCTTCATCTACGAAGATCAGCAGCCGGCAATCGCGACCGCGCCGCGCCCGGCCGAAGAACCGGCGACGATGAACGGCTCGGTGCTCCTCGTCGACGACGACTGGATCTGTCGCGAAGTCGCGCAGGAGTTGCTGCGCGGCCACGGCCTGTCGGTCACGCTTGCGGCGAGCGGCGGCGAAGCGGTCGAGCTCGCGAGCAGCGAGCGCTTCGATCTCATCTTCATGGACGTGCAGATGCCGGTGATGGACGGCATCGAAGCGACGCGCCGCATTCGTTCGTCGCCCGGCCTCGAGCGGCTGCCGATCATCGCCATGAGCGCCGATCCGTTTCGAAAGGATGGCGAGACGATCGCGGGCGGCATGGACGACTACATCGTCAAGCCGGTCGAGCCGCAAACGTTGTCGGCCATCCTCGCGCGCTGGCTGCCGGCATGACCGATCAACCAAATCGCGGCACGCCGGGTAGGGCTTCGCCGCGCAACGGACACTCCTCAATCAGGAATCGTCCGGTTCGAGCAGGAGGCTGTCATGCGAAAAGTTCTGTGTGCTTTCATTGTGATCGCGATGTGTGTGCCGCAACTCTTTGCGTGGGGCCAGGATGGTCACCGCACCGTTTGCCGCGTCGCGTATCAATCACTCTCGCCGGCCGACCAGAAAGAGGTCGATCGCCTGGTGAAGGCATACAAGACGCCGGCCGACACCGGGATGGTGATTCATGGCTTTCCGGACGCGTGCGTCTTTCCGGATGAAGCGCGTGCGAAAGCGCGCACCGCGGCGCAGGAGCACATCAAGGACAGTCCGTGGCTGCATTTCAGTCCGTTCAATGACTGGCACTTTCTCAATGTCGCGCGCAACGTGAAGACTCTTCCGGAAAGCGCCTGCAACAACGATTGCGTCTTCACCGGAATCGCGACGCATTCGGCGATGCTGAAGAACGGCAAGACCGATCAGGAGCGCGCGGAAGGATTGATCTTCCTCGGCCACTGGGTCGGTGACGTCCATCAGCCGCTGCACATCAGCTATCAGAACGACGAAGGCGGCAACAAGATCGAGCCGGTCACCGGCAACTTCTATCCGGTGCCGCAGAAGTTCCCGCTCAATCTGCACTCGGTATGGGACACCGGGATCATTCGCAAGGCGCTCACCGCCGCCGGCTGGGAGCCGTTTGCCGACAGCCTGCAGAAGCACATCACGAAGACCGAAAAGAAAAAGTGGCTGGCCTCGACGACGCCGCTGCAGTGGGCGCAGGAGTCGTACGACATCACCACGACGCCTGCGGTTGAGTACTGTCGCGAAGCCGCCGGTGATTGCACTACATTCGGCACCGGCCGCGTCCTGACGGACGCGTATCAGAAGAAGTTCATCAGCGTCGTCGATCAGCGTTTGCAGATGGCCGGAACGCGCCTGGCAGCATTGATTCACGAGAACCTGCAGCCATAAGCCGGCGGCGTGCGCGGCGCGAGTCGTGGCAGACTGACGCGATGAAAAAGCTCGCGTCAGTCTTTCTTCTTTTGCTCGCCGTCTCGACCTTCTCCATCGCCGCGCCCGCGCCCGGTGAGGACGTGCTTGCGGCGATCCGCGCGTATCGGCAGGCGCTGATCAAAAAGGACGTCCCGACGCTCAGGCGGATCTGGTCCGACAACTACTCATTCGTCAACGCTCATGGCCGCATTCGGACCAAAGCCGATCGTCTCGCCGAGATCGAGTCGGGACACTCATCGATCGATTCGATCAAACACGAAGACGAGCCGACCGTGACGATGCATGGGAACACCGCGCTCGTGTTGTCGCACGTGACGATCGTCGGCAAGTACAGCGGCAAAGAGGTGTCGGGCGAGTTCCGCAGTCTGCACGTCTGGATCAACGAAGACGGCCGCTGGCAGCTGGTGTTCAATCAACTTACGCCAATTGAAAAGTGAGCCAAAGTCAACATCGGGGGTCAGACCCCCGATGTTGACTTTACGAGTTACGACTTTTCGACCTGTGCGCGGAGCCGCTCTTCCTGCTCGCGCAGCTCCGGCGTGAATTCGGCGCCGAAGTCTTCCGCTTCGAACAACGGACGAATCTCGATCTCGGCGTCGGCGACGGGAACGCGCTTCACCCAGTCGATCGCTTCTTCGAGCGACTTCACCTTCCAGAGCCAGAAGCCGGCGATCAGCTCGGTCGTCGCGGCGAACGGACCTTTCGTCACCGACGTCGTGCCGCCGCTGAACTTCACGCGGGCACCTTTCGAGCTCGGGTGCAGCCCTTCGCCGGCTGTCATGATTCCGGCGTTCACCAGCTCTTCGTTGAACTGCCCCATCTCCGTCAGCAGCTTCGTATCGGGAAGCACGCCGGCTTCGGAGTCGGCGCTCGCTTTCATGATGACCATCACTCGCATGTTCGTATCTCCTTTGCTCAGGTTTCGGCGATTGCTTTGAGACTGGCGAGACCGGTCTCAAAGTCTTTTCCGACCATCTTGTCCATGTTCATGAAGAGGCAGATGACTTTGCTGATGTACATCTGCGGCCCGGTCATCGACCACGTCACGTTCGTCGTGTCGCCGTGCGGCTCGAGCGTGAACTCGGCCAGAGTGTGCGACGCGAAGGGGCGGGTGAAATCGAGTTGGATTTTCACCGCGGCCGCCGACGCGCTGAGCACTTCCATCCGTCCCGCGCCTGCTTTGCTGTTGCCGTCCCAGGCGTAGACGGCGCCCGGTCCGCTCGGCGCGCCGCTCATCGTCCGCTTCATCGCGGGATCGAGCTTTTCGAACGGCGACCACGAGCTCCAGTGATGGAAGTCGGCGATCAGCGGAACGATTTTCTCCGGCGGCGCTTTGATGGTGGCGGTGCGCTGGACATGGAACGTATCGGGCTGGAACGCGGCGATGATCAGGATCGCGGCGATGACTGCGACGATACCGAGGAGGATTTTCTTGAACATAGTGTCTCCTTTCAGAATGGATGCATGCCGCCGTTGAACATCCACGGCGTGCCGAATCGATCGGTGAGCATACCGAAGCCGTCGGCCCAGAATGTTTTGTCGAACGGCATCGTCACCGTTCCGCCCTCGGACAGCGCGTCGTAAACGCGTCGCGCTTCATCGGCCGTCGCATACATCAGCGACAGCGAGAAGCCTTTCATCCCTTCGTACTTGTGGGCCGACGGCGCATCGCCGGCCATCAGCACGCCGCCGTCGAACACCAGCCGCGCGTGCATGATGCGGTTCTCGTCGCCTGCCTGCGTGTACTCCGCAACCGGACTTTCGCCATTCGTCAGAAGTACTTCCAGTTTGCCGTTCAGTGCCTTCTCGTAGAAGCGCATCGCCTCCGCGCAGTTGCCGCCAAATCCCAGGTAAGCCGTCAGCTGATTCATGTCGTTTCCTTTCTTCACTTCGTCGATGCGAGCAATCTAGTATCGACTAGTCCTAAAAAGCAACTAGAAAGATTGTATTCAGGACAAAAGCGTGTAAGCTTTCATTCGTGACGAGCAAGCGTACCTATGAAGATGGTTGTGCGACAGCCCACGCGCTCGACCTCATCGGTGAGCGCTGGGCGCTCCTCGTCGTGCGCGAGCTGATCCTCGGGCCGAAGCGTTTCACCGATCTCCGCGCCGGTCTGCCGGCCATCAGTCCGAACGTGCTGACGCAGCGGCTGCTCGAGCTCGAACGGGCCGGAATCGTTCAGCGGCGCAAGCTGCCGCCGCCGGCCGCGGCGTGGGTTTACGAGCTGAGCGAATGGGGACTCGAGCTCGAGCGCGTGATCATGGCGCTCGGCCGCTGGGCCGTTCGCTCGCCGACGCTGATGCAGGGCTATCCGCTCAGCGTCGACGCGCTCATCCTTTCGTTCCGGACGATGTTCAGCAGCGACGCCGCGGACGGCTTCGGCGCGACGCTCGAGATCCGCATCGGTGAGGATCGTTTCCGCGCCGTCGTCGCCGATGGGGAGATGGAGCTGACGCGCAACACGGCGCGGAATCCCGGCGCGATCATCGAAGCGGATGTGAACACGCTTGCGGCCGTGGTCTATGGTGGACGCAAATTCGCGGAGGCCGTGCGCAGCGGCGACCTGCGCGTTGAAGGCAACAAGGCAATCGCGAAACAGTTTCTTACGCTGTTTCCGATGACTGGAGCGGCATGAACAGGATGATCATCATCACCGGCGGCAGCTCGGGAATCGGCGCCGCGGCCGCGCGTGCGTTACGCGCGCAGGGCGAAACCGTGGCGATCACCGGCCGCTCCGCCGAAACGAAACGGTTCGCCGATGAGATTGGCGCCGATGCGTTTCTCGCCGACTTCGCGAAGCTGCGCGACGTCCGCGCGCTGGCCGCGCGGTTACTCGAACGATACCCGCGCATTGACGTGCTCGCGAACAATGTCGGCGGCGTAATCGCAACGCGTGAGGTCACCGAGGATGGCCATGAGAAGACGCTGCAGGTCAATCACCTCGGCGGGTTCCTGTTGACGATGCTGCTGCGCGAACGGCTCGAAGCGTCGAACGCAACGGTGATCAATACGGCGAGCCGCGCACATCGAATGGGTCATCTCGATCTCAACGACCTCGAGAACGAGCGCAACTACGGCGAGTGGCGCGCATACGGCACCGCGAAATTGATGAACATCCTGCACGCGGCGGAGATCAATCGACGCTTTCGCGGCGTGCGCGGCGTGTCGTTTCATCCCGGCGTCGTCACCACCGCATTCGCGCGCGAAGGTGCGCTCATGACGCGCCTGCTGTACGAGGCCGGCCGCTTTTTCATGGTCTCGCCGGAGAAGGGAGCGGACACGCTCGTCTGGCTGGCGACGAGTGGCGACTGGACTCCCGGCCGCTACTACGTGAAGCGCAAAGAGACGCGCATCAGCAGCCAGGCCGCGGATCCGCAACTCGCTGCCGAGCTGTGGGATTGGAGCGAGCGCGCCGTCGCATTGCGCTGATCTAAAAGACAAGCATGCTTGACACGGTCGCTAACGCGACTTACTATCCGTGGAAAGCATGCTTGTCACGGGGCCCATCGTTCACAACCGAGTCAAAGACCTGCGCGGCCGCCGCGGCTGGACGCAGGAACAGCTCGCCGATGCGGTCGGCGTCTCACGGCAAAGCATCAACTCGATCGAGCGCAATCGCTATGTGCCGAGCCTGCAGCTCGCGCTGCTGTTCGCACGCGTGTTCGGCTGCTCGATGGATGAGATTTTTCTGCTGGAGGAAGAGCGATGAACATCCCATTCCTGGGCCGCGCAATCGACGAGCGTTTTCTCAACCATCGTCTCCGCTCAACGAGCCTCGGCGGAATCATCGGCGGCGTCACCGCGACGCTGCTGTTCGCGTATCGCTTCTACATCAATCACATCTGGAGCTGGGATCTCTTCACCGTGGCGATCACGATCGTCGGCGTGAAGATGGCGATGATGACCTGGTATTTGCTCACCGATTAATTCAACGGAGACCCGCAATGACCATTTTCAAAAAGCAAATGCAAACGCCCGACAAACTGATGACCCTCGGCATGTTCTGCCTCGCCATGGGACCGCTCGTGCATCTGTTCCACCCGACCACGCCGTTCGGCGAAAACCTCCTCGACGGCGCGTGGGGAATGGGAATCGGCATGTCGATCGCGTTCAACCTGCTCGCCGCACGGATGCGCGGAAAGATGCGCCGCGACGGACAGCCGCCCGCCTGCGCGTAAAGACGTTCTCCACACCTGCTACGGCAGCGACGCGATGTAGCGCAGCGCGCGAATGCTCGGCAGAAAGAAATAGCCGCCGCCGCGCAGCGAGACGAACTGCGGTACTCCTTCAATACACCGCGCGAGTCCTGTGTCCTGCGGCACGGTGAACGTCGCGGTCGTCAGGCAGCCGTTGATGGCGGTGCGGTTGCCGAGGAGCGGATCGCTTTGCTCGGTGAGTCCGGCGAATTTGGTTCCCATCGACCACGCCTGTTGCACGAACTCGAACTGGCGGGTGATGTTCGCGTTGAGGCAGATGAAGCGGAGTCCGCGCGGGATGCCGTCGGGCGTCGTCTGTTTCACCGCATCGTCCGGTTTGAGCTCCGGACCGTATTCACGGCCGCGGCGGAGAACGCGATGGAAGCGGACCGATGACACGAGATCATCATCCGGTCGCGGAGCGCCGAAGCCGAGGAGACGGAGGGCGCGTTTGAAGAATCCCTTCGTGTCAGACGGCATGTCCGCGACGCGCGGGTTCGCGCGGCGAATGTGCGCGCCGATCGGACAGCGCGTACCGGTTGGATCGCTGTCGTATGTGAAGCGATTGTCCTTCTCTTCCTTCGGCTCGATTCCGGCGATCGGCTTTTCGGACAGCGGCACGAGCGGATCACCTTTCGTCGTGCGACCGACCGCGAGCGCGCCGAGCTGCAAGCGCGCGTCGCGATCGCCGGCTGACTGCTTGTCGAGAAATTGCCAGAGCCCGCGCACGTCCTGGGTGAGATCGCGGAAGACGAGATACGTTCCATTCAGCCCGAAATCGCGGCGGCCCGGCGCGCCCTCGGCCGGCATGAGGATGCGATTCGGATCCTCCTTCTCCGCGACCGTTGGCCGTTCGGTGAGCTTGTTGTATTCGTTCGGGTAGCCGAGGAGGAACTCGCCGGCGGTGATGAGATTGCCGAAATCGAATTCTTCCCTCTTCGCTTTGCGCGACAACGCCCAATCGACCTTCGGCTGACTGAGACCGTCTTTGAATCCGAACGGTTCGATGTCGTTGTCGAGATGCGACGTGTCGAGTGGTTGCGTGACCTCGCGAAACGCTTTCGACCAGAGCGGTCCCTGCACTTCCGTTTCCCACGCGGCGAGATTGTCGATTTTGTAGATCATCACGACGAGATCGGCGACGTTGTTCGGTCCGCCCCATTTCCATTGTTCGGGCGCGTCGCCGCCGACGTCGCCGAGTCGCCGCGAGCGATTCGCTTCGCCGCTCATGCCTGACTGAAACTCGAGCGAGAAGCCATCCGCGGTGCCGGCGGGAACGCCGAGCTTTCGCAGGCCGCTCCACGAAAACGCGAGCTGCAGCGCGCGCTCTTTTTGCGCAGGATCGCCCCCTTCCTTCGGCGCGACCGAATTGTTCACGAGCGCGAGCACCGATTGCAGCCATGCGCGCGCGGACGTCACATCGATGATCTCGACCGCGTGGAAGCGTGCTTCGATCATGTCGTTGAAGGCGGTTCGTACGAGACCCTGAACGTCGCTCTTGTCGATCGCGGATGGCATGTCGTCGGCTCCTAAAAGAGTTGCAGCCACTGGCGCGTGTCGGCGTCGCTCATCGACGATCGTTCGAGCCCTTCGCGAATGCGCGTGTTGCGCGCGAGGTCGACCGCCGTCCGCCCCGGATGCGCGTCGTACCAGACCTCGGTCGGCAGTTGATGGCGCCGGATGTAGCGCTTGAATTTCTGCTCGTCCTTCGCGCCGTCGAACACGAGGTAATTCGTGCGCGGATAACCGATGCCGTTGCTGAAGACGAGGTTCAATCCGAAGCCGACTTTGTTGATGAAGTCGTCCATGTAGCTGTCGAGACTGCCGTCGTAGTTGCTGGCGAAGTAGAGCCGCTTGCGGTCGTTGAGATAGACCCAGCGCGCGAAGTGAATCGTCTGCACGCGGCCGAGGTGTCCGCGCGTGAAGATGTGGCGCGCGGTCCAGTTGATGACGACGAGTCCGATCGAAATGTTCAGCAGGCGAAACCAGCCGGGCTTGAGTGAGCCCATCGCGCTGAACTGATTTGCGACGTCGTGATCTTCGATCTCGGCGAGCTTGCGCTGGACGTCCGGAGCCGCGCGGCGATCGACTTCCGCGTCGGTCGTTTCGTGGAGCCGCAGGATGATCAGATAGATGATGCCGAGCGGAATGAGGATCGGCAGAAACAGAATCGCCAGCGGGATGAACAGCAGGCCGGTGATGAAGTTGATGAGCTGCGAGATGCGCCAGCCGATCGGCGTCGGAGCGGGCGGCGTCAGTTTGATGCCACTCGACTTCACCAGCTCGCGCAGCGTTTTCCGCACCTGCGCCGGCGTCATTTTCGCGACGACCGGCGCGCCGGCGCCGCGCAGATACGTGCAGATGAAATCGCGCAGCGCCGCTTCTTCGCGCACCTCGAGCATCGTTCGGCCGACCGTGTTCACGTAGTTCGCGGCCGGCTTCGTGCGATGCTCTTTCATCCACGCTTTCAGATCGCCGCCGCCGAATCCGCAGCAGGCGAAGATGCGCGCGAGTCCGCTGCCGGCGATGCGCTCGAGCTCATCGATGAAGGAGTTTTGCGGTCCGTCGAAATCGGCGATGAACGCGACCGACAGCGGATAGTCGACGCGCGGCAGCTTGTAGATGGTGATGTCGTCGAGCGTTCGATCGTCGAGGATGACGAAGCGCGCGAAATGAATCCGATCGAGACGCCGGAACGGCACGAGCGCGTTGTCAGGATCGACCACTCCCGGCTGGCGATTCATCGACGCGAGCAGCGTGCGCAACTCGCTCTCGCGTCCGGCCGTGACCGTCGCGAGCACCATCAGGTTTCCCTGGGGCGTCACGTTTCCGTCCTCACGCCGGGAACTGCAGCGCGAAGTGAATCGTCGGCTTGTTTTCCCAGTAGACGCGGCCGAGGTACGTGTTCGGCGCGATCATCCGAATCTCATCGCGAATGCGCTCCGCGACCTCGGACGTCTTCGAGTAATCGAGCACGATGCACGGCTTCTGATCGAACAGACTCGGCCCGACATACACCTCGGCGACGATCGCATTGAGCCCGAGCGACGTGATGCGATTGCGCAGCGTGCCGTGCTTCGCGTCGAACGTCTTCCCCTGCCAGCCGAAGTGATTGACGATCTTCGCGATGAGACTTGAAAAGCGCGTCCCGTTCGCGACGATCGCCGTTCCTTCCGCCGGACCGTTCGGAATCGGCCCCGGCTGCGAGCCGCTGAACATTCCGTCGAGCTCCGCGTCGGTCTTCTCGAGCAACTGATCCACGTCGTAAGCCATCTCGACCTCCTTGTGTTCGTCTGCTGCGTCGTTAGTTCAGCCGCTCGCGGTCGGTGAGGATCGCGTCGGTCGCTTTCTCGCTGATCATGTAGATCGGCGTGACGATGAAAAATCCGGGGATGCGCGGGAAGACGGACGCGTCGACGACGCGCAGGTTCTTCGTGCCGATGACGCGGAAGCGGCTGTCGACGACGGCCAGCGGATCGTCGGGACGTCCCATGCGACAACTGCACGAGGCGTGATGTCCCCACGCGTTGTTCGCGACCCACTTCGCGATCTCTTCGCGATTCGCTTTGACGTCCGGGCCGGGAATCAGCTCATCGCGCAGCGACTCGTTGCGCGCGTTCATCTGGCGCACGAGCATCACCGCGTTCACGACGGAATCGAGATCCTCGCCGCCGGTGTCGTTGCTCTCATCGAAGTAGTGGAAGTTGACGTACGGCCGCGCGCGCGGATCGCTCGACGCGAGCCGCACTTCGCCGCTCGTGTTGTTCGTGTGCGATTTGAGAATCGCCCACGTCAGATAGTTCTTCGCGCGCTCGACGTCGGCGGAGTAGCCGGGGTAGTAGCCGTGGAAGTTTCCGGGCAGCGCGAACATGAAGAGATCGGGGACGGGACGCTCGCTTTTCGAGCGCGTGATCAGCGCAACGACGGCGCCGTTCGACGTGTACATGCCGACGCCTTTCAGCCACTCCTGAAAACACGCGTCGCCTTCTTCACCTTCGGCCGGCGCTTTGAACGTCGCGCCGCGCAGCACTTCGAAGTTCTCGTACGTCGTGCCGACGACGGCGACTTCGTAGCGATCCTGCAGATTGCGTCCGACTCCGGCGCGATCGGCGCGGCATGCGATCCCCATCTCCTCGAGATGCGCTTTCGGTCCGATGCCGGAGAGCATCAGGAGTTGCGGCGTGTTGAACGCGCCGCCGGCGAGGATGACTTCACGCGTGCAGCGATACTCGACAGTCGCCGGCGCCGCGGTGGCACTGTAATCAGGATCCGCCTGGTAAAGATGTTGACCGTTCAGGCATTCGACGCCGACGGCGCGGTCGCCATCAAAGATGATCCGCGTCGCGAGATGGTTCATCCGGACGTCGAGCTTGTCGGGATGTTCTTTCTGCACGCTGCGGATGTACTCGCGCGTCCCGTTCCGCCGTCCGCCCGACGTCGCCAGCGGAATGCGCGACGTCAATCCCTCGGCGCCCATGTTGCGCTTGTCGTTCGGATCGAATTCGAGCTTTCGCCTGCTGAAGATCCGTTCGAAAACGCCCGCGCAGCCGCCGCGCAGCGCCGCATCCATCACCGTCTGAATGACCTGCTTGTCGCCGAGGGCGATGAGCGGATCGACGGTGCTGGTGCTCAGCCATCCCGAATATCCGTGTCCATTCTTCGCCGCCTCGGCGGGATCGGCGTACGTACATTTCTCGAGCCGCTGGAAGTACTGCCGCATCGATTCCGCGCGCCAAGAGACGTCACCGGTCAGCTCGGCGATGGCGTTCCAGTCGTTGTCGTGCGGAACCATCGTGATCATCGCGTTGTGCGCCGTGCAGCCGCCGAGCGTGCCGGCGCGCGGATAAAAAACACCGCCGCGATCGGCGCGGTACTTCGGATCGCGCTCCTCATCGTTCGTGTAGTGGTGGACGAAGTAATCCCACGACATCGCTTTCTCTTCGCTCGAATACGCGTGAAAGCAGGGCACCTGATACAGATAGCTCTCCGGATCGGAACCGGCTTCGATGAGCAGCACGCGGCAGCCGCTCTTCGCGAGGTTCGCGGCCAGCGGTCCGCCGCCGGCCCCGGAGCCGACGACGATGTACTCGTACTCTCCGGAGCTCATTCGTCAGAACGTTTTCAGTAATTCGATGAGCGCCAGTTTGTCGGCGCGCGGCAACTGCGTACCGAACTTGTGACCTTTGTCTTCGATGAAGTCGGGACACTTGTTGACGGCCATCAGCAGCGGAATGACTTTGCGCATCCGCGCCGCGGCCTGCTGGTCGTTCATGTGCTTCGCGTCGATCTCGATGAGCGCGGAGGACAGCTCGACGCCGAGCTGCAGGAGTTTCAACGGATCGCCTTCGAGATTCACGTTCGACAACAAGTTGACCGGTGTTCCTTTCGGAATCGGACCGATGCGCAGATTGCCGTCGGCGTCCTGCAGTTCGTGACGCGAGATCAGCTTCCGCAGCAGCGGCGGCGCGTAGCTCGACGGGATCGTGATGTAGCTCGTTTCCTTCGTCCGCCAGACGATGTTCTGCCGCTTCTGAATCAGCAGCATCCGCTCGATTCCTTCCTGGAACGCGCGCATCCGTCCTTTGACCGTCGGATCGCCGAAGTCGCTGCCGACGGTGTTGTTGTGCAGGTACGGCGCGCTCGACCAGAGGCTGATCAACGATGGCGGGCGATACCAGCCCGGGCCGTTCGCCGGCAGCGTGAACGCGAACGTCTTCGTCGTGTTCGGATCGCCTTCGAGCGGATCGCTCGGGAGATTCAGCGTCGCCACGGCCGGCAGCGTCTTGTACGTCTCCGACGAGAAGTTGTCCCAGATATGACCGCGGATCGCGTTCGTCGCCGCGGCGCGCGTGGCGTTCGTGCCGATCTCGGCGACCGAGTGCCGGCGCTCATCGGAGAGGAAGTTGTCGGTGAAGAACGCCGGATCGCTGTTGATGTGATCGACGAACCACTTCGTTCCTTCCGCCGACGCGGGATCGGTCGGCTCCGGCGGCTGTTTGCTCGAGTGACAGCGCGCGCAGTTCTGCGCGAACACCAGCTTCCCGCGATCGAGCTGTTTCTGATCTTTCGTCAGGTACGTGTCGCCGCCCGGCGCATCTTTCAGCAGCAGCGGTTGCGCGCGATTGACGAGGTACGTTTTGAGATGCGGCGAGCGCTTCTCGCTCCAGTTCCAGTGCGAGGAGATCGTCTGCAGCGTCTTCACTTCGACCGGCGTCTGTGGATGATCGGGACCGCCGACCAGCGGACGGAAATGTTTGCTCCACTCGTTCCACGACTCGCCGATGTTGATGAAGACGCGGCTCAGCGCGCCATCGACGCCGACCGAGTCTTCGCCCATTTTCAGGACGCGCGGCACCGGATATTTTCCGGTCGCGATCTCCTTCCGAATGTTGAGGAGCTCGAGTGCGCCGCCGCCGAGCATTTCGTGGCCGGCTGTTGCGGAGGTCGACGCCATCGGCGAGCGCGAAAGGCGCTGCGGCCACGAATAGACGGCGTTCATGGTGCCGGGATTGTTGAGATAGTCGGTGGCGATGAACGACGTGTCGAGCGTCCCCTGCGGATTCGACTGCAGGAGCTGTTTCACGAAACTGTCGCCCTTCATGTACGAGCCGAAGACTTCCCACACTTTCAGATACTGCGCGCCGACGTAGTCATTGAGGTTCACCCAGCGCGGCTCGGCGGTATTTTCCGGCGGGCGCACCGGATCGAAACTGACGTGACAGAACGCGCAGGCCATCCCGACCGCGTATGGACGCACGAGTGTCTTCTTGTTGTAGTAATTTGGATTTTCGTAGTAATCGTGATTGACGCCGTCGGCGGCGATGTGTTTCTTCCACTCGCTAATCGCGGCGCCTTTGAATTCCGGATTGGGAAAGATGCGCAGGCCGACCACGCCCGATGAACGGCCGTACGTGTACTCATCGATATTCAGCCGCTTGTCGATGTCGCCTTCCTGATCGCCGGGTCGCGGCACATCGAGGTAGATCCCGTATTCGTCCGCCTTCGATGCAGTCATGAAGCCGGGCTGATTGATCGTGCCGAACGTGTCGAAGCGGGTGGCGCGATTCCGCGAGTCGATGATTTTCAGCAGGTCCGACGTGCCGAAGCCGTTCTTCGCCAGGTAGTCCCACATCAGATAGGTGTCGCCGCTCCAGAGGTTCCAGAGCACGCGGCCGCTGATCTCCTCGGCGGAGAGATCCTTCTCCGCGATGCCGTCCATGCCGGGGAACGGATTCGTCGTCAGCTCCTTCATCTTCGGATCTTCGCCGTAGCGCTTCATGCCGGAAACGTCGGGCCGAGCCGGCGGCGGCTCTTTCGGCTTGCACGCGAGAATGACGATGAAGATCGCGGAGACGATGAGTGCGACGAAGACGGCGAGTCTCGTTGAGCGCATTGCAACTCCTTCTGGACGGCTTATATGAGGAGGGCCGGAGGGGGGGAGTTTCCCTACCCGTTTCCTTTATTCGCGATTTCGGGCTCCGGCGGCCCGATGCGGTGGCGCTGCCAGAAGCGATAGAGCTGCTCGACCGTGTAGTCGAAATAGAGCGTCTGGCAGATTCCGTCGAGGACGTCGCGCGACATCGTCATCTTCTTCGCCATCTCGTCGAGTGTCCGATCCGCACGAACGATGGACGTCGGCGGTTCATCTTTCAGCGTGTAGCTGAAGAGCACCGACAAATCGATGGCGCCGGTGACGCCGTGCTCGCGCGCGATGCCGATGTTTCGCCGCAGATAGACGATGAGAATGGCCTGATCGATCCAGTCGATGACACTGTTGAACGGGTAGAGCGTGCGGATGGTGAGCTCGGCCGGCTCGCTGGTGGCGAGATGCTCGACGTCCCAGATTCCGAGCTCGTCGAGAATGTCGATCATGCTGTCGTCGAGGCCATCGACGAGCGCGAGCGGGAGACGATCGAACACCGCGTTCGGCTGATTGAAGACGGCGCGTGCGCGCGTGCGCAATGCGGACAGCGCCCAATCGGTGAAGAGGCCGATCAGGAAGAAGAGCGCTTCGACCGAGACGGTGTCCTTCACGATCGCGAAGAGGTGGATGCGGTCGGCGACGTATCCGATCGAGATCGCCACGGCCGTTCGAAGCGTCGCGGTGAAGATGAAGCGATACGTCAGCGCATTCGCATGAATGCGGTTGATCATTCGCCACATCACCGAGACATACGCGCCGAGGGCGGCGAACAGGAATCCGTAGACGCCGGGCGGATCGTTCGCAGCTCCTTTGAGGAGAAAGTTGTGATCGGCGGCTACGCCGGCCGCAATGAGGAACAGCATCGTCATTAACAGCGCTCCCAGCAGCGTGCCGGAGAGCATCGGCCGGAATGACATGTAGTCGTCGCTGCTGTCCCCGCGCACCGACGTCGAGAAATCGTTCTGTGCCGGTTGCAGTGGATAGCCGGTGCGCTGCAGTTTCCGCTGCCAGCCCTGGCTGACCCACCAGCGATCGAACCCTTTTGTAAATTCGTCGTAGTCGCGAGTCGACTCCCGCCGCGCCCGAAATCGCGGCAGTGCGCTGACGAAGTGGTAGGCGATCGCAATCAGTCCCGGCAACGTCGCCAGCAGCGCGAAGGCCGAGTCCGGGATGAATTTCGGCGGATGCGCCACCAGCGAGATGGTGGCGAGAAGCGCCATCAGTGTCCCGAACAGTTCGACGATGCCGACGGTCCGTTCCGACAGCCAGGCGAACAAGCCGGAGATCCACTTCCACAGCGTCTTCACAAATAGTGAGACGGCCGCGGAATGCAATTTCCCCTTATTCGCGCATGTACCGCTCTAAATACTGCGCCGTCCGGCTCTTCTTCGACCGCGCGACCTCCGCCGGCGGGCCGGCGGCGACGACGTGACCACCTTCCTCGCCG
>JAOBAU010000432.1 GCA_025463165.1 Acidobacteriota bacterium | reverse complement strand
ATCGGCTCGCCGGGACGCAAATTCGCGGTGAGCACCGTGGCATTGCCGGGCGACTGCAGCGGAACCGAGCGATATTGCCAGACAGTAATTGGCGGAGCGTCTTTACCGGTCAGCAACTGTCCGCGGCGGTAAACGGAGACGGTCGCCGGCTCTTCCGTTCCCTGATTGAGGAAACGGTCGCCCGCGCCGTGCTGCTCCGCATAAATGGCCTGCTGATTCGTGACGAAATAGAAATCGGTCTCGCCGAGCACCGTCCCCCAGATCGGATGAACGAGCTGGAATGACGCATTGGCATCCTGCAACACGGCCTGCGCGTCCGCGTTCTGAGAAATATCGAAATCGAAAAGCCATCCCGCACGATCGCCGGCGCCTGTATCAGCGTAATTGATCGCGCCGATCGTCGCGGATTTACCGCTGCTGTCGGTCGCGAGGAGCGCGACCGGACCAAAATCGTACTTGTCGTTGCTCGTTCCCTTGTAATAGTCGGGAAACGTCGCGGAGAAATCAGCCGACAGTCTGTTGCCGAAGCGCTGCATCACCGCCGGCGCGAGCGCGATCAACCCGTTATTGCCGTTGTTGCCCGTCCCGACCGGCGTCGGAATGGCGGCGGTATTCGAAATCAGCAGCCGGCCGGTCGGCCCGGTCACGATCTTCTCGTCCGCATACAGCGGCGCAATCGTGGCGATGAATTCGAGCGTCGAAGCGTTCATCCCCTTCTCTTTGTAAAGCTGCTCGATTGCATCGTTCCCGCCGATCTTCTGCATCGGCCGGTAGAGGTAATAGCGAAAGATGATCCCGGCAATCTTCGGGTCCTGAAATTCAGGAATGTTGATGATGTTGCCGGAACCGCGCAGCATCACGTGATAGACGTAACCGCCGGCGCCGCCGTCGGCCGTCAGATTGATATTCCGATAGAAATTCAGCCACTGGCAGGCGCCTTTCGACGGCCGTCCCTGGATCGCGGTCGCGCTGCCGTTCATCAGCGTCAGCTGATCGATGAAGAACTGCGTCGCAGGCGGCGAGCCCTCGGAATTCACGTCCGTGATCCCGCCGCTGTATGTCAGCGACGACCCGATCATCGACGTCAGCGGCACTTTGCTGTCGGCCGCCGAATAAATCGTATCGGGCGCTGTCTGCACGCCGATCACGCTGGCTGACAACACTTTCGACGCCATGTCGCCGTAGTAATTCCACTCCGCCGGGATGAATTCTTTCGTTTTGCAGGGATTCGTCGCCGACGTCAGCGGCTGCGCCTTCTGCACCCAGGCGATGAACTGATCGTCCGACATCCCGTAGGTCCGCGCCTCGACCATTTTCGAGTCGACCAGCGCCACGGTCTGGCCGGCGAACGGTCCCCAGCTCGCCGGCAGGTTCCACGAGCCGGCGTAATCGTCATTATTGGCGGTGCCGGGAGTGAGCTGGAGCGTACCTTTAATGTTGATCCGCGGAAAATCGAACAGGCTCATTTGTGGGAGATCTCCTTTCGGGAGTGACCTCCACCGATCATAACGGACTGCCTGCCCGATATCACCCCTTAAATTGGTCCGGCGTCGGGCGGAAAAGCCACCAGAGCGCGAAGGCGGCGCCGAACTCGCCGATCAGCGAGTAGAAGTGCGCTCCCGCTCCCCAGAAGTTGGCGGCGGCGGCGCCATAGTGAACGCGGCTCCACGGCCCGAGCCGGAGCGCGTAGATCGACTGCACGTTCATGACGATCGCCGCGACGTGGACCGGCACGAGCAGCACGGTCGCCAGCAGCCACGCGCGGATGTTCCGGTCATGTAACGGGCGGCGGCTCACGGCGAAGAGCGTCGTCAACAGAACGACGTTCGCCGTCAGATCCATCAACGTCAGGCCGGGCCGCGGCGATTGCGGAGGAAAATCAGCGCGATCGATCGTCAGTTCTGTGCCGGCGGCGATGATCCGCGTCACGGCCGGCCGTTCCCACATTCGGATCAACGGCTCGCTCAGTGCGGCCAGAGCTCGTGCATACGGAGCGGACAGCGCCCACCAGAGGGCGAGGCCGAAAATGAATCCCGCCGCTCCCTTAGCGAGATTCGAGCGGAGGTCTTTCAGCAAACTTCAGGCTCCAGAGAATGAACAGCGAGATTGCCGCAAGGATGATCAACGACTGCCAGACGGCCACGTGAAAGAAATCGAATACCTGGCGGTGATGCTCGCCGAGCCAGAACAACGAGCTGAGGCGCACGAGGTTCAGTAATTCGATGGCGACAGCGGACGCGGCGATTCCGATCAGCCGGGAACGCAATGACGCCGGAAATGCGAGGATCGCGGCGATCAGCAAGATCGCCGCCTCGATCCCATTACAGCCATTGTGGACGTCGAGCGCGAACGAAGGCGAGCGCATCACCGTTCCGGTCACGACAATGCCGCTCTCGATTCCCGCCAGGAGTGCGGCTGCACAGCGAGCGACCAATGCGGTGAACGGCACGATGACGTGATCGTTCACCGCATTGAGCGCCACTACCGCGTAGAGCACGACCATTCCCGCGACGAATTTGGCGATGAAGACGAGTCGCGGCCTGAGTGGTGGCCGTGCTTCCGCTGTGGTCCTTCGGGATTTCACGCGTCAGATCGACGATCGATTCATGACGAACAGTCCGGCCACGGCCAGCAGGATCGTCAATGCCGCCAGTCCGATCCAGTCGAGCGTCGGGCCGCCTGCCGGCGCACCGCCGCCTGGCACCAGAGAACACGAGCCGACCGTATTCGAGTCGAGCGTCACCGCGCCGTTGCGCGCCAGCGTTCTGCCGGACGTTGTGGCGCCGGTCGTCAGCGTAATACTGGTCAGAGCCAGAATGTCTCCCTGCAACGACGAGGTGGTGCCGAGCGTCGCGGAACTGCCGACCTGCCAGAACACGTTCGTCGGACACACGCCGGCATTGTTGATCAGCAGCACGGTCGAGCCGCTGGCCGTCGTGAGCGTGCTGCCGATCTGGAAGACGAAAAGTGCGTTCGGATTGCCCTGCATGTTCAGCGTCAGCCCGCCGGTGAGGAACGCGGAGCTGGCAAAACAGTAGACGCCCGGGGTCAGAGTCATGCCGCCGAGGTTCTGTCCGGTCAAATCGGTACCGCACGGCAAGCCCGCGGCGGCGTTGTATGCGATCGTCAGGTCGTTCTGCGCCAGCATGGCCACCGAATCGTTCGAATGAATCGAACCACCGACGACCACGCCGGGAGGAAAACCGGTGACCGCCGAGCCTGGAGAAACGCCCACCTGGCCGGTCACGACCGTCGGGCCGGTATTTGTGGCGGTCGAGCCCGCAAGCACGCCGAAATTCTGCGCGGTGCCGAGGGGAACCTGTGCGACTGCACTGAAAGGGATTGCGATAAGGACGAAGAGGATCAACACCGTCGCGTGCGTTTGTTTCATTGCGGTCTCGCTTTTCTGTGAAGGCCAACAGGGCCGTTGGTTAGCTGCATCATTTCCGTTGCGACGATACAGGTAACAAGGCTCCGAAGGGAAGACTTACGGCCGTTTTCATTAACGGAAAGATCCCAGGTACCGAATTTGCGTCCCGCGCATTTCCCGGTCAACGCCGGCCGCGTCGGCCCGAAATGAGGCGGACGAGAAACAGGAGAACAATGGCGCCGATAAATGCGACGACGATCGCACCGATGAGCCCGCCACCGAGGTTCACGCCGGCCAGCCGGAAGAGATATCCGCCGAGGAATGCGCCAATGACGCCGACCACGATGTCGCCGAGGAGACCGAAGCCGCTCCCCTTCATGAATTGTCCGGCCAGCCAGCCGGCGATTGCGCCCACGATGAGAAACCAGATGAGTTCCATTTGAATCCTTCTTTCTATTGTCGGATGACGGCGAAGAGTGAGGTTATCGGCGCACTTTGCGCAGCGCCGGAGCGTTGATTGCTGCCACGTCTTCCGAGAGCAGCACGATGTGTTCGATGATCGCGGCGATACGCGGGAGAAATTCAGGCTTGATGGACGCCAGCCTGTCGATGAGCGGCTTCAAATGGCCGATGTCGCCGATGTCATTCGGCAGCAAATTGCCCGGTTTTTCTCCGAGCGCTTCTGCAATGCTGACGAAATCCTCGACGTGAAGACCGCGCTGATTCGCTTCGAGTCTTGCCAGTTGCGCCGGGGAAATCCCCACGCTCCGCGCCACTTCGGCCTGACTGCGTCCCCTGGATTCGCGGAGTTGCCTGAGCACACGGCCGTACACGATTTTCGTCTCCTGCATACCGGCTGCCAATCTGGCAACGCATTGCGCAAACGTTGCCGAAATGGAAATACCGGACGACAGTGAAATCGTTCAATCAGCAGTCACACGCCTGATCCAGCCGGTCGCGACAGGCGCGCACCGTCCGGGCCGCCACTTCGACGGTCCGTTTGCGCGCTCCGCAACTGTCTCCATCCTCAGACGATTTCGAAAGGATGGCCCGAATGTCTCCGCGCGCTCCACTTCCCCGGAAGGCTCGCAACACAGCGCGAAAAACGCTCACGATGCCGTCCGGCACAGCCGTACGCGTCGCAGGCATTGGTGCATCCGCCGGGGGGCTCGACGCATTCATCGAGCTGGTCTCCGCGATTCCGCCCCACAGCGGACTCGCCTTCGTGCTCATCCAGCATCTCGATCCGCGTCACGAAAGCATGCTCGTCGAAATCCTCTCCGGCGCCACCGCGATGCCGGTGCACGAAGTGATCGACGAGATGCTGATCGAGGCCGATCACGTCTACGTGATTCCGCCCGATACCGAGATGACGATTCACGACGACATTCTGCGGCTCGCACCGCGCAGGCCGAAGGTGCCGCATCGGCCGCTCGACACGTTCTTCACCTCACTCGCACTCGACCGGAAGAATGACGCCATCGGCATCGTGCTCTCCGGCAACGACGCCGACGGTGCCGCGGGACTGAAGCTCATCCGCGACGCCGGCGGAATCACGTTCGCGCAGGACACCGAAAGTGCGAAGTTCGCGGTCATGCCGCGCGCAGCGGCCTCCGCGGCCGACTTCATATTGCCGCCGGCGGGCATCGCCGAACGCCTCGCGTCCGTCGCCGGCCGCGATCGTTCCGGCACCGACCGGCCGTCCGGCGCTGCCTTCGACGGCATCCTCGATCTGCTTCGCGAACATCACCCGGTCGACTTCAATCACTTCAAACGTGGCAGCGTCGAGCGGCGCATCCTCCGCCGTGTCGTCCTCGGCAACCACGACAGTCTGCGCGACTACGCGTCCGCGCTGCGAAAAGACAGGACCGCGCTCGAAACGCTTTACCAGGATCTGCTGATCGGCGTGACGTCGTTCTTCCGCGAGCCCGAACGGTTCGAAGCGCTCAAGACCGTCGTCTTCCCGGCGATCCTGGAAGACCGCAACGTCGAAGGAGGCATCCGCATCTGGGTCGCCGGCTGCTCGACGGGCGAAGAGGTCTACTCGCTCGCCATCACGCTGCTCGAGTTCCTCGACGGCTCCGATGCGCCGCGAATCTCGATCTACGGAACCGACATCAACGAGAAGTCGCTCACGAAGGCACGCGCCGCGTTCTATTCGGAGGATGCGGTGAGCGACGTCTCACCGGAACGGCTCGCGAAATTCTTCACGGTCTCGCCTGGCGGCTACAAGATCGCGAAGGCGGTGCGCGAACTCTGCGTGTTTGCCGCGCATGACGTCACGCGCGATCCGCCGTATTCGCGGATCGACCTGCTGACCTGCTGCAACGTGCTGATCTACTTCAATCCGGAGCTGCAGAAGAAAGCGGTGGCGCTGCTCGAGTACGCGGTCGCACCGACCGGATTTCTGATGCTCGGCGGATCCGAGAATCTCCGCGGCGTCACGAATCAGCTCACCGCCGTATCGATGAATCCGCTGATCTATCGCAGACGGCCGCTGCCTGGCGCGCTGCAGATCTTCGACGTCGCGCCGCATTCACCACAGATCGTCCGTGCGGCGCCGGCGGTGCGGGCCGTCCCTCGCACGGCGGGAAACGCGCGGGACGAAGACGATGCGTTCCTCGCCGCCCGGCTTGCGCCGTGCGGTCTGCTCATCAATGAACAGATGGAGATCACCCGCATTCGCGGTGACGTCGCGCCGTTCATTTCGCTGGAGGCGGGAGAAGCGTCATTCAATCTCTTCGGCCTGATCCGGCATCACGAAGTTCTTGCCGTGCTTCGGCCGGCAGTGCGCCGCGCCTTCCGCGAACAGATCAGCGTCGCGGGCGAAGACATCCTCGTCATCGACGGCGACGATCGGCACAGCATCAGCTTCGAAGTGATCCCGTATGGCAACGCGTCGCAGGCTCACGACCGCGCGTGGATCATCTTTCACCGCATCCCGGCGCCCTCAAAACGAAACGAGCAGGAGGCCGCCGATCGATCGGAAAGCGACAGTCTGCGAGAGGCGCTCTCGGCCGCGATCGACGATCGCGAGCGGCTCGCCGACGAAGCCGCGGCGGCCGCGGAAGAAGCGCAGTCGAGCGACGAAGAGCTGCGCAGCACGAACGAGGAGCTCGAGACCGCGAAGGAAGAACTGCAGTCTTCGAACGAAGAGCTCAGCACGCTGAACGATGAGTTGCGCCTCCGCAACACCGCGCTGGTGCGGATGAACGACGACATTGAGAATCTGCTCGGCGCCGTCGAGATCCCGATCCTCTTCGTCGGCATCGACCTGACGGTGCGGCGATTCAACGTCACCGCCGGACTGCTGCTCAACCTTCCGCCCGACGCCGGCGGACGGCCGCTGGCCGACGTGAAGTCGACGCTCGATGTATGGCAGCTCGAAAAGCTCGTCGGCGCGGTGATCGAAACATCGACCGCTGCCGACGTCGAGGTGCAGGACAACAGCGGCGACTGGCGGCTGTTGCGCATCCGCGCATATCGAACGAGCGAAGGAAAAATCGACGGCGCCATCGTCGCCGTGCTCGACATCAATGCACTCAAGCGGAGTGTGCTGCGCGCCGAAGAAGCAACGCGCGCCGCGACCATGTTGTCGCAGGCCAGCGCGTTGCTGGCGGCATCGCTCGACTACGAAACAACCCTCGGCTCCCTCGCGCAACTCTCGACGGCGGCGTTCGCCGACTGGTGCTCGGTCGATCTCGTCAACGAAGATGGCTCGATCCGCCACCTCACCGTCTCGCACGCGAATCCGGTCCTGCGCGATCTCGCGCAGCAGTTCCAGGAAGCGGCGTTCAACGAGCCGGAACACGCACCCGGTGCGCCGCAGGCGTTGCGGCTGCGGACGTCGGTGCTGCTCAACGACATCGCCGAGGCGCAACTCAGCGGTCTCCCGCCGGAGGCGAAGATCACGCAGCTGATCGGCGCGCTCGGAGTGCGCTCATTGATCAGCGTGCCGCTGATCGTTCGCGAAAAAGTCCTCGGGACGACGACGTTCTCTTCATCGCGCCGCCGCTACGGACCGGTCGATCTGAAACTGGCCGAAGAGTTGTCGCAACGCGCCGCGGTTGCGATCGATACGGCCATGCTGTTCCGCGAGGCGCAGAGTGCAAACCGCTACAAGGACGCCTTCCTCGGCACCGTCGCTCACGAACTGCGCACGCCGCTGACGTCGATCCTCGGCTGGCTGCAGCTCGCGAAAATCAATCCGCAGATCAACGCCGAGGCGTTGATGCGGGTCGATGAGAGCGCCAACCTGCTGCGGATGTTCGTCGAGGACCTCCTCGACGTCACCCGCATCCGCGAGCAGAAGCTCAGCGTGCAGCTCGAAGAGATCGACTTGATGTCGATCGTCCGTTCCGCGCTCGACATTACCGCCCTCAGTGCAAGCGATCTCGGCATTCCGATCCGGCTGCTGCCGTCACTCGATCCCGCGCCGGTGCGCGGCGATCCGGTTCGGTTGCTCCAGGTGGTCTGGAATCTGCTCAGCAATGCGATCAAGTTCACCTCCGCGGGAGGCTCGATCGACGTTCGCGTGGAGAACGAGAACAACGATGCACGGCTCTCGGTTATCGATACGGGAATCGGAATCCACGCGAACTTCGTCCCGCACGTCTTCGAGCTTTATCGGCAGGGAACCGTCGAGCCCGGTCACATGCCCGGTCTCGGGATCGGACTCTCGATCGTTGCGCAGATCATGAAACTTCATGGCGGTACGGCGCGCGCAGAAAGTGCCGGCCCCGGCCAGGGATCGACGTTCAGCATCACGCTGCCGCTTCGGGATCCGCATCAGCAAAAGGAGACTTCGTGACCAGACAAGCCGTTCGAACAACCGCAGGAAAGATGCTTCGCAGTGATGATCTGGTCGACGGCGAGAAACAAGCGGCCACCGACATTCTTCGTGCGAATCCGACATTTGGAAATCCGCACGTCGTCCGCTGCGACTGGTGTCATGAAACACGCACGCTCTTTCGCGACGAGAACGAAGCGCCGTTCAAGCTCACCTCTCACGGCTGGCTGTGCGAAGCGTGCGACGTGCGCGCGGCAAGCCAGGAGGTACGTTTCTGAGCACGGTCGTCGACATCTCGCAACTGAACGAGCTTGCCGACGCTCTGCTGGCGCGGCGCCAGGCGATTCTCGCGGCCTGGCGAAACGCGGGAGAGCAGACGGCCGAGCGGAGCATCGCGTCGTCGCTGTCGCGCGCGCAGTTCAACGATCACATCCCCGCCGTGCTCGATTGTCTGGCGCACACCATTCGCGAATGGCCTGACGATCGCGATCCGGCCGCCGACCTCAATCGAACGGCGCGAGTCTGCGAGCACGGTCTGCAGCGCTGGCAACAGGGTTATCAATTGCGCGAGCTGATTCGCGAATGGGGACATCTGCAGCTGAGTGTCGCCGATGAGCTGGAACGTTACGCGGTCAGCCACCCGGAACTGCAAGCCGGCGTCATGCGGACCGCCCGCCGCGCGTGGGCGGAGCTTTGTGCTGACGGTGTAACCGAAAGTGCGACGCAGTACTGGCGACTGCACCAGGCGGAATCGGCCGGTCATGTCAACGATCTCGAGCAGGCGCTTTCCGCGTTGCACTCGATCGAGCAGTCGCGCGCGGAAGCGTGGCGCGCCGCCGCGCACGATCTGCGCGGCAGCGTAACCGTGGTGAAGGGAGCGACGACGCTGCTGCGCGATACCGGCATCCCGATGTCGGATCCCGATCGCCGCGAAGTGGGCGAGATTCTCAGCAGCAGCGTTTCGTCGCTGCACGAAATGCTGAACGATCTGCTGAGCCTCGCGCGTCTCGAAGCCGGCCACGAACAGCGCGAGCTTTCGACGTTCGATGCCGCGCTGCTGCTGCGCGATTTCTGTCACGCGTCGAAAGGGACCGCTGCCGAGAGAGGTCTGTTTCTGAAGATGGATGGCCCGAGCGAGCTGGCGGTCGAAGGCGACAAAGCGAAGATCCGGCGCATCCTGCAAAACCTCCTGCTGAATGCGATCAAGTACACGACGCACGGCGGCGTTTCCGTCACGTGGGGAATCGACGAGACGCGCGGTACCGACCGCTGGACATTTTCTGTCCAGGATACCGGCCCCGGCATCGACGACAATCCGGCGGCACCGCTTGCGCAGGAGATCCACAACGCCACCGAGGTCGCCAATGACGCGCGTGAAGCGAGCACCGATCGGCGGCGCGACATCGTGCCGGCGGCGACGCTCCCTTCCGCTTCAGCGCAACTGCCGGAAAATCAGCAGCCGGGCGAAGGCGTCGGCCTGACGATCGTCAAACGATTGTGCGAGCTGCTCGACGCCGGACTGGAACTGGCGACGCAGCCGGGACAGGGAACGACGTTTCGCGTAATCCTGCCGCGCAACTATTCAGGTTGATTTTTCGCCGGCAGCTTGAAGCCGATGTACGTGCCGGAGCTGATGCCCATCAGCGCGAGCAGCGTGGCGTTGAATTCCGGCATCGTCAGATCCCAGATCACCGACGTCAGAAACACGCCGCTCAGGACGACGGTCCAGACGACGATCTGCAATCGATCGAGCGCGACCACGGAACCGCGTTCGTCGGCCACGAGATCGCGCCATAAGCCGTGCGACGCACGCGCGGCGGTCTTTGCAATGGCGGCCGCCGCGAGCGCGGTGGCGGCGCTGATTCCCATTAATCCGAGGAGCGACGGCTGGATCGTGTCGCGATCGCCGGTGACGAGCCAGATGAAGCTGTAACTCAGCACGATGAGGAAAAACCACCAGGCCATTTGCGTGCGGCCGAGGCTGTAAGGCTGACGGACGCCGTCGACGTCGGGACCTTCGCGCAGCATGTCGGTATACGCCGCGGACAACGCGATGACGGCCGTGACGAGCGTCAGCAGCGCGAGCCAGACCCACGTCGTCCAGTCGACATAGATTTTCTTCAGCCGTACGGTGAGGTTCGCGCCGGGCGCGCGCGGCAACGGACGCTCGCCGCGAATTCCGACGCTGAGGTGCATCGCCACTTCGGGATCGAACAACGGATTGTAGAGAAACGGCGTCCAGAGTTTTCGATTCTGCGGCGTGCGATCGAGCACGAACGTGATCGTTCCCGATTCGACGTCGACGCCGACCGGCTCGTTGCCGCTGTCGATTCCTTCAATGAAGAGCGTGATCGGCGCCTGCGCGGCGTCGGCCGCTTTCAGGACCTGATCGAGGTGACAGACCGAGACGATGATCCAGTCGCCGAGGAAAACCTGATGCGGATCGGTGTTGACTCCGGCCACGCCGGTGACGGCGGGAGAATTACCGCACGGCGCCGAACGAAGGTGGTGGCGCGCCGCCGACAACTGATCGCTGTCGCCATCGCCGCCGCATGCGGCGAGCATCATGAGTAGGACGGCCGGAAGGACAGTTCGACGCACTGCGGACATCATCGGGCAATTGGCGGGCGCGATCAATGCCGGGCTCAGCCCATCGTCAGCGCCATGCTCCGCGCCGCCCGCCAGCGGCGCCGCGCTTCGCGCATGTGCTGATGCGCGGCCGCGCGTTTCCGCCGCCACGCACTCGACGCGTCGCGAGCGCGCTCTTCGATGTGCTGACGCCAGAGCGTCAGGGCGTCGTCGAGATGCTGGCGCGCGTCGGCAATCAGGCGATGCACGTCATCGGGAAGCTCGGTCTGCGATGCGGCGAGCTTCGTTTCGAGTCCGCGCAACTCCGCCTGCATTCGCGCCTGTTCGATCTGCGGCGGCGTTGCGGAGCGGAGCTCGCCGGCCAGGCCGAGCATTCGCATCGTCGCAATGAACCATTTCGCCGGATCCCAGTGATACCAGCGAATGCCGTTGCGGAAGTCCGCCGGAAAACGGTGATGGAAGCTGTGGTAGCCCTCGCCGAGCGTCAGCAGCGCCACGCCCCAGTTGTCGCGCGCGGAAACTTCCGCGTTGTACGTCGGCTCACCGACGTAATGCGCGAGCGAATTCACGAAGAACGTCGTGTGATGAATCACGACCAGCCGCAGAAAACCGCCCCATAAGAGGCCGGCCAGCGCATCGCCGAAGAGCGCGCCGATCAGCGTCGGCAATCCGAAACCGCCGGCGATCAGGATTGCGCGATACCACTTTTTCTGCCACTGCACGATTGGATTGCGCACGAGATCGGGCGCATTCGCTTCCGCGTCGGGCGCGTCGTGGCGATAGAAAATCCAGAGGATGTGCGCCCACCAGAAACCGCGGCGGATGTTGTACGGATCCCAGTCGCGATCGACGTACTGATGATGATTGCGATGGCTCGACGACCACCAGAGGATCGAGTTCTGTGCCGCCATCGCGCCGAAAAATGCGAAGAAGAGCTGCAGGGGAGCCGACGCCTCATAGCTCTTGTGCGAGAAAAAACGATGGTAGCCGGCGCAGATCGACAGACCGACGGCCGTATACATACCGAGCGCGAGAAGCGCCATCCAGAGATGAAAACCATGGAGCCAGGTATAAAGCGCTGTCCCGACGATGCCGATGACCGGCGTCAGGATGAGGAACGACATCGTGATGTAGTCGATGCCTTTGGCGCGCACATCGCGGTCGGGGTTTGAAGCCGCTTCGCTCATCGGTCGTCTCCAGTCCGAGGGTGGATGTCTGATCGGCAACCGGCAGGATACAGGCCGTATCGCGTTGCCGAAAAGGATTTTTCCGGTCATTTCAGGCCGATTTTGCATCGGGCGTGAGGGGACTTCGCCGCCTTTTGCACCGCGTGCTGAACTGAAGCGTACTCGGCCGCAGGGAGTGCCGCGATCTCGCACGGACGAACGCCCCGAAGTGACATTCACGCCCGGAGAGCGTATGGTGGATGTCTGTCGAGGAAACATCCTCGCCCCTTCAGTCCTTCTGAACTAAGTCAGAACCTCTGGACTCACCCCCCTTAGCTTTTCCTTTTTGCGCAGCTCTGCGAGCCGTTTGCGGGGGAACCTCATATGATCGTACTGTCGCTGGTGGCATTGGTTGCAGTGGTATTTCTCGGAAGAAATCTCTATCGCCGGTTCGCGACCGATCGTATTGCAGCCTTCAATGAGCGTCGCCGCGCCACGTCACGCATGGTCAGCCGCGGTGAATTCGTCGACGGAAACCGGCATCTCGACGTCGCACTGGCTGTGACGCAGTCGGCTTTCTATTATGAGAATTCCGACATGCAGGCGTCGCTCGATCTGCAATGGGTCCAGGAAATCGAATACGACAATGAGCTGGCCACCGGCACCGTCGTCGCCGGCGGAAAGGTATTACGGCTTCGTTGTCATAGTCAGACGTTCGAATTCATCATTCCCAATGAATTCGTTGCGCGCTGGCACATGATGCTGCCGCCGCGGCGCGAAAAGGAGCCACCGGTCAGCTCGCCGGACGGCACCACGCTCATCCCGCAGGTCGTGGCCGCGACGTGAGAATCACAATCGAAGGCCGTGAGCATACCCTGCGCGAACAATTGCGCAATCGCCTGCGCGAAAGGCTGCACGACACGACGCAATTGCGCTGCGCCGAACACGGCGGGCCGGTCGTGGCGGTGTCGATTCACGGCCGCGAAAACGGCTGGTACGACACGATGTGGACGACCTGCTGCGATGAGCTCGAGCGCCGGGCTTCGGCCATTCTGAAAAAACGCTTCTAAAACCAACGGAGACGCATGCCTGATGAAAGAAGTATTCGCCGAGTGGCAATGCTCGGCAATCACCTGCCGCGCCGCTGCGGCATCGCGACCTTTACCACCGACCTGAGCGACGCAATCGCCGCCGCCGATCCCGAGCTCGATTGTTTCGTGCTGGCGATGAACGACGGCCGCCACCAGTACGCTTATCCCGGCCGCGTCCGTTTCGAGCTGGCCGACAATGACACCGGCGCCTATACGCGCGGCGCCGATTTCCTGAACGTCAACGCGGTCGACGTAATCTCGGTTCAGCACGAATACGGGATTTTCGGCGGAAAAGCAGGCGCTCATGTGCTGACGCTGCTGCGCGAGCTTCGCATGCCGATCGTTACGACACTGCACACGATCCTTGCCTCCCCGAATTCGCAGCAGCGCCGAGTCATGGACGAACTGACGGCGCTGTCCGATCGTCTCGTCGTCATGACCGCCGGCGGCGCGGATCTGCTCCACGAAGTACACGGCGTCGACAGAGAGAAGATCGACGTGATCCCTCACGGCATCCCGAAGGTTCCATTCGCCGGCAGCAAGAGCCGCCTCGGCGTCGAGGATCGTCCGCTGATTCTCACGTTCGGCCTGCTCTCGCCTGACAAAGGAATCGAGCACGTCATCGACGCGCTCCCCTCAATCCTCCTGCACCACCCCGACGCCGTTTACATCGTCCTCGGCGCCACCCATCCGCACATCATCGAGCGCCATGGCGAGACCTATCGCCTCATGCTCGAGGAACGCGCCAAACGACTCGGCGTCGACGGCAGCGTGATCTTTCACAATCGATTCGTCAGTCAGGCCGAGCTCTCCGAATTTCTCGCCGCGGCCGACATCTACATCACCCCCTATTTGAATCCCGAGCAGATCACTTCCGGCACGCTCGCGTACGCACTCGGCGCCGGAAAAGCGGTGATCTCGACGCCGTACCGCTATGCGCGGGAACTGCTCGCTGAAGGACGCGGAATTCTCGTCCCCTGGAAAGACGCGGAAGCAATCGCCACCGAGATCACCGGCCTGCTCGATGATCCCGCGAAACGTCTCGCACTGCGGCAACGCGCCGCCGCACATGGCGAAGCGATGCTCTGGCCGGCGGTCGCCGAGTCGTATCTGCAGACGTTCGAGCACGCCCGCTCGGCACATTCACTGCGCAGACAGACGGCGTTCCGCGCCAGCACGCTGGCCATGCGCCCCGCGGACCTGCCGCTCATCAATCTCGATCACGTCGTCGTCATGACCGATGACACCGGAATCCTGCAGCACGCGACCTATAACATTCCGCGTTACGACGAAGGCTATTGCGTCGACGACAACGCGCGCGCGCTGATGCTGATGACGCTCATTGAAGACGCCGGGACCGAAGATCCGAAACTGGTTCGCACGCTCGCCTCGCGCTATCTGGCGTTCGTCAGTCACGCGTTCAATCGTTCCGCCGGCCGGTTTCGAAACTTCATGTCGCACTCGCGCAACTGGACGGAAGAGCAGGGCTCCGAAGACAGTCACGGACGATCGCTCTGGGCACTCGGAACGGTGGTCGGATTCTCGGCCGATCCCGGCCGCTACAGTCTCGCCGGAGCGCTGTTTCACGATGCGCTGCCGGCCGTGGCCGGCTTTACGAGCCCGCGCGCGTGGGCGTTTGCACTGCTCGGAATCGAACAATATCTGCGCGCTTTCGAAGGCGACCGCGAAGTGCAGGCCTCCGGCAGGGCAATTGCCGATCGCCTGCTGGCGCTGTTTCGCCGCAGCGATCGACCCGACTGGCCGTGGTTCGAGAACAGCGTGACGTATTGCAACGCGCGGCTGCCGCAGGCACTCGTGTCGGCCGGCGCGTGGCTCGGCGACGACGGGATGACTGAGACCGGTCTTCGTTCGCTCGAATGGCTGATGACGATTCAGAAGACGCCCGACGGATATTTCGCGCCGATCGGAACGAATGGGTTCTTCGAGCGCGGAATGACCGCCGCGATCTTCGATCAGCAGCCGGTCGACGCGTGCGCCACCGTCTCTGCCTGCATGCACGCGTTTCGTGCCACCGGCGATCATCGCTGGGCCGAGCACGCGCGCCGCGCATTCACCTGGTTTCTTGGACAAAATCAATTACAGCAGTCACTGTACGACCCGCTTTCGGGCGGTTGTCGCGACGCATTGCATGCCGACCGAATGAACGACAATGAAGGCGCTGAATCGACCCTCTCGTTTCTCCTTGCGCTGATGGACATGCGCGCCAATGAAGTTCGCCGTAACGCGACGCAGATTGCGATGCCGGTCAGGGAACTGGTCGCAGCTGGAGCTCAATGACCGCAGCAACGCAGTACGAAACTCTGTTCCGCCGCGTCGGCAGCAATCCGATTCTCAGCGCCTCCGACTGGCCTTATCCCGTACATACGGTCTTCAACGCCGGCGCGACGACGCTTCCCGACGGGACGACGCTGCTGCTGTGCAGAGTCGAAGATCGTACCGGGCTCTCGCATCTCTGCGCCGCGCGATCGAAGGACGGAATCGGCGGCTGGATCATCGATCGGCAGCCGACGCTTTCTTCCGATCCCGAGAATCATCCCGAAGAGCTCTGGGGTGTGGAAGATCCGCGCATTACATTCGTACCCGACCTCGGCCGCTACGCGATTGCATACACCGCATTCGGCAAAGGCGGGCCGGGAGTCTCGCTCGCATTGACTGAAGATTTCATTACGTTCGAGCGCTGCGGTCTGGTCATGCAGCCGGACGACAAGGATGCCGCGCTGCTGCCGCGCCGCATCGACGGAATGTACGCGCTCGTTCATCGTCCGATCGCCGATTCGGGCGCGCACGTCTGGATCTCCTATTCGCCCGACCTGCGCAGCTGGGGCGGTCACCGGATGATGCTGCAGGCCAGACGCGGCGGCTGGTGGGACGCGAACAAAGTCGGACTCTCCCCTCCGCTCATCGAAACGGAGCGTGGCTGGCTGATGCTCTATCACGGCGTTCGTTCCAATGCCGCCGGCAGTCTCTATCGGCTCGGCGTCGCACTCTTCGATCGCAACGATCCCGCCGAACTGCTGCTGCGCGGCGACGAATGGATCTTCGGACCGGAAGAGCCGTACGAAACGAAAGGCGACGTCGCGAACGTCACGTTCCCCTGCGGCTACACGATCGGACCCGACGGCGACACGCTGAATCTCTACTACGGCGCCGCCGATACGTGCATCGCGCTGGCGACGGGAAGCATTCGCGAAATCCTGGACTGGCTCGACCGCCACAGCTCCTGACATCCTTCTCCCTCCGGGAGAAGGATTTACACTCTGCGGATGGCGGCGAGCAATCGTCATCGAATCGCCAGCGGCGTCGCAATCTTCGCGGTGATACTCGTGTCGCTTTTCCTCTTCCAGCTACTCCACCATCGCAGCGCGTTCGACGACCTCGATCGCCATCGCGGCGGGTGGCCGGCGGCAATCGCCATCGTGCTCGGCAGCGCGATCATTCATGAGCTGCTGCACGTCATCGTCTGGAGGCGGCCGCTTCGCCTGACGTGGAGCGGGATGGGATTCGGCGCGCAGATGAATCCTTCCATGTCGATCACCGCGCACCGCGTCAGCCTCGCGCTTCCGTTGCTCCTGCTGGCGCTTGCGCCGATCGTCGCCGCACTCCTCATCAACAACGGACTGCTGCTTCTGTGGGGACTCTTTTTTCTCCTGGAATGCTTCTCGGACATTACTCTGCTGTTCGCACTTCGATGACCGACTACATCGCTGTCACCTGTCCGTATTGCGGCGAGCCGGCCGACCTCGACGTCGAAGACAGCGGCGCCAGCCGCCAGCACTACGTGCAGGATTGTCCGGTCTGTTGCCAGCCGTGGCAGGTCGAGGTGACGCGCGACCGCGACGGCGACTGGAACGCGACGCTGCGCACCGGCGACGAGTAAGGGCAGCGTTTCTGCATCGCCCTCGCGGCAACAGTGACGGACCCGGCAATTCTCCAGGTGATTGACTCGACGCTGGTGCTGCGCACGCTCGGCGTCGCGACGCCCGATCTCATCTACGCGATGGATCGCGGCGGACGCTATACGTTCGTCAGCGATGCCGGAGCGCGTGCGCTCAATCTGACACCCGCCGAGATGCTCGGACGGACCTATCGCGAAGTCGGATTGGCCATCGAGCGCGAGCAGGAATTCGCCGCCGAGCGTGAAGCGGTCATGGCCAGCGGCAAAGCCAATCGTCGCGAAGTGACCTTTCCGCTGCCGGACGGCGAGCGCACCTTCGACTTCGTCATCTCGCCGCTTTGCGATGACGAAGGGAACTCCACCGGCACCATCGTCATCTCGCGCGACATCACCATCCGCACGACCGCCGAGCGAGAGCTCCGCGATCAGCTTCGCTTTCGCGGCGCGATCGAGCGCTCGATGGCGGCCGGAATCGTCGCCATCAGCAATACCGGGCGTATCACCTACGCCAGTCCGAGCTTCTCGAAAATGGTCGGCTGGTCGGAAGACGAGTTGCGCGCGGCCGAGCCTCCGTATCCATTCTGGCCGCCGGAAGATCTCGCCGATATCGAGGCGCTCTTCGAAGAGGCGAAAACCGGAAAGCTCGAAGCGCGGATCGAGCTGACACTGCAGCGACGAAACGGCGAGCGCTTTCCGGTCACCATCGAGCGCTCGTCGCTCGTGGCCGACGACGGCTCGATCCTCGGCTGGCTCAGCGTCGTCATCGACGCCAGCGAGCGGCAGCGCTTCGCCGCGGCCGTCGCGGAATCGGAGCGCCGTTACCGCGACCTCGCCAACGCGATGCCGCAGATCGTCTGGAGCGCGCGCCCCGACGGCACCTTCGATTACTTCAACGATCGCTGGTACGACTTCACCGGCTTCGCGCGCGGGACGCCGAGCGGATGGGATCCCATCCTTCATCCGGATGACGCCGAGCGGACGCGCACGATGTGGAAAGCGTCGCTCGAATCGGGCCAGCCGTACGACATCGAATACCGTTTTCGCGACCGCTCCGGCGCGTATTGCTGGCACCTTTGCCGCGCGCTCCCGGCGCGCGACGCGAACGGCGCGATCGTCCGCTGGTACGGCACCTGTACCGACGTCGAAGAGCTGAAGCGCGCGCAGGGCGAGTTGTCGGAGCGCGAGACCGTCCTGCAACAGCAGAACGTCCTCTTGCAGACGCTGCTCGACGTCAGCGAAGTGATGTCAGCGGAGCTCGACGTCAACAAGCTCGTGCAGTTCATCACCGACGCCGCGACGCAGCTGGCCGGCGCGCAGTTCGGCGCGTTCTTCTACAACGTCGTCGACAAGAACGGCGAGTCGTACATGCTCTACACGATCTCCGGCGTGCCGCGCGAAGCGTTCTCGAAGTTTCCGATGCCGCGCAACACGGCCATCTTCGCGCCGACGTTTTCCGGCGCGGGCATCGTTCGCAGCGAGGACATCCGCAACGATCCGCGCTACGGAAAAAACGAGCCGTATCACGGCATGCCGGCCGGACATCTGCCGGTCGTCAGCTACCTCGCGGTTCCGGTGATCTCGAAGCGCGGCACGGTCATCGGCGGGCTTTTCTTCGGTCACGCCGAGGCGGGAAAGTTTACGGAGGAGAGCGAGAGGCTGGTGGCGGGGGTGGCGGCGCAGGCGGCGATCGCGATCGACAACGCGCGGCTGATCGTCGATGCCACACAGTCGGCGGAGCGCGTGCGGCGCGAAGAAGAACGTTATCGCACACTCGTTACCGCCACATCGCAAATCGTCTGGAGCGCGGCGCCGGACGGCGCGTTCACCGCGGAAGTGCCGGCGTGGTCGGAGCTGACCGGACAGAGCGCCGCGGAGCAGAGCGGGTTCGGCTGGCTCGACGCCGTCCATCCCGACGATCGCGATCGCGTGCGCGACGCGTGGCAGGAGTCGGTGCGCAGCGGCTCGCCATTCAATGGTGAATATCGCGTGCGCAGCAGCAACGGCGCGTATCGCTGGTTCGCCGCGCGCGGCTATGCGCTTCGCGATGAGGACGGTCAGGTACGCGAATGGATCGGCGCCGCGAGCGACATCGACGATCGCCGGCGTTCCGAAGAAGCGACCGCGTTCCTCGCCGACGCGTCGGTGCTGCTGACGTCATCGCTCGATCCGGAAACGATTCTGACGCGGCTCGCGCATCTCGCGGTGCCGCGGCTCGCCGACTGGTGCGTGATCGATGTGAAGCAGGAAGAGGAGCCGTATCGGCGACTCGTGCACGCGTTCGCGGACGGCGACAAAGCGGAGATCGTCGCCGAGCTGCATCGCGATCATCGCATCCCGGCAGAACACGATCCGGTCGTCGAAGTCATGAGCAGCGGACGGCCGAGCATCATCGAAGAGCTCACGCCGGAACTGCTCGATACGATGGCCGGCGACGAAGAGCATCGCGCGCTGACGCGGCAACTCGAGCCGCGCTCGCTGATCGTCGTGCCGATCGTCGCCGCCGGTCAGGTGTTCGGCGCGATCACGCTCGTCCACGCGTCATCAGGCCGCCGCTTCAGCGAGCGCGATCTGCCGCTCATCGAGGACATCGCCGCGCGCGTCGGCGTCGCCGTACAAAACGCGCGGCTCTACATGGAAGCGCAGGCGGCGAACCGCGCCAAGGACGAGTTCCTCGCCACGCTCTCTCACGAGTTACGTACTCCAATGACTTCCATCCTCGGCTGGGCGCGCATGCTCCGCCTCGGCGGACTCGATGACACGATGATCGGCGAAGCGATCAACGCCATCGAGCGCAGCTCGCGCGCCCAGGCACAGCTGATCGACGACATCCTCGACGTCTCGCGCATCACGCTCGGCAAACTGCGGCTGGCCATCGAGCAGCTCAACCTCAACGAGATCGTGGCGAACGCCGTCGAAGCGGTGCGGCCGGCGGCGAACGCGAAAAGCGTCGCCGTCGAAACGGAACTGCTGCGCGACGCGCTCATCGTGAACGGCGATCCGAACCGGCTGCAGCAGGTGGTCTGGAACCTCGTCAACAACGCCGTGAAGTTCACGAGCGCCGGCGGAACGGTGCGCGTCATCACCGGACGAAATGCGGTCGAAGCAACCGTGCAGGTCGTCGACAGCGGCGAAGGAATCGCCGCCGAGTTCCTGCCGTACATCTTCGAGCGCTTCCGCCAGGCGGACAGCACGACGACGCGCCGGTTCGGCGGACTCGGTCTCGGCCTCGCCATCGTGAAACAGATCTCGGAGCTGCACGGCGGACGCGTCACCGTCACCAGCGAAGGACTCGGCCGCGGCGCGACGTTCACCGTCGTCATTCCGATCGCCGCGCAAAACGCCGCCGCGCCCGAAGCGCCGATGCCGGAGCTCGTTCTTCCGCGCGCCGATCTCCCCGATCTCAGCGGCATCGACATTCTCGTCGTCGATGATGAGCGCCAGGCGCAACGGCTGCTGACGGTCGTGCTCGAACAGGCCGGCGCAACGGTGCGCGCGGTCAGCACCGCCGATGAAGCGCTCGGTGCGATTCGCCGCGCGCGTCCGCGGCTGCTCATCAGCGACATCGCCATGCCGGACCGCGACGGCTTCTCGCTCATCGAAGACATTCGGAACGTGCTGCGCATCAGCGAGCAACAGATGCCGGCCATCGCCGTGACGGCATTCGGACGAACGGAAGATCGCGTCCGAATTCTCGCTGCAGGGTTTCAGCGCTATCTCATGAAGCCGCTCGATCCGTCGGATCTGACGCGGAGCGTGGCGGAAGCGGTCGGACGAATCGGAAGCTGAAGTGGCAGGATTGACGGACGTCGACTGTCAGGAATTCCGAACAGTTTGATCATGGGACTTGCGCGGGCTACCGCCTGCAAGTTGCTTGATATCAGTAGTTTAAGAAGCGCAATTGCACAACTGAAGGCCGACTCGTCCGTGGCACACTGCTCGCGCTGTCTGGCGGCAGGAGGCTCAATGAAACGGACACTCATTTCTTTACTGCTCCTGCTCGCTGCCACCGCCGCCGTGGCCGACGATGCGAGCTCGCCGAGCTATCTCATCGAGCGGATCGAAGTGCGGAACGCGCATCGCGTCTCCGCTGAAGTCGTGATCGCCGAGTCGCGCCTGCACGCGGGCAACTCGTACAGCGAGCGCGAACTGCGCGACGCCGCGGCGCGGCTGACTCGCCTGCCGTTTCTTCTCTCCGCCGACTTCGCGCTCGAGAAAGGATCGGAGCGCGGACGACACGTCCTCGTGATCACGGTCGGCGAGACGAAACCATTCTTCTTTTCCATCGATGCGCGGCCGCTGCTGAACGATCCCGGCTTGCGCGCCGACTACAGCGATCGCATCAGCATGGGACCGAATTACGGGACGGCCGGCCTGCGACATTTCGTCAGCCGCCGCGGCGCGGTACACATCGCGGTGTCGAGCTCCGATCTCGATCGCGACTTCTTCGACAACTACTCGACCATCGACGTCGGATACACGCAATACGATCTGTTCGGCACCTCCGCATTCGCGACGATCAATCTGCGGCGCACCGTCGGCCAGCGCGGCACGAACGACATCTCGCCGGAGCTCGTGGCCGGCATTCCGCTCACCGCGAATCAGACGCTGACGTTTCAGGTGGCGAAGACGACGCTCGGCTCGACCGGACATTCCGGCGTCTTCGACCACGGCACGTTCACGCTCGAAACGATTCGCAGCGAAGAACGCCAGCGCCTCGCCAGCGTCACGTGGTCGTACAACACGACGAACCAACCGTTCCTCCCGACGCGTGGAACGGTGATCAGCGTTACGCCGAGCACCGCATGGGGCGATCGTCACGTCCGCTCGACGTTCACGCCGTCCGGCACCCCGACGGAACAGACGCTCGACAGCCGCATCTACTCGGCGACGATCGACGCTGCGCATTACCGCGAGCTCTCCAGCCGCAACTCTGTTTCCGCCAGGGTCGTGCTCGGAGACTCGGTGATCGACTGGAAGAATCCGGGTCTCGGCACGAGCGACGGACACGCGACGCAGGCGAGCATCGAGGCCGGATTTTCGCGAAGCCTCTTCGCACCGGCACGCGCCGAAGATGGCGACTCGCGTCTGGAGTGCAGCGCGAGATACACCACGATCTCGGAAAGCGTCGACGATCCGGGGAACTTTCCGCTGCACAAACGGAACGATCGGATCGCGCAGATCAGCACGAGCTGGGTGCGGCGCAACGCGTGGGGAACGTTGCGGCTGGGAGTCGGCTACGCGTGGTGATTCGCGCGGCAGCGGTCGTCCTGCTGTCACTCGCCGCAACGTTCGCGGCAGCGGAATCGCGACCGTCGTTCACCACACAGGCAGGAAACATCATCGCCGCCGAATTGCCGCTGACGATTCTCAGCGACGCGAAAGTCACGAGACAGCTCGGCAGCGGATTGACGACGACGTTCGTCGTGCAAATCCATCAGCGGCAGCAATCCGCGGTGATCGTGGCGCGGCTCGAGATTCGTTACGACCTGTGGGATGAAGTCTGGCTGGTCCGCCGCGTCGAAGCGGGAAAAACGGGCGAGCGCCAGCGGCTTCCGTCGCGCGCCGCGCTCGAAACGTGGTGGCGCACGCCGCTGCGTCTCTTCGCCACGACGACGTCGCCGGCGAAGTTCGATCTCGATCTGCTCGTCCTCCCCTTCTCCGCCGACGAAGAAAAAGAAACGCGGCAGTGGGTCTCGAAAGCGGGCGGCGTCGGCACCTCGGCGCGCACGAGCGGTCTCGTCGACGCGCTGATCGGGACGACGATCGCCGCGCGGCCGATCATGTCGTGGCAATGGACCGTGGAGCATCCGCTCCGATGAGAGCGTTTCGTCCGATCGTCTTCTCGACGTTCGCCGTCGCCGCGGCGACGCTGCTCTTCTGGCTGGCCATCCATCAGATCTCCGGCGTCTGGCTCGGTCTCGCGCTGCGCCCGGAACTGCGCGAAGCACTCGAACAGCATCGCAGCGATCAACTCGCGCTGCGCCGAATCGATCCCGCGAACAGCGTCGAGTACCGGCGCCGCTTCGACAACGCGCAGCATCTCCTGTCACGTATCGAGATCCTGCGCCGCGGAGAAGAGCGGATGGTGCGGCGCTTCGAAACGATCCTCGTGCTCGTCTTCGCGCTCGCATCCGCGGCCGCCGCATTCGTCATTCTGCTGCGCCAGCGGCGAGCGGAGTTGTACGAGCGCCGCACATTCGCCGAACGGATCGCGGCGCTGCAGGAAACGGCGCGTCGTCAGGCGCACGAGATCAAAGGACCGCTGACCGCGGCGCGTCTCGAACTGGAGCGGAGCGGCGATCTCGTTCGCGCGTCCGCGACATCGAGCGAGATCGCGGCCGCGCATCAAAGCGTCGCGGAAGAGCTGGAGCGGCTGGCGAAATTCACGCGCGGCTTCGCATCGCTCGGCGGACTTGGGAAGCCGGTGCTCCGCAACGAATCGCTGCGCGCCATGCTCGACGAATTCTGCACGACGTTCGCCGGTGCCTGGCCCGGCATGACGCTGGCCGTGGAAGGACGCGACCGCAGCGCGGCCATCGATCGCGACATGCTGCGCCAGGTGCTCGTCAATCTCTGCTCGAACAGCGCCGCCGCCGGCGCGCAGTCGATGACGTTCACGATCGATGGCAGTTCATCAATCGAAGTTCGCGCGCGCGATGACGGACGCGGCGTGCCGGCCGCGCTGAGCGAGCGCATCTTCGATCCTTACGTGACGACACGCCCCGCGGACGAAGGTCTCGGGCTCGCGATCTCGCGCAAGATCATGCTCGATCACGGCGGCGATCTGAAGCTGCTGCGCACCGCCGGCGCCGGTGCGACGTTCGTGATGATGTTCGGAGAAACGGACCGGCGATGGAACTGATCCTCCTTGTTGAAGATGACGAGAAGATCGTCGCGAACGTCGCGCTCCGGCTGCGCGAGGAAGGCTACGGCGTCGTCGCGTTCCGCAGCGCCGAAGAAGCGCTCGCGCATCTCCGCAATCCGCACGAGATCGAGCCCGACATGGCGCTCGTCGACGTCCGTTTGCCAGGGATGAGCGGCATCGATCTGATTCGCATGGTCGGCGAAGCGATGCCGCCGTCGATCGTCATCTCCGGCGAAGCGTCGATGGCAGAAACGGTCGAAGCGCTCCGCCTCGGCGTGCGTGACTTCATCGACAAACCATTCAGCCGCGAACGGTTGCTGAAGTCGGTGCGCAACTGTCTCGACGATGCGTCGCTGCGACGCCAGCTGCTCGACCTCCGGTCGCGCGAGCAGCAGATGATCGGCAGGTCGCAGGCGCTCGAAACGATTCGCGGTGTCATCGCGAAAGTGGCGCCGACCGACGCACGCGTCCTCATTCGCGGCGAAAGCGGAACGGGCAAAGAGCTCGTGGCGAGCGCGATTCATCGGCTGAGCCGCCGCGCGCGACAGCCGTTCATCCGCCTCAACTGCGCCGCCATTCCGCAGAACCTCATCGAAGATGAGCTGTTCGGCCACGCGCGCGGCGCCTTCACCGACGCGAAGACCGCGAAGCGCGGACTGTTCGAAGAAGCGCATGGCGGAACGCTGTTCCTCGATGAGATCGGAGACATGGATCTCGCGCTGCAAACGCGTCTGCTGCGCGTGCTCGAAGACGGCAAAGTGCGCCGCGTCGGCGAAGCGGCCGATCGCCCGGTGAACGTGCGCGTGCTCGCCGCCACGCATCAATCGCTCGAAGAGTTCACGAAGGACGGACGATTTCGCGAAGATCTTTTCTTCCGAATCTCGACCGTGCCGATCGTCGTCCCGCCATTGCGCGAACGGCCGGAAGACGTCCCGCTCCTCTTCACCGCATTTCTCCAGCACTTTTCCGGACGCAATCAGCGCGGTGCGTTGTCGGTCGAGCCGGCAGTGCTGAACGTGCTCTCCGCGTTTCAGTGGCCGGGCAACGTCCGCGAGCTGCGCAACGTCGCGGAATGGTTGTCGGTATTCGGCACCGATCCGATCACCGTCGAACAATTGCCGACGTCGATCGCCAGCGGCACCGGCCTCACCGAAGCCGGACTCGTTCGCATTCCGGAGACCGCGCAGCTGATGCCGCTGCGCGAGTTCCGCACGCAGTGCGAAAAGGAGTACATCGAAACCGCACTGCGCCGCACGAACTGGAACGTCAGCCGCGCCGCCGAGCTCCTCGGCATCCAGCGCACGTACCTGCACGAAAAGCTGTCGATGCTCGGCATCTCGCGCCGCTCATGAATCGAGCGCCAGCGCCTTCTCCCAGATGATCGTGACGTCATCCGCATCGCCGGCGACGCGGAACGTATGCGTGCCCGCGTCGAGCCATCGCGGCTCCGTGAACGGACGACCATCGAGCATCGCGCCGTTTGCCGGCTCACGACTGCGCAGCGCGTAGCGCGCGGGGATCGCGAGCGTGAACGTCACGTCGGTTCCGGCGGCGACGCGCGAGAGATGCTTTCCGCAGACGCGAACGCTTCCCGCGTCAACGAAGTTCTCGCGCAGAAATCGGGACGCGTTGGGCGGGAACGCACCGAGATCGCGGACGGCGACGCACGTGCGCGTACGGATCATTTCCGCGGCAATCGTGTCTTTGATGACTCCGCGGCGCAGCAGATCGCGGCCGACGACTTCGAGAATGATCGGCACCGGACGGCGGCGGAAAATCGTTTCGCCTTTCAGGTCCATCACGTAATCGGTCGGCGACGTCAGTCGAAGCACGTCGGCGATGATGCGCTGCGGTTCGGCGGATCGCGGACGCCACAGATCGCCGTGAAACAACGTCGCCAGCATGCCGGCGATCGCGACCGCCGGCAGCAACTCGAAACGCGAGCGTGACTCCGTGAACCAGACCGCGGCGATGACCGCCAGCAGCGGAAAGATCGGCAGGAAGTCGCGCGTCGTAATCACCGGCCATAGACAAAGGAGAACGATCACGAAGTAAGCGATCGTCAGCGCGACGAGGCGAAATGGACGCGAGCGATCGTCGAGCCGATACGCGTTGCGCCCGATGAACAGCGCGAGCAGCGGCAGCAAAACGAGTCCGGCGATTCGCCGCGCCGCGTGCACGCGAAAGAGGAAGTTGTAGCCAAACGCACCGTACACGAAATCGCCGAGGATGCCGGAGCGCGCGAGCAGGATCGTGGTGATGACGAGCGGCAGCAAACCGCCGGCGATCGCGCACGCAAACAAGGCAACTTCGCGCCGCTTCACCACGCCGCCGCGACGCAGACGTTCCGTCGCCAGCGCGAGCAGCACCGCGAGCGCGATCACGACCGTCTTCACCGACGTCAGCAGCGCGAGCGCGGAGAGCACGCCGATCGCGAAGCTTCGCCAGCGCGATTGCCGCGCGAGCAGCAACGCCATCGCGGCGAGCAGCAGTGCGCACCACAACGTGTCGTTGCGAAACTCCAGCGTCTTCAGCACGAGCGGCGGACAGGCGCTGGCGAGCACCGCCGCCCACGCGAATCCTTTTCGTCCCGCCACCTGCCAGCCGAGTACCGCGGTGAGCGCGATCGATGCGAAGCCGATCGGCAGCATCGCCAGCCGCGCGGCGGTGAGAATCTGCGCCGATTGCGGCAGCAGCCGGAACAGCGGCGCGGTGACGAAATGGAACAGCGGCAGATGATTATCGAAAACGTCACGATAAGGACGAAGTCCCGCCGCCCATCCCCACACGACGTGCAGATGTTGCGGCTCATCGGAATCGATCCGATAGAGAAACACGCAGAGCACGCGCACGAAGCTGAGCAGTGCGAGCAGCAGCGAAGCAACGGCAACTTCGCGTTCGACGGCCGCGACTGCCGGAGTAAATGTGCGGAGTGTTTGATCACTGGAAGTGACGGAGGCAGTTCGGAATAATCGATTCACGCCGCGCTGTAAGCGCAATGGCGGTACCGTGCCGCGAAAGACGCGCTCGCGCGGTCTTGCGAGAGGAATTGCTGAAGCCGCTGTCGAATGATGTCCGGGATTCCTGACGCGCGGCGTCAGGAAAAGCAATCACTTCATTGCTCCGGCGGAACGAGTTATCTTATTGGCGGCCGATGGCGAACGACCCTTCCGTAACGATGGACGCCGAGGAGATCGCGCTCCTCGTCGAGAACGTGCAGGACTACGCGATTTTTCTTCTCGGTCCGAAGGGCGAGATCCGTTCGTGGAACGCCGGCGCCGGGCGCATCTTCGGCTACACCGCCGAAGAAGCAATCGGCCGCTCGTTCGCGACGGTTTATCTCGACGTCGACATTGCCGCGCAAAAGCCGCAGAACGAACTGCTCGTCGCGGCGGCAACCGGCCGCATCGAAGATGAAGGATGGCGGCGCCGCAGAAACGGCGATCGCTTCTGGGTCAACACCGTCATCACCGCGCTGCGCAATCGCGACGGCTCGGTGCGCGGCTTCGCGAAAGTGACGCGCGATCTGACCGAGCGCCGCGAAGCGGAAGAGCGGCTGCGGCAAAGCGAGGAGCTGTTCCGGCTGCTCGTCGAATCGGTACGCGACTACGCGATCTTTATGCTCGACCCGACAGGCCACGTCACGACGTGGAACGCCGGCGCGCAGCGCATCAAGGGCTACGAGCCGGCCGAGATCATCGGCGAGCCGTTCGCAAGGTTCTTCCCCGAGGAAGACGTGCGCGATGGCAAACCTGAGCGCGAGCTGGCGATGGCGCGCGAGCGCGGAAGCGTCGAAGATGAAGGGTGGCGCGTTCGCAAAGACGGCACGCGCTTCTGGGCGAACGCGGTGTTGACCGCGGTGCGCGGACCGCACGGCGAACTGCGTGGATTCGCGAAAGTGCTGCGCGACATCACCGACCGCAAACGCGCCGAGGAGATGCAACGTGCGCTGCTCGAGCAACGCGCCGCGCGGCAGCAGGCCGAAGAAGAAAAACGGCACGCTGAGGCATCGTTCCGTGTCGCATCGGAAGCGAACCGCGCCAAAGACGAATTTCTGATGACGCTCTCCCACGAGTTGCGCACGCCGATGACCGCGATCCTCGGCTGGTCGCGGCTCCTGCCGACGTTGAAGAGCGACGACGTCCTCGTCGCGGACGCTATTAACGCTATCGCGCGCAGCGCCGAGTTGCAGGCGCGACTCATCGACGACGTGCTCGACGTCTCGCGCATCGTCTCCGGCAAACTGCGTCTTCGTCCCGAGCACGTCGATCTCGCGAGCGTGCTCGAGGGAGCGATCGAATCGGTCCGCCAGAGTGCCGACGCAAAATCGATCTCGATCAACACCTCATTCGCTTCGTCGCTCGGCAGCGCGTTCGTCGACTCCACCCGCATCCAGCAGGTCGTCTGGAACCTGCTCACGAATGCGGTGAAGTTCACGCCGGCCGGCGGCGCCGTACACGTCGTGGCGATGCGAACGTCGAGTGAAGTACGGATCACCGTGAGCGATACCGGCGAAGGGATCGACGTCGATTTTCTGCAGCACGTCTTCGAACCGTTCCGCCAGGCGGAGAGTGCACGCACGCGAACGCACGGCGGCCTCGGACTGGGATTGTCGATCGTCCGATACATCGTTGAAGCGCACGGGGGGACGATCGAGGCGAGCAGCTCCGGCCGCGGACGCGGCTCGCAGTTCACGGTGACGTTGCCGATTGCGGCGGTCGTGCCGGTGGAAGCGATTCCGGAGCGGCACGAAACGGAGATGCCGGCGCCGTCGATGGATTCGAAACGGCTTGCCGGCGTCAGCATTGTGCTGGTTGAAGACGATCCGGACGGCCGCATGCTCATTCGCGCGACGCTCGCTCGATCGGGCGCGACGGCCATCGCATTCGAATCGGCGGCCGCGGCACTGGCGTGGCTCGATGGCAACGAGCCGGACGTCGTCATCACCGACATCGCCATGCCGGTCATGGATGGATACGCGCTCGCTCGCGAGCTGCGGCGACGGCCGAGCCTGAAGAATACGAAAATCGTGGCGTTGAGCGCGTTTCCGATGGAGGCTGGCTCGGCCGAGAGCACGCACTTCGACAGCCGGCTGCTGAAACCGATCGATCCCTTCACGCTCGTGGAAGCGATCGCAGCGGTCTTGTCGCGCTGAATCCGCGACTGGCAACGCACTTGCTTCATCGGAAACAGAATCACGATGGCTGAGCTGAAGACAATCGCGGAAGCACTGCGGCGGCAGCGAAAAGACCTCGAAGACGATCTCGAAAGCACGTCAAGCCGGCAGGATGAAAACTCGCGGCTGCTCGAGAACATCGAGAAGCTGCGGCGGCGTGTCGAGCGGTCGCAGGAAAAACTGCCGTAGAGATGTACGCCGCCGTACCGACGTTTGCGCCAGCCGCAACGTATCGTGTCGCTCACACTGATGAGCGCCCTGCCTCATTCAAGCCTGCCGCCGCGGACGCGCGTCCAGAACTCGCGACGACGTCTGCTCGTCGTCGACGACGACAAACCGGTGCGCGGTCTGTTCGACAGAATGCTCGCCCGCGCCGGCTTCCAGGTCGACTTCGCGGTCGATGGCGAAGATGCGCTGGACCGGCTCGCGAACGGCGACTATGCCGTCATCGTGCTCGACCTGATGATGCCGCGCCTCGGCGGTCTCGAGCTGCTCGAGCGAATCCGCGGAATCGAGCCGCGCATGCTCCGGCGCATCATCATCGCCACCGGCGCCGATACGCAAACAGTCAGCCGTGCAGGCGACTTCGGAGTGCATGCGGTCGTGCGAAAGCCGTTCGATATCGATGAGTTCGTCGCGGCCGCCAGGAGCTGCGCATCGCGGTCCTGAGCCCTTCTCTGGTACCATTTGTCGATGACCATCGGCGAAAGAATTCGCGAGGCGCGGACGGAACAGCACCTTTCCCTCACCGTCCTTTCCGACCAACTGGACGTCAGCGCGGCTACGCTCTCGCGGATTGAGAACGGCAAGCAATCACTCGACGTCAGTTTGTTTCTACTGATCGCTAAAACGTTGCGCAAGGCGCCCGACGAATTGCTCGCGGACGCGGACAAAGGCCACGGTTCCGACGATGAGCTGGTGCTGCGCATCGGTTCACTCGGCGCAACGAAACGGACGCAGCTCTGGCGCGAGCTCGCGGCATCGCGACGCAACGCCGGAGTCAAAGTGCGTACGCGCGACTTGGCGCAGGACATCGAAGAGCTGCTCGCGCAGGTCGACTTCATCCGCGATGAGATCGACTCGATGCGCGGACGAATGCGCGTCAGACAACGCTGAGCGTCAGCGTTTCTTCTTCACCGGTGCGGCGGGCGTCAGCGCAAGCACCGCTCCATCGATCCTGTTGTCGATCGTCCGATACGGGCGAACGCGCAAGAGCCACGGACGGCCGTCGCGATCGTTCACCTCGACCTGCTGCATTTCGAGCGACTCGACGACGGAGGTGATCACCGCGTCGAGCGATCGCAGATCGATGCTCGTACGCACCTCGCTCATCAGACGGCCGGCATCCGACGGCATCAGATTCAGCAGCCGTTGCGCGCCGGGACTGAAACGGCGGATGCGCCGCTCGCCGCTCAGCATCACGATCGGGACGTCGACCGACGCGAGCAGATTCTGCAGATCGTTGTTCACCTCTGCCAGCTCGACGTTGCTCGACGCCAGCTCTTCGTTCAACGTCGTCAGCTCTTCGTTCGTCGACTGCAGCTCTTCCTTCGCCGTCTCCACTTCCTCGATGGTGCTCTGCAACTCCTCGTTGCTCGACTGAATCTCTTCATTCGCCGAGCGGAGCTCCTCGTTCATCGCTTCCTGTTCTTCGATGATCGATTGCAGATACTCGCGAGTGGCATCGAGCTCGCGCTTGAGCCGCGCCACCTGCCGCGGATCGGAGGGACGTTCCTTCTCCTTCGCCGCTTTTGTGCTCGCCTTTCCTTTCGCCGGTATCGCGAGCGGATCCTGCCGCGCGTCATCGAACAGCACGAGGAAGAAGCGCTCCTGCGTCCCTGACGCGAACGGGACGACTTCGATGTCGACGATGGTCGAGCCGGCATCGTTCGTGACGTGTACGGACGGCCGCCGCACCGCGGCGTCGCGTTTGCGCGCTTCATTGATGGCGGCGCGGAGATCGGCGAAGAGCCCTTCGCGCACCATCTTCATCAGATTGAAGCTGGGACGTCCGGGCGCGGGCGAAAGGAACTCGCTGGTGCGGCCGCGGAACTGAAGAATCTCCATCGAGTCGTTGATCAATACACCGGGCGGCGAGTAGCGGGCGAGCAGCGCCTTGTCGGCATCGCGAAGAAGGCTGTTCGCCGCGGCTGTCGAATCTTCGTCCATTGGTCGTGTCTCCGCCGGTTCGCGCGTGGCGGCCGGCGTGAAGTCGACCGGTACGCGTGCGAACGACGATTTTTTTTGATAGATCTTGTGGCGCCGGTCGATGACGGCGAAGAGCTCCGCGTGCGTGCCGACCGTCTCCGAGTTGCCGAGGAGCAGATAGCCTTCAGGCCGCAGCGAGTAGTGGAAGATCGCCATCGCCTTTCGCTGCAGCACCGCGCCGAGGTAGATCATGACGTTGCGGCAGCTGACGAGATCGAGCCGCGAGAACGGCGGATCTTTGGTGAGGTTCTGCCGCGCGAAAATGCAGCAGTCGCGCACCGCTCGCACGACGCGATAGCCGCCTTCGACTTTCGTGAAGAAACGCCGCAGCCGCTCGGGCGACATCTCTTCGGCGATGCTCTCCGGATATGTTCCGCCGCGCGCGAAGTCGATGGCCGCTTCACTGACGTCGGTGCCGAAGATCTGCATGCCGCATTGCACGCCGGAGTCGCCGGCCACTTCGAGCAGCGCAATGGCGAACGAATACGCTTCCTCGCCGGTGGCGCAACCCGGCACCCAGACGCGAACCGGATTGCCGTCCGCGTGCGATTTCAACAACGCCGGCAGCAGATCGTGCTTCAACGTGTCGAACACTTCCGGATCGCGAAAGAAGCTCGTCACGCGAATGAGGATGTCGCTGTAAAGGAGCTCGACCTCCTTCGCGTTGGTCCGCAGCAATTCGATGTACGCGGAAAGCGAATCGACTTTGTGCAATGCCATACGGCGGCGGATGCGCCGCTCGACGGTCGTCGCTTTGTAATGGCTGAAATCGAGATCGTGTCCGGCGTCGACGAGCGCGAAGACCTGCTGAAGATCGCGATCGGTGAATTGCGGCACGCCTTCATCCGTCTCCGTCATGTAGGCGTGACGGGCGATGCGGACGAGCTCGCGCGCGATCTCGGCCGGCGGAAGGATGAAGTCGGGAGTGCCGGCGCTGCGCGGCATGCTGTCGAAGCTGGCGCTCTGGTCCTGGGCGAAGACGATTCCGCCGGCCGAGGCGATGGTCTGTGCGCCGAGCGCGCCGTCGGAAAGCGCACCGGAAAGGATGACGCCGATGGCTCGGCTGCCGCTGTCGCTCGCCAGTGAACTGAAGAGGACGTCGATCGGCGAGCCTTCCTGCGCGCGAACCGGCGAAAGGTGAATCACGCCGTCGACGATGGTCACTTCGGAATCGGCCGGCGCGACATAGATCCGATTGACGGCGAGTTGCTCACCGGCGGCCGCGAGCGCCACCGGCATCGTCGTGGCGCGCGCCAGGATCGGGACGAGCGCGCCGGCGCGGCGCGGATTCTGGTGCAGCACGAAAATGATCGAAAAGCCGGGATCGTCGGGAACGGCTCGAAGCAGCGCGGTGAAGGCTTCGATGCCGCCGGCCGAGGCGCCGACGCCGACAGTTGGGAATCTGGCTGGTGCCTTTGCGGGCGATGCTTCGTGCTGCGGCGTTTTCGCGGCTTTTGTCCGCGTCCGTTTGTCCGTCCGGGGCATGGGGTTTCGCGCATTGTAGCGGCTCGGCAATAGTCTTGCTTTGCCAACCGCGGAGTAATGTCTTGAAATCAGAAAGAATCGTCGTCATCGGTGCCTCGGCCGGTGGAGTCGAAGCGCTGTCGGCCGTCGTCCGCGACCTGCCGGAAACGCTCGCCGCTCCCGTCTGTATCGTGCTGCACGTTCCGCCCGATTCGCCGAGCATGCTGCCGGTCATTCTCGCCCGCCGCACTTCGCTAGAGGTCGTCGCGGCGACGGACGGCGTGAAGATCAAGCCCGGCATGATTTACGTCGCGCAGCCCGATCGCCATCTCATCGTTGAGGATGGTGTGATCCGGCTCGCGCGCGGACCGCGGGAGAATCGGCATCGGCCGGCCGTCGACGTGCTCTTTCGCAGCGCCGCGCTCGCTTATGGCTCGGGCGCGATCGGTGTCGTATTGACCGGCAGCCTCGACGACGGTACCGCCGGATTGCAGGCCATCAAGCAGCGCGGCGGCATCGCCATCGTGCAGGATCCCGACGATGCCATCTATCCGTCGATGCCCCGCAGCGCCGTCGAGCACGTCGAAGCGGACGCCATCGTGCCGCTCTCGAATATCGCCGCCGCAATCGCCGCCGCGGTGGCGAGGCCTCTGCCGGAACGCCGCGCTTCACCGCATGACGCGGATCTCGAAATGGAAAAACGGATTGCCTCAATGGACCGCGAAGCGATGGCCGTCGACGAACGTCCGGGAACGCCGTCGCCCTATTCCTGTCCCGATTGCGGCGGCGTCCTGTGGGAGCTTTCGCACGAAGGCTACGTACGTTATCGCTGCCGCGTCGGCCACGCGCTGTCGCCGGAGTGGCTGCTCGGCGCGCAGGATGAGAAGGTCGAGGAAGCACTCTGGACGGCCCTCAAGACTCTCGACGAACGCTCCCGTCTCTCCCACCGCCTCGGCGCCGCCGAGCGCGAGCGCGGACACACCTGGATGGCGCGCCGCTTCGAAGATCAGGAAGCGGAGGCGCGCAAACAGGCCGACGTCATCCGCCGCTTTCTCTCCTCGTCGCGGACAGACGTGCCGATCCATGACGAGCACGCGGACGCCGATGTGAATGCTTAGAAGCGCGTCGTCCAGCTCAAACGAATCGTGCGCGGCGAGCCAGGGGTAATGTTCGTGTTGCTGTTCGCCGACACGTAGTAATTCGTATTGAGCAGATTCTCGACGTTCAACTGCGCGTGCAGGCGCTCGTTGATCGTGTAAAAGATCGCGGCGTCGACGCGCGTGAACCCCGGCAGCGTCACCGTGTTGTCGGTCGACGTGAACAGCTCGCCGCGATGAATGACGCCGGCACCGACTCCCCACGACGGCGAAACGTCGTATTTGTTCCAGAGAGAGAACGAATGCTCGGGAAGTTGCGCCAGCCGCGCGCCGGCCAGCGCGGTGGGAGAAATGGAGCGTGTGATCTCCCCATCCTGATATGCGTACGCGCCGATCACGCTCCACGCGCGCGAGAAGTTTCCGGAGGCACTGAGCTCGATGCCGCGCGTCCGCTGTCCGTCGACGAGCGTCGTCAGCGACGGATTGACGGGATCGGGAACGGCGACGTTGCCGCGATCGAGACGATAGGCGGCGGCGCTCACCTCCAGCACCCGCGCGATCTCCCACTTCACGCCGACTTCGTAATTGCGAAACGTCTCCGGCTCGAGCGCGGCGTTCGACAGAGTGAGCGACGAGAGCTGTTCGCCCGCGCGCGGCTGATACGAAAGACTGTAGCTCGCGTAAACCGACACCGGCTCGACCGGTTTGTAAACGAGACCGAGCCGCGGCGAGAGCATGCCGTCATTGCTGTTGAACGTGGCGTTGCTCCGGTGGTTCAGGAAGTCGACGCGGAAGCTGTCGTAACGAAGTCCGGCAATTGCCTGCAGATGCGTGGAGAGCGTGAGCTGATCCTGCACGTAGATCGATGCGATGCGCGCAATGCCGTGGTTGTCGGCATCGGTCACGTTCTGCCGGAACGTCACCGGAAGATTCGTCGTCGGATCGCTCAGCGGCGCGAGAACGCTCGTCACGTTTGCACCGGCCGAGGTGAAGAAGCCGGTGTTGCGGAAGTTGTCGGTGACCTGTCTGCCGATCTCGACGCCGGCGAGGATCGTATGCGCGATGCTGCCTGTCTGTTTCGACGCGACGAGCTCCGTCTGACTGAACAGATTCTGCCGCCGCGTGGCGTTGTTGTAGGCAGAGATGCTGACGTCGCGGCCGGTCGTGTCGACGAGGCCGGGAAAAACGTTCTGATAGAACTTGTCGTAGTGGCCGTAGAAGAGCCGGCTGCGCAGCGAGACGCGGTCATTGAAGCTGTGATCGAGCGAGGTCGACCATGTGTTGACCGTCGCGCGTGCATTGCTGAGGTCCGAATTCCCGAAGAACGTCGACGCATCGGTCGCGACCGGTTTTCCGGCAAATGACGTGATGCCGCGATCGGCCGTCCGATCGTCGTGAAAATATTCGTATCCGGCCCGCAACATTGTGTTCGGTCCGATCGCGAATGCAAACGTCGGATTGATTCCCTGCCGCTCCAGCGTCACGCCGTCGCGGTATGAATCGGACTTCTCGTACAGCGCGGTCACACGCGCCGCAATGTCGTCTCCGATGGTCTGATTGAAGTCGCCGGTCAGGCGTCGGTCATTCCATGACGCTCCCTGCAGCGTCAGCTCGCGCACCGGCTTCCACTCCGCCTGGCGCGTCACGCGATTGAGCACGCCGCCGGCGCCGCCGCGTCCGAAAATCATCGCGTTCGGACCCTTCAACGCTTCGACGCGCTCCACGTTGTAGATGTCGCGGAAGTACTGCACGTCATCCCGAACGCCATCGACGAAGAAATCGGAGGTGGAGCTGTTTCCGCGAAAGACGGGAGTGTCGCGGTTTCCCTCGCCCTGCGCGATGCCGATGCCGGGAACGTAGCGGACGACGTCGCCGATGCTGCGCATCGTCTGTTGCGCCATCACTTCGCTCGAGATGACGGTGACGGCCTGCGGCACATCGCGCAGCGGCGTATCGGTTTTCGTGGCGGTCGCGCTGCGCGTCGGAATCGGACGCATGCCGCGGACGGTGATCTCTTCCGAAAGCGTGGCGGTG
>JAOBAU010000416.1 GCA_025463165.1 Acidobacteriota bacterium | reverse complement strand
CACCGCCGACGCGACGAAAGAAAATCGAGTCGGCCTGAAAGCGACCGACTACTCCGGCTGCAAGTCGACGCTCTGCGCCGGCTGCGCCCACGACACTATCTCCAATCAAATCATCCGCGCGTTCTATGAGATGAGCGTGAAGCCGGGACGGGTCGCGAAGTTCAGCGGCATCGGCTGCTCGTCGAAAACGCCGGCGTATTTTCTGTCGCGCTCGCACGGTTTCAACAGCGTGCACGGGCGCATGCCGGCCGTCGCCACCGGCGCGATGCTCGCCAATCATCAGCTCGTAGGCATCGGCGTTTCCGGTGACGGCGACACCGCTTCGATCGGCCTCGGCCAGTTCATGCACATGGTCCGGCGCAACATCCCGATCGTCTACATCATCGAGAACAACGGCGTGTACGGATTGACCAAAGGCCAGTTCTCCGCGACGGCCGACGAAGGCTCGAAGCTGAAGACGGGCGTGATCAACGATCTGCCGCCGATGGATCTCTGCGCGCTCGCCGTCGAGCTCGGATGCGGTTACGTCGCACGCGGCTTCGCCGGCGATCCGAAGCAGATGATCAACATCCTCAAAGGCGCGATCGCGCACGACGGCACCGCCGTCATCGACGTCATCTCGCCCTGCGTCACCTTCAACAATCACGAAGGTTCGACGAAGGGTTATCAGTACGCGAAAGAACATCAGGAACTGCTGCAGCAGATCGGTTTCGTGCAGTCATACGAACAGATCGAAGTCGAGTACGAGCCGGGAACGGTGAAGGAAGTCGAGCTGCACGACGGCTCGCGCATTTTGTTGAAGAAGCTCGAAGAGGATTACGACGCAAGCGATGCCGTGCAGGCGTTGCAGCGGTTGCATCGCGCCGTCGACGCCGGCCAGATGCTGACCGGACTCGTCTATTTACGACCGGAGAAGAAGAGCTTCCTCAAGCAGCTGAATCTGGTTGACGATCCGCTCTGGTCGCTGTCGCAGGAACGGACGCGTCCGTCTCGCGAATCGCTCGACGAGATCATGCGCGATCTCATGTAATCGACCAACGCTCATCGCCGTACCTCCGTAAGAAGGAGCACGATGCCCTCCGTGCTCCTTTTTCTTTTTGCCCTCATCAGCGGTACTCCGGTTTCCGCGCCGCGGCCGGCGCCGGCTGCGCATCTTCGGATGCCGCCGGAGATCGCATTTTCCGGCGATCGCGCTCTGGCCGTCTGGTGGGATGGACGCGACTGCGATGAATACGAAGGTCAGTCGCTGTACGCCGCGCGCTTCGATCGCGACGGCCGCATCCTCGATCCGAAGGGCTTCGTCATTCAGTCGTGCAATGCGAGGAGCTACTACGGAAAGGCGCAGGTGTTCGCGGAGCCGGACGGGTGGAGCGTTTCGATTCCGGGCGATGATTCCGTCGCGATCGTTCATGTGTCGCCTGAAGCGACGATCGGTGCCGTGCGAACGGTTGACGTTCCGCTGCTCTTCGATCCACGCGTGACGCGCGGCGATCGGGGCTGGTTCATCCATAACGCACTCGGCGATGAGACCGCGATCTTCACCGATCTCTCGCTGCATCCGCTTGCGCGACTCGACCTGCCGCGCTTCGGTACTTCGTTCGACGATGCGACGGACGGCAGCGACTACATCTCGGTCGTGGCGAACTATTTTTTCGCCGATGACCGCGGCCGGATTCTGGCGGATTTCCTCGGCAGCGATGGCACGCGCAAACGAAGCGGCGTCGTGATCCTCGAGGGGAAGCCGCGCGTCGTCGTGCTCTCGATGTCCGTCGTCTGGACCGGCAGCGAATATCTCGTGGCATGGATCGAGCGCGACGGCACGACGTCAAACGCGGCATCCGAGCGCCGCATCATGACGACACGCGTGAGCCGCGATGGCAGCAGCGTCGAAGCACCGCGTCTTCTGGCGCGCGCGACGACCGCCGATGCACTGCGCGTCGATACGATGCAACTTCGTCGCGATCAGACGCTGGTGACGTGGTCCGATCAGGTATCGACGTTCGGCACGATCATCGGCTGCGACGCCGCGCCGTTCCAGCTGGCGCCGGCCATCGTGTTCGCGACTGACGGCGCGTCACTGCTGCGCATCCGCAGCGAAGCCGTGAACGACGCGGTCGGAGAGCGGCTTCGCAACGATCTCTATTCAGCGGTCGCGCCGATCGGCTGCAACACGCTGCAATGGAGCAGCGAGCAACTCGTCTCCGCTGCAACGATCGCGCAGGAGTTGCCGGCCGTCGCCGGCAATGCGATCGCGTGGATCGAGCTCCAGCCTTCCGCGTTGCGCGGCGTACGTCTTGACGCGAGCGGCGCCATCGCGAGCGAGCTTCGTTTTCCGCCACACGCCGCGCCGCGAAAAGTGCGCCTCGCAACTGATGGCGATGATTACCTCGCCGTCTGGAACGACGGCGGTCAGCTGACAGCGGGACGCGTCGTCGACAGCTCTTCCACGGAACAGCCGGAAGCGCACGTCATCACCAATCTCTCGTACTACGACCGCGGCTTCGAAGCGACGTGGAGCGGCAGCGAATTCCTCGTCATCTACCCGGGCATTTACGGAGAGATTCGCGTGGCGCGTTTCGCCGCCGACGGCACGCCGATCCTCGCGGCGAATGCGGGGATGCGCCATCGCACGGCGCGTTTCGGCGGGTTGAACGGCGAGATTCTCGTGCCGGCCACACCGAACGGCTACGCGTTCGACGGCGCGTCAGTCCCGAAGATCGCGTGGAGCGGCAACGAAGCGCTGCTCGTCTGGGAGATCGGCGCGCCGTGCGGAATCATTCCGGAATGCTTCCCGCCACGGATTCTGATGATGCGGATCGATGCAAATGGCCGCGCACTCGACGCGCCGCGCAGCGTGGCCGTCAACAACGGCGGCGTGAATCCCCACGTGATCTGGACCGGCAGCGAGTATCTCGTGACGTGGTCCGGCATCACGGTGTTGACGAGACGTTTCGCACGCGATGGCCTGCCAATCGATACCGCTCCCGTTTCTCTCGGCATCACCCCGACGGAAGCACCGCTGTCGCTGGCGATGGTTGGCAATCGACCGCTCGTCGTCATCGCGCGCAAAGAATCGATCGAAGGGTACGCACTCGATTCACAACTGCAGCCGGAACGTTTCATCATCGCCGACACCACAGGCAGCGGCCGGACGTTCGCGGATGCGGAAACGCGCAACGGCGAAGCAATCGTCGCGTTCCACCGCGCGGTGCCGGGGGAGGTGTACGGCGGCTCGACGCGCGTGTTCTATTCGGTGGCCAGGCACTGACGTCGCTCGTCAGCTTCGCGACTCGCGCCGTGGCGGCTTGACCGGCTTGCCGCTCCGCTCCTCTTTGATCTTTTCGGCCAGAAAAACCTTGAGCAGCGATTGGTACGGGACATCGCGCTGATTGGCGAGCAGTTTGAGCTCCGCAATCATTGACTCGGGCAGGCGCAGAGAGATGGTTCGAAGCGTCGGGCGGAAATTCGGCAGAACGAGCTTCTGCGCTTTGGACCAATCGATGTATTCGGTCGAATCCGCCCTCGACCAGAACTCTCGTTCGGCATCCTCATCCTTGAATTTCGGTATCTTCTTTAAGCGTTTCATAAGATCTCCGCTCACGCGCGTTCATGTCGCGAGCTGATATTGGTCGGATCAGGCGACCACGGATGGTAAACGCAACGAACAGCCGGCGCCCTCTGTTGGTCTGACCGAGAGCAACGTACCTCTGTTCCATCGAAGAATGCGGAACGTCTGAGCCGAATGCGATTGGGACGTTCAGAAAAATCTCTTCGATCTCCCAATCTGTAACGCGATGCTTCGGCCAGTTCTTACCGATGTTTCCGTCGTCCCAATCACATCCTTCCCACTCGGACGGGTCGAGCATCGCCACGCGTCATGTATATCGCAGAGGTATACGTTCGGTCAAACACCGCGCGCGATCGTTTGGCGCCGCGAGCTACCGCTTCTTAATCAACTGCAGCCGCGACTTCGCCTGCTGGTTCTCAGGCGCGATCTTCAGCACATCGTCGTAGCAACTCTGCGCGCGCGACGTTAATCCCTCGCTCCGATAAATATCGCCCAGCGCGATCATGGCGTCGACGTGGTTCGGGTCGATCGACAGCGCGTGCTGCATGCTCTCCGCCGCTTCACGCCGCCAGTTCGGATTGCGATCCTGGCAACTGCCGAGCAGGAACCACGCCTCGGCGTGATCGGGCGCGAACTTCACCGCCTGCTTCAGCAGGATGATCGCGCCGTAGTAATCACCTTCGATCGCCAGCTCCTTCGCGCGCGAAAAATTCTGCTCCGCGATTGAGCGCTGCGTCGCGCGCTGCTGCAGATCGCCGGTGACCGCTCCCGCCTGCGGCGTGCCGAGCTTGTCGTACGCCTGCCGCTTCACCGGATCGCGAAGAATCGTCACCGCTTCATCGATGCGGCGGACGATCGCTTCGACCGCCGGCCGCGCAGCCGGCGGATACGTGGCCGGGTCGTAGCGCTTCTTCAGCAACTCTCCCTGCGACGCGACCTGCGCGCGCGTCGCGGCGCGCGGCAGATCGAGCAGGTGATAGTGATCGGTCGCCTCGAGCTGGCGCGACAGACCGATCGCACGCAATGAACGCTGATCGTCGGAGCCGATCGCCGCGAGCAGCTCGAGGTCGCGCTGCATCGATGCGGCATCCGTCATCTCCTGCACGTGCCGCGCTTCGCGATCGACAACCTCGAACAGTCCGAGCGTCAGCATTCCAATGACGACCTTCGCGGCCGTGAGCGAATCGCTCGGGAATTGTTTGAGGAACGTCTCGATCGTCAGCGGCGTCGCCAGCGATGCAGCGATGCGGCGCTCTGTTTCGTTGAGCGGAATCGTATCGAGCGAATAGCGGCTCTCGCGCGGCGGACCGATCTCGCGCTTGATGTCGCCGAGCGAACGGCGCAGCACCAGTCCATTCGAAATTGCGCGAATCCCTTCCAGCACCAGCGCGGCCGTCGACTGCAGGAACACGCGTTTATCCGGATCGATGGCCACGTCTTCGCTGAACGCGGACGTTCCTTCATCAAGCGAGAAGAGCGGTACGAATTGCGACGCCAGCCATTCGCGCAGCAGCGTCTGGCGCGAAGAGAGATCGCGCACGCCCGCTTCGTGAAATGCCGCGGCCGCTTCAGTCGGAGCGACTTCGGCCATCGCCAGCGCCTGTTGTGGCGTGATGATCCCGCGGCGGACGAGGAAATCGGGGAGCGAATCTTCCGGCGTCGCTGAGGTTGATAAGACGAGCTCACCCTGCGACCAGTAGAGCTCCTTGCGCAGCGGCGGCCGGACAATCGTCAGCACGCCGGTCCTCCGATGCTGGAGGATTTCGGCGGCGATACTGGCGAACGGCGTGATCTCGAGGCGGTCGAGGCTCATGCAGTAACTCGGCTTTTAGCACATTCACCCTGCAAGTGTTGCGCGATGTGAAGCGACTCGGCGGATGGCACGAAACGGGCTCTGTGACGATTTGGCGCCGGTTGCGTCCAACAGAATGCGGCGCGAGCGCCAGGCTGTTCAGATACCGGGTGATACGATGAAACTCAAGATGAAAATGATGCTGGCGCTGGTCGCCGCGGCGTTCGCTTTCGCCGCCGGCGCGAAGGCGCAGGAGTTCCCCTCCGAGCCGTACGACTTCATCATCGCGAAACTCGCAGCCGAGGATCAGCGATATGACGAAGCGCTGACGCTGATCGATAAAGTCATCGCGAAGAATCCGAACGATCTCGTGCTGCGCTACGAGCGCGCCATGATCCTCGTCGATGCGGGACGCACCGAAGCGGCGGAGAAAGAGCTGCGCTCCGTCACGACGAAGTATCCCGACTTCTACGACGCACAGCGGATCCTTGGACGAATCCTCTTCGATCGCGCCGGCAACGATCGCGCGCGCGTCGATGACGCGCTGACGCACCTTCAGGCCGCGTTCCGCGTCAATCCCGACGACATCGCCACCGGCATGGCGGTCGCGCAGATTCAGCTCGGCACCGGACGCAACGCGGAAGCGGAGCGCGTTCTCGCAACGCTGCTCGAGCGTGTTCCGGATCAGCGCGGCATCAACTACACGTACGCGCAGGTCCTGACCAAGCTCGGCCGCGGCGATGAATCGAAGCAGTATCTCGAGCATGCCGTGCTCGTCGATCCGACGTTCGGCCCCGCGATCCTGCAGCTCGTCGAAATCTATCAGCAGAGTAACGAGTGGCAGAAAGCGGCCGACGTGCTGCAGCCGCTCATCAATGACGATCCGGCCAATCTCGATCTGCAGCGCCAGCAGGCGTACTTCCAGCTGCGCTCCGGCCAGTCCGAAAAAGCGCGCGCCAGTTTCAAGACGCTGCTCGATGCCGATCCGAAGGATTCGCGCTCGCTCTTCTACATGGCCGAAGCGCTGAACGATCTCGAACAGTACGATCAGGCGGAGAAGATTTATCGTCAGATCCTCGAGAAGAACCCGGAGGATCCGGAAGTGCTGCTCAGTTTCGCGATGTCGCAGATGGGGCAGAAGAAGTGGGCGGATGCGGCGAAATCGCTCAACACGCTGCTCGCCATCAAAGACGTTCCGGACGGCGTGCAGATCATCGCGAAGACGCAGCTCGCGTACATCGAACTGCAGAAGGGAAACTACGCCGGCGCGCTCGATATGGCGAAGCCGATCGTCGTCTTCCGCGACAAGTTGAACAACCAGGCGATCAACATCGCCGTCGATGCATTGCGTAAACAGAAACGCTACGCCGAAGGGGTCGCGCTGCTGCAGCCGCTCGTCGACAAGTTCGCATCCGAGCCGTGGCTCAACGCGCGCTACATCGAGATGTTGTCGCGCTCCGGCGACAAGGATCGTGCGCGTGTCGCCGCCGCGACGCAGACGAAGTTCGGACCTCGCAACGTCATCGCGGCAGCGGAAGCGTATGTCGCACTCGAGGATTACCCGACCGCGCTGGCGATCGTGAAAGATGCGCTCAAGTCGAAGCCGGACGAGGTCGATCTGCAGTTCGAGCTCGGCTCGGCGTACGAACGCAGCGGCGATCGGACGAACGCCGAACAGGCGTTTCAGCAGATCCTTGCGAAGCATCCCGAACACGCCGCAACACTCAACTACCTCGGCTACATGTGGGCGGAGTCGGGGACGAATCTCGAGCGCGCCGCGGAGATGTTGAATCGCGCGGTGAGCCAGGAGCCGCGCAACGGCGCGTTCATCGATTCGCTCGGCTGGGTTTATTACCGCCAGGGAAAGCTCGATCTCGCCGAGAAGTATCTGACCGATGCGACGAAGCTGCTTCCGCGCGACGCGACCGTGCACGAACACCTCGGCGACGTGCTCGTGAAGCGCGGCGATTACAACCGCGCGCTGTCGACGTACCGGATGGCGTTGTCGCTCGGACCGGAGCCGAAAGATGAGGCGAAACTGAAATCGAAAATCGCCGACGTCGAGAAGCAACAGACGGCGCAGCGTCAATGAAGTTCCGTTTCGCCGTTCTCTGCGCGCTGGCGCTTGCCGCGGCGTGCCGTTCCGGACGCCCGCCCGCCGGCGCGCAGGAAGCTCCGCTGTCGGCGCTCACCGCAAGGACGAACGATGATGCGATGCGCGAGCTGCTCGCGCGCCGCGCCGCGTTCGCGGGAGCGCGCAGTTACATGCGTGTGCGCGCAACGTCGAACGGGAAGTCGCAGTCGTTCCGCGCACAGCTGCAGGTCGACGCGAACGGACGAATGCTGCTGACGGCGTACACGCCGGTGAACACGAGCGCGATGCGGCTCTACGCGGATGGCGATCGCGTGACGCTGTACAACGATCTCGAGCGAAAGAAGCAGGAAGGTTCGGCGGCGGAGCTGGCGAAAACGGTCGGCTTCTTCGCGCCGTCGCTGACGCCCGCGGAGCTCGCATTGTTAATCATCGGCTTGCCGCCGTCCGCGGCGGCGGGAACGTTCGTGACGACGCCGGCCGGACTTGCGAGCGCGCACGTTGGCGACGTCGTCATCACGTACGATCCGCCGCAATTTCCGCCGGTGCACGTCGTCGTCGAACGTCCCGGACAGAAGCTGGAGATCGAGCACCTCGAGCTGGTGTCGAGCGACGCGAAGGTCGCGCCGTAATGCAGGTCGAAGCGCACGCCAAGATCAATTGGGCGCTGCGCGTCACCGGACGACGCGACGACGGTTTTCACGATCTCGAAACGCTCTTCCAGGAAATCTCGCTGCACGACACGCTGACGATCGAGCCGGCGGAACAATTCTCGTTCACGTGCGACGACCGAACGATTCCAACCGATGAGCGCAACCTCGTGGTCCGCGCCGCACGCGCGCTCGATTCGCCACCGGTCGCGATTCATCTGCAGAAGCGAATCCCGGCGGGCGGGGGATTGGGCGGCGGATCGTCGGACGCCGCCGCGACGCTGGTCGCACTCGCGAAAATGTTTTCTCTCGATGCGCCGCTGGAGGAGCTGGCGCTGCGCCTCGGCTCCGACGTACCGTTCTTTTTGCTCGGCGGAACCGCGTACGCGACCGGCCGCGGCGAAGTGCTGACGCCGCTTCCGTCGTCGGGTGAGATTCCGCTGCTGTTGCTCTTTCCGCCGGAGCGAGTGATCACCGCGAAAGCGTTCGCGATGTTGCGCGGCTTCTCGCCGGCGCTGGGCATTGCGCGCTATCGCGAGATGATCGCGGATGACTTCCTCTCGCACGCTGATGAGTTGATCAATGATTTCGAGGCGCCGGTCTTCGCCGCCCGACCACACCTCGGCGTGCTGGCTTCGCGACTCCGAGACGCCGGCGCCGCATGGGCGCGCATGACCGGATCAGGCTCGACGATCGTTGGCGCATTTCGCGATGTGGCGACGCGTGATGCCGCGATGCTGTTGTTCGCTGATGTTCGCCACGTCGCGGCGTAAAACACGCCCCTCACCCAGCGCTTCGCGCCACCCTCTCCCGGAGGGAGAGGGATCTGACGCGGTTATCCCTCTCCCTCCGGGAGAGGGTGCCGAAGGCGGGTGAGGGGCGCGACTCCGCGCTACGCAATCTTCCGACGGCGACGAGCCCGCAACCGAATATCGAGTCGCTGCCACCACGTCGGCGAGCGCGGGATCGCGGCGTTTTACGCCACCTTCCTCCGCCCCTTCTTCGCCACGCCCCGCAATCGAATATCAATCGCGGCCTCCGCCTTCGCGAGCGCCTGCTGATCCCCGCGCAAGTGAAACGCGAAGTTGGCTCCGAAGAACAGCGAGTTGAGCTCGAACGCGAGCAGCGCCGGATCAACATCGCTGCGCAGATGCCCCTCATCCTTTGCCATCAATATCGCTTTTTCGAGTGCGCCGATCCACGTATCCATCGTTGCCACGATCGCATCGCGCACCGGTCCCGGGCGGCCGTCGAATTCGAACGACGCGGCGGCGAAAAAGCAGCCGCCGGGAAAGACGCCGCGCCGCACGTAGTCGAGCCATCCGCGACAGATCGCCTGCAGTCGTGGATAGCCGCGCTCAGCGCCGAGTGCCGGGCGAAAGACTTCCGTGATGTAGCGTTCGCGCGCCGCTTCTATGGCGGCAAGCTGCAGCTCTTCCTTCGAGCCGAAGTGCGCAAAAAGGCCGCTCTTCGACATCGACAACTCCTCGGCGAGTCTGCCGATGGTCAGCCCTTCGAGTCCGTCCGTCGATGCGAGGTCGACGGCGCGCTCGAGAATGCTCTGCCGCGTGCGCGCCCCTTTCATGCGTAGGCCGGGAGGTCCTTCATCAGTGCCGTCTGGCGATTGCGAAACTCCGGCGTCCATGGTGCCGGCCGCTTCGACGACGGATCAACTTTCACGATCGTCCGTTCGCCGCGGGCGTAGGGAACGAGACCGTCGGCGCTGGAGCAGAGGAAGCCATACGCGCAGCTCGTGGTGCCGAGGCGTTCGACCCAGACGTCGATGCGCATCGTGCCGGGACCGACGACAGGATTGAGGTACTCGATGCGCAGCTCGCGAACGACGTGGAACTGATCGGGATTGTCGTTGACGTTCAGCGCCCAGCGTCCGCCGAGCGAGAAGTACCACGCCGAGATTGCTCGCTCGACGTGCGCGGCGAAGCGCGAGTTGTGCAGCATCTGCATCGGGTCGAGCTCGTCGAAGTGGACAGGCGAGTGGTAGACGAACTTCGGGTTGAGGTCATCGCGAACAGCATCGGTGAGAGTCATGGGTTGCCTCCTCGCGACGCAGAATAGCACGAACGTTCGTTTTAATACGAAGCAGCAATCACTTGACATATCAACTAATGCTTCGTAATCTATCTCCGTGTCCACACCCCGCCGTATCCAGGAAGAGATCCGTCAGAACCGCCCCTTTTCCTCGCGCCATGAAGAAGCAGCCATCTCCCTCATGCGCACGGCCGACCTCATCCGCCGCCTCGTCGGCTCCGTCGTCGAGCCGCACGACATCACCGTCCAGCAATACAACGTCCTGCGCATTCTCCGCGGTGCCGGAGAGCAGGGACTGCCGACGCTCGAGATCGCCGAACGGATGATCGAACAGACTCCCGGCATTACCCGCCTTGTCGATCGCCTCGAAGAGAAGAAGCTCGTCGATCGCAAACGCTGCGAAGAAGATCGCCGCCGCGTCTGGTGCCGCATCACTCCCACCGGTCTCTCGCTCCTCGCGAAACTCGATGCGCCGGTACACGAAAGCCTCGAGTCGCTGGCCACGCTCGGCGTGCGCGATCTCGCGCAGCTCGTATCGCATCTCGACCGCGCGCGCGAAGGCGTTCACGCCGCGCTGGCCACGAACCACGAAATCAAAGGTCGATGAGCCCCGCTCATCACGAACTCACAAAGGAGATTTTCATGAAACCGATCCGCATCCTCGTCGCTTTGCTCGCACTCGCCGCCACGCCGCTCTTCGCCGACAGCTACGTCGTCGACAAGGCGCATTCCGAAGCGACCTTCCGAATCCGCCACATGATGAGCAAGGTGTCGGGCAAGTTCGATGACTTCACCGGCACGATTACCCTCGATCCGAAGAACGCCACCGCGTCGTCGGTCGACTTCACGATCAAGTCGGCGTCGATCGACACCGGCTTCGAAGGCCGCGACAAGCACCTTCGCAGCGCCGACTTCTTCGACGTCGAGAAGTTCCCGACGATCACGTTCAAGAGCTCGTCGGTGAAGAAGACCGCGAAGAAGAACGTCTACAACGTGACCGGCATCCTGACGATGCACGGCGTCTCCAAAGCGGTCACGCTCCCCGTCGAGTTCCTCGGGTTTCAGAAGGACCCGCAGGGCAACGAGAAGGCCGGATTCAACATCACCACGCTGCTCGATCGCAAAGATTACGGCATCAACTGGAACCGCGTCCTCGACGGCGGCGGCGCGCTCCTGAGCGACGACGTCAGCATCGACATCAGCATCGAAGCGACAAAAGCAAAGTAGCCAAAGTCAACTTCGGGGGTCAGGTCTGGAAAGTTGAACTTACGCGCGGCGCGCTAAAGTTAATTTTCCAGACCTGACCCCTTCTTGTTGACTTTGGCGAGGGCGCGTTCGGTGGCGTGCAGGAGCGCGTCGGGGCCGACCGGCGCGCCGGTCGCGGTGCGCATCCAGAGATCGGGCGTGACGCTGCCGGTCTTTGCCATCCGCTCGAACTCCTTCCCGACGCTGCCGGCCTTCTCCATCTGCTCCTCGATCTGATACGCGATCATGTGGCCGACCGGATAGTCGGGCAGATAGAGAAAGCTGTCGATCATGTGCGCGTAGACGCCGAGCAGGATGACGTCGCGCTTGCCGAACATCGGCGCGTAGTAGCGATTCCAGATGTCTTTCGAAATGGCGACGACGGCATCGCGCAACTCCGCCGAAGTCGCATTCGGATGGTCGTACATCCAGTGCCAGACGCCCATGTCGACGAGCGCCACGCCGCCGATCTCGTATGTTCCCCAGAACTCATTGATCGCCGAGAACGCGCGGCTTTCCTCGCTCGGTTTGGCGAGCCCCAGCAGCTCGAGATCGCGATTCTGGAAAACGAACGCGAGCGCTTCGGTGAATGCGGTGTTCGGCACGCCCGACAGCAGCGTGTGATCGATCGAGTTGAGTGAGAACGTCTGCTCGACGTTGTGTCCCATCTCGTGCACCGCGATGTTGTAACCCTTGTAATCCATCCCCTCTTTGCCGACGCGCGTGCGCAGATGCGGGTGATCGTCGCGACGCGCGGCGCCGAGCGCATGGCCGGAACCGCGCGCCGGATCGACGATGATGTTGTTCGCGAGCATCTCCGCGGTCTCTTTGCTGAAGCCGAGCTTCTGAAAGAGATTCGGCATGTCGGCCTTGTACGCCGCCGCGGTCGGGTACTTCTTTCGCGTGATCTCATCCAGCTGCGCCTCGGTGTACGCGCCGCGCGGACGAAAGCCGTTGTACCAGATGTCGAACGGCTCCAGCGGACGCCCGAGCCGCGCGCGAATCAGCGCCGCGACGCGCGGAACGAGCGGCGACGTCAGCACCGTCTCAAGCATCGCTTTCACGCGCGCTTCCGGCAGCTCGCGTCCTTCATTGAAGCTCCGCGCGATGTGCGTCGGCGCGGTGGGCGAGTACGGATCGCGTTGCTTCGACGCCCGAAATACTTTCAGCAGCATCTCGTAGCGCGTGTTCGGCTCCGGCGCATTCGACGCGGTCGTGTTCCGTCCTTCGCCGCCGCTGTCGTCGACCGTGGTCGCCTTCACCTCGTTCGTGAACGGATTCCAGTCGACCTTCGCACTGTCAACGACCGACTCCGGGATCGACTGATCGACGATCCGCTCCATCACACGCTGCATCGCGCGCTGTTTCGCCAGTCCCTCTTTCGGATCGCTGTAATCCGCTTTGATTTGATCGCGCAGATTCCAGTGCTCGAGCAGGCGCATCTTCGCGGGAAAGAGTCGCCGTCCCTTGTCGTCCACGACGTGATGCATCCAGATGTTGTACGTGGCGACGTACTGCGCCGACTCCGCCGCCGCCTGCGCGACCGCGAGGTTGACGCTCGACGGAACGCGCTTCGAAAACCGCAGCGCCAGCCGCGCTTCCGCCCACTCCCTTCGCGACCACTTATCGCCCTCGGCGAGTCGCTGTTCGAGCGTCGTCAGCGGAAAGTTCAGCAGGACGACGAAGGCCAGCTTGTTCGCGAAGAGGTCGTCGCTGACGTGCGCCGATGGGTCATATCCGGCCATCACGTCGTCGAACGGATACGTCGCTCCAACGTCGAGATCGGACTGCCGCCGCCAGTCGCGAGAGACTTCGAGCATGTGTCCGTCGAGCGTTTCGAACGCCAGTTCCATCCGATCGAAGAGTGCATCGCGCGTCGCCGCATCACCGGCATAGTTCGACCGGACGAATTCGGCCATCACGTTCTCGTCGCCATCCTCGGCGCGCCAGAACTGCTGCACCTGCGCGAAGCCGCGCTCGATGGCCGGCCGCTGCGCCTCGCCGTACTTCGTGACCAGCTCGTTCGTGAGGGTTGCGTTCATGTTCGTTGCGAGAAGGATGGATGCGATCAGCATCCGCGAATCCTAACGCCTCTTCGTCCGATGCGTCGGCGTGGCCGTCCACGGATCGTCGGGCCACGGATGTTTCGGATAGCGCGCGCGCAGTTCCCTCCGCACCTCCGCATACGTCGAGTTCCAGAAGCTGCGCAGGTCCTGCGTGACCTGCACCGGGCGTCCGTTCGGTGAAAGAAGAGCGAGGGTGATCGGCGTGTGATGCGGTCCGATGCGCGGCGTTTCCGCGAGCCCGAACAGCTCCTGCAACTTCGCCGACCCGATGACGCTGCCGTCTTCGCGATATTCGAGCCGCGTGCTTCGTCCGCTCGGCAACGGCAACGATCGCGGCGCGAGCGAATCGAGTTTGCGGCGAAGGTCGTACGGCAGGAACGCCGCGAGGTCGACGTCGTCGGTGCGCGAGCGCCCTGCCACGGCCTGCTCGACGATCGGCGGCCAGTCGATGGTGAGCTCCGCGAAGGCGACGCGCTGCAGCAGCTCGGGATCGATGGCGACCTGTTGCGCGAGGAGGCGCGCCGATTCGTTCGCGTCGGCGCGCACCTGTTGTTCGTGCAGCAGGATGCCGTGATACCAGAGCCGTTCGACGGCGCGCACGCGTCCGCTGTCGATGGTGTGGACGACCTCGCGCTTCGTCGGCGTCAGCCATTCGCGCTCGATGGCGACCGCGTTGCGAATCGTCTCGCCGGTGATGTCGAGGACGACAATGAAGTCGCCGCCGATCACGAAGTAGCGCGCCAGCGTCGCGCCGGTGCCCGAGGCGAGCAGCCATCCGCTCTCGCGCCGCATCGCCACGCGATCGGGAAAGCCGGCGAGCAGCGCGCGGCGGAGCGTCTCATCGTCAACGTGTTGACGGTAGCGGTCGGCGAAGAGGCGCTTTGCGATGGAGGCGATTTCGCGTGCGACGCCCCTCACCCCCGACCCCTCTCCCGGTGGGAGAGGGGTGCCGAAGGCGGGGTGAGGGGCGCGTTTTCCTTCGGACAGTCGCTCTACAATTTCCACCGCGTCCTCACTCCCATTCGCCGCCACCATTACCCGCCCCAGCCGCGGATGCAGCGGAAAGCGTCGCAGCTGTTCGCCGATCGGCGTCAGCTTGCGGCCATCGGTCGCACCGAGCATTTCGAGCAGCGCCAGCGCGGCGTCGATGCGCGATTCCTGCGGGCGCTCGAACCAGGCGAACGTGCGCGGATCGCCGCCCCACGCCACGATGTCGAGCGCCGGCGCGGCGAGATCGACGCGCCGCACTTCGGGCTCGCGTTGCGGGCGCAGAATGTCGCGCTCATCCCAAAGGCGAGTCGCGCGTCCAGGCGCGGTGCGTCCCGCGCGGCCGGCGCGCTGCTGCGCGGAATCGAGCGGAATGCGCTCGAGCACCAAGTGATCGACGGCGGTCTCGGGATCGAAGCGCAGCACCTTGTGCAGTCCCGAGTCGACGACGTCCGTCACGCCTTCGACGGTCAGCGAGGTCTCGGCGACGTTCGTCGCGAGGATGATCTTTCTTCGCGACGCCGGCGCGAGCGCGCGCTCCTGCGCATCGACGTCGAGCGAGCCGTGCAGCGGCAGGACGAGCGCGTCGATGTTCGCGAGATCGTTCTCCGCGCGATCGATCTCGCGCGCGCCGGGGAGGAAACAGAGCACGTCGCCTTTCGCCGATGGCAGCAACTCGCGCACGGCCGCGGCGACGCTGATGTTCGGCCGATGGCGGACCTCGATCGGGAAGCGGGGCGCGGCGATGTCGAACACTCTCGCGCCGCCGAGAAATGCGGCGACGGGCGCAGCGTCGATCGTCGCCGACATCACGATCACGGCCAGATCTTCACGCGACGCCGCCGCCTGTTGCACGAGTGCGAGCGCGAGATCGGCGTGAATGCTGCGCTCGTGAAACTCATCGAGGATGACGACGTTGAAGTCGGTCAGCAGCGGATCGGATTGCAGTCGCGCGGTGAGGATTCCTTCCGTTGCGACGAGCAGCTTCGTCCGATCGGTGAAGCGGCGCTCGAAGCGAATCTGCCAGCCAACCTCTTCACCGATTGACCAGCGCCGCTCATCCGCGATGCGACGTGCCAGCGCGCGTGCGGCGATCCGTCGCGGCTGCAGCAGGATCGTCCGTCCGAGCGCGGTCATCGCGGGCGGGACGCGCGTCGTTTTGCCCGAGCCGGGCGGCGCAACGATCACGGCGGTTCGCTGCGCGCGCACATGCGCGACGAGCTCTGCGATGTGCGGGTCGATCGGGAGCGGCGTTTGCACCAGAGTCCGCATTATGGCGAACGAAGACGACATCGATTACAACGCGGAGGGCGCGACCCCGCCGCGCGAGAAGAACGATCCGACGAATGAAGGCTACGACGAAGCGGCGCACAGCGGCCCCGGCCGTTACGGCGTTCCCGAAGGGCAAGGCGGCGTGTTCGGCACGAGCGGCGGCGGAACGTTCGGCGGCGGATTACACGTCGAGGAACGGCCGGTGGTGGATACGGAGAAGAAGAAGGATGAGTGAGGGGCGCCGGCTACAGCACTTCGTCGAGCACGATTTGCGACCAGCTCTCCATCGACTCGCGTGACTCGCTGAGCGCGGCGCGCGGGATCCACTCACCGCGCATCTTCTCCGTCTCGAGCACTTCGACGTCGCGCGTCGACGCGTCGAGCAGATAGACGGCGCCGAGGTGGACGCGGCCGACTTCGGTCGACTCGTCGTTGAGGATGCCGGCGAACGTCAGCGTGTGCGTGCCGCCGATGCGCACTTCCTCATCGAGCTCCTTCTGCAGTCCCGCCTGCAGATCGTGGCCGGGATTGATATGTCCGCCGATCCCGAGCGACATCTTGTCGTGCAGTCTTGCTTCCGTCTGCTTGCGCGTCCGCACCAGTGCGAAGCATTCATCGCCGTGGCGAATGACGACGTACGGAATGATCTGCCGGTACTGCGGCGACACTTCGGCCGTGTCGCGATCGATGAAGAAATGATTCGTGGCGATGAGATGCAGCAGCTCGTCGCTGCGATCGCGCAGCATTCCGTCGTGCGTCAGGAACGGACGGAGATCGTCCGTCGCCACCACCATCACCTTCTCGCTCAATGCGACTCCGCGACGGCGAGCTTCTGCGACGTCAGGATCGACGCGAGGCGTTGCACCCATTCTTCGCCGACCTTCTCGCCGAGCTCGATCGTCAGCAGATCGGCGATCTCGCGATTGCTCCGCTCACCATTCATAAAGCCGAGCGTTTCGAACAGACGGACATCGAAGTCTTCGCGCTTGCGCTGTTCGTCGATCCACTTCTTGTCGTCGCCGGTCAGCGAAGACCACGCGTTGTTCGTGACCGGTCCGACCGTGTTGCGCTTCGCCATTGATTGACCGTGCGTCGTTTTCGGCGGCGTCGCGACGACGAGCTGTCCGCGCGAATCGAGCTTTGCCGTCGACAGCATCGCGGCATCGGCGGCGAGCTGCTTCTGCACGCGCGCGATGAGCGCGGTGTCGCCGAGGCGGCGAAGATCGACGAGACGCGCGGAGTTCGCGCGGAGCTGTTCGGCGGCGACGGCCGGCGCGAGCCGCTGCCATGCCGCGTCATCGGCTGATGCGATCCAGTACGCGGCGGTCGCGGCCAGCACGCCGACGCGGCGGAACTCGCTGGCGTCGGTCTTGTCGGGCGTGTCCTCACTCGTGTGATGCGTCCAGTCGGGATCGTGGCCGAACATCGACGACGGCACGCCGATGGCGAGGAACATATCGTGATCGCTTCCCTGGAAATACGGAATCACGTCGGCCGGCCACCAGTTGCGCGTGCCGGTCGGCGCGAAGAGATTCGCCTCGCGCGTCTGCTCGATGACGTCGGGCAGCAGCGCATCGAGAAACGACGGCACCGACATCGGCGCGCGCGTCACGTAGAAGCGGCCGTTCGTCTTCACCGTATCTTCGCCGACCATATCCATATTGATGTTTGCGACGACGCAGCCGCTCGTCGCGGCGGCATCGGCGCAGCTCGTCACATCCGGGTGATTGGTCAGGTACGCGACCGTGCCGAAGTACTCCGGCACCCAGATGAAGTGAATCGTCTTGCGGGGCGCGGCGAGTTTCTTCGAGGCGATCAGCGACTGCAGCGTTCGGACGATCTCGAGCATCGCCGCGGAGCCGCTGGCGTTGTCGTTCGCGCTCCACTTCGGATGATCGAGATGCGCGGTCACGACGACTTCTTCGTTCGGCGTTTCGGTGCCGCGAATGCGCGCGTGGACGAGCGTCAGCGCCCCTTCGCTCAGCTTCGCGTCGATGTGTCCGCGCACGCGCGCCGGACCTTTCGCCATCAGCGCCTTCAGCTGCGCGTACTGATTCGCGGAGATCTGAAACGAGCCGCTGGTGCGATCGGCGTTCTCCGCGCGCGTCCAGAGTCCGTTGTAGCGAACCATGTCGGGATGATCGGGACGATCGTTCGCCGCCGGATAGATCACCGCGCCGACCGCGCCGTACTTCAGCACCGCGAGATTGACGACGTTCTCCGCGTAGCCGGATGCGAGCGCGACCTTTCCTTTGACGTCTTTTCCTTCGTAATCCGCTTCGCTCGTACCGGCGCCGACGTCGACGAGCTCACCGCTCCAGTCGCCGCCGCGTGAGTACGTGGAGACGCACATCGGCACGTCGCTGTAGCGGCAGAGACGCGACGGCGTTTCGCCTTCCAGCCACAGCTCGCCTTCATTGATCGACCACCCCATCGGCGAGACGTACGTCTGATACATCGTCCGGCCGTCGGAGAGAAATTGTTCGAGCTGCGCGGCGACGCCCGCTTTGCCGATCGCCGGAATGACGACGTCGCGCGCGACCGCGGCCATCATCGGACTTCCCTGGATGCGGTGATGCTCGACGATGCGGCGATCGAGCTCCTGCGCGAGCTCGCCGGAGAGCTCGCGCGCGATCGTGTCGAACGTTTTCTGATCGACGACGTGACTCGCGGCCGCGACCGGCAGCGCGATCGCGACGACGAGCGCGGCGATGACGATGACAGGGACGTTTTTCATCATGGCGCGAGAGCGTAACACGCTGCTGACAGCGATTCGGCGGACGCGCCGTAGACTCGCCGGCAGTGTTTCGTCCTCTGCTCCTGGTCGCTCTTTTTTCCCTCGCCGCCACCGACGTCGCCGCGGTTTTGCAGACGCGTGAGTCGGTCGTGCTCGACGATCATCGCGTCGGCTACGTCGAGCGCGGCGACGGCGTCACCGTCGTTTTCGAAGCCGGCCTCGGCGACACCGTCGAGACCTGGTCATCGCTCTTCGATGACGTCGCCCGCTTCAGCCACGCGTTCGCGTACGACCGTCCCGGCTACGGCAACAGCGGCCGCGCGTTCTCGCCGCGCGATGGCGCGCACATCGTCGTGGAGCTGCACGAACTGCTGCGCGCCGCGAACGCGAAGCCGCCGTACGTGATGGTCGGCCATTCGTTCGGCGGGATGTTCGCGGAGCTGTTCGCGCGAACGTATCCCGATGAGATCGCGGCGCTGGTGCTGATCGAATCGCGGCCGGGCGAGTTCACCCGGCGTTGCCGGCAGGCGCGTGCACCGTCGTGCGACGTGCCGGCGTGGATGGCGTCGTTCATGCCGCCGGCCGCGCGCGCGGAATTGGAGGCGATCGACGACACGCAGCGCGCGCTCGCCGCGGCGCCGCCGCTGCGCGAGGATTTGCCGCTCTGGGTGATCAGCGCCGGCCGCCATTACACCGAGGGGGTGAAGTGGTCACAGCTGTGGGATGCCATGCAGGAGGAGATGGCGTCGCGGTCGACGAACGGACATCACATCGTTTCCGAGCGAAGCGGCCACTACGTGCAGCGCGACGCGCGGCGCGTCGTCATCGATGCGATCCGCGAAGCGGTGAAAGCAGTTCGCCCGACGCAGTAGCCGCGCAGCCGCTATCATTTCGCGGCCGATGATCGCGACGCTCCTCTTCGTCATGTCGCTTGCCGCGCCGCCCGAGCTTCGCTGGGGCGGTGACGCGGAGGGTGGTGCGCCATTCGTCGAAGCCGATCCGAACGATCCGTCGAAGCTGCGCGGCTTCGACGTCGAGGTGGCGGAGACGATCGCGAAAGGTCTCGGCCGCCAGCCGCACTTCGTCCAGGTCGCCTTCACCGCGATCGATCAGTCCGTTTCGCGCGGCGACTTCGACCTCGGAATGAGCGGCGTCGAGCTGACTCCCGCGCGCTGCGCGGAGCTGACGTGCAGCGAGCCGTACTTCGAGTTCCACGAAGTGCTGACGGTTCGTGATGGCGAGCGCGCGCGATTCACGACGTTGCCGTCGCTGCGCGGACACAAAGTCGGGACGCTGTCCGGCACGATCGCGTACGAGCGGCTGATGGAAGCACAGCAGCGCGACGGCATTCAGGTCGTGTCGTACGACGACGACGTGCATCCGTACGAAGATTTGCGCGAAGGGCGCATCGATGCGGTGCTGCTCGACAACATCATCGCCGCGCGTTCGATGCGCCGCGTGCCGGGGTTGTACACGCAGCCGGTGCCGGTTGCCACCGGCCACTACGTAATCGTCCTCGCGAAAAACAACGGCGCGTTGCGCGATCAGGTGAACGCGATTCTCAAAGCGAGGATGCGCGATGGAACGCTCGAACGGATCTATCGCAAGTGGGAGATCTGGGACGCGAGCCAGAGCGTCTTCTTCTCGCACATCCTCGGCGCCTCCGCGGCGGTGAAGACGAGTGCGGCGCCGGCGATCGACAAAGGCGCGATCATCCTTCGCTACATCCCGGCGCTCCTGCGCGCGTCGCTGATCACGATCGTTCTTTCGTGCGCCGCGATGGCGCTCGCGGTGCTGCTCGGCGTCGCAATCGCCTCCGGCCGCGTGTACGGCAACCCGCTCGTTCGCGCGATGCTCGCGACGTATGTCGAAGTCGTGCGCGGCACGCCGGTGTTGCTGCAGCTCTTCGTTCTCTATTACGGCTTGTCATCGGTGATTCGATTGCCGGCCTTCCTCGCCGCGCTCCTCGGCCTCGGACTCAACTACGCGGCGTACGAATCGGAGATCTATCGCGGCGCGCTCGAAGCGGTGCCGCGCGGCCAGCTCGAAGCGGCGCGGACGCTCGGACTGACGGAGCGTCAGGTGCTGACGCTCGTCCGCGGACCGCAGGCGTTCCGCCTCGCGCTCGCGCCGATGACGAACGACTTCGTGGCGCTGCTGAAAGACTCGTCGCTCGTCTCGGTGATCACGGTCGTCGAGCTGACGAAACAGACGTCGATCTTCGCGACGAACATCGGCAACTGGGCGATCCCCGGCGTACTCTGCGCCGCGCTCTATCTGATTCTTTCGCTGCCGCTCTCGCGGCTGGCCGGACGTCTGGAGCTTCGCTGGAAGGCGCCGTCGGCATGAGCATCCTCAACATCGAGAACCTGCGACTTTCGCGCGGCACTCGCGAAGTGCTGCGCGGCGTGACGCTGCGCGCCGATCGCGGCGAGCTCGTGGCGCTGATGGGATTGTCGGGCGGCGGCAAGACGACGGTGCTGCGCTCGGTCGCGGCGCTCGAGCCATTCGACGCCGGCACGATCGACGTCGACGGCGTCGTGCTCCGTCCCGGTCCGCTCGCACCGCGCGCGACCTTGCGCGAGCTGCGGCGCCGCGTCGGGATGGTGTTCCAGCTGCACTATCTCTTCGAACATCTGACCGCCATCGACAACGTGACGCTCGCGCCGCAGTACGTCGCGCACGTGCCGCGCCCGCAGATTGAAGCGCGGGCCATGCAACTCCTGGAATCGCTCGGCGTCGCGCATCGCCGCGATGCGTATCCGCGCGAGCTCTCCGGCGGCGAAGCGCAACGCGTCGCCATCGCGCGCGCCATGGCGATGGATCCGCCGCTCCTCCTGATGGACGAGCCGACCGCCTCTCTCGACCCCGCCCGCAGAAACGAGC
>JAOBAU010000413.1 GCA_025463165.1 Acidobacteriota bacterium | reverse complement strand
CTGCGATACCAACGATGACGGGCTTCATCCGCCGGTCTGTTCCTCGAGCTCGGCTTCGGTCATGAACTCGGAGACGTCATCGGAGCCGCACGTGCCGCACAGCACGGTCGCCAGCTTTCCGCTGATGTACTCGAATTGATACGTCGGCGTCTCGCACTGCAGGCAGATCAGATACTCCGGCTCGTCCATGGATGCGAAGAATAAACGAACGGCGGCTACGGCGTCAGCCCGATATTGATCGGGGATCCCATCGATGGATTCACAAACTTCGCCGTGTTCGTCGCGTTCTCGATCACCGACGCATAAACGTACGTGCTGCGCGACGACGTTTCGATCAGCGTCGAGAAGTCTTCGCCGTTCGTGATGAGCGGGAAGAGGAACTGGATGGCGATGTGCCAGAGCGTGTTGCCGGGAACGGTCAGCCGCGTGACCGCGACGTTGCGGCCGGGGATGCGCTGCAGCGCGATCGTGAACGTCGCCGCGTCGTCGCCGAGGTTCGCGAGACCGACGTTGGTGCGATAGTCGTCGTTGAAGGAGAGGCCGGGGAGATAGCGAATGGGAAAGTACGTTTCGGCGCGCTCGATCGCGATCGGCTCCGGGCGAAAAACTTCCGCGCCGCGCACTCCGTAGGCGGTCGCGCGAACAGCCACCGAACGGCGTCCCATCGTCGAGATCAGCAGGGGAGACATCGCGCGATCCATGCCGAACGCCTGGCCGACGATGTCGCTGAATCGAACCGTTTGCCCCGGCGAGATGTTGGTGATCATCGCCGGCTGATCGGGCGCGGTCGGCAGGATGAGCGAGACGATCGCGTCGGTCGATTGATCGTTCGTCAGCTCGACGTCGGTCTTCCAGACGACGCCGTTCATGCCGAGGATGCTGCCGACCACCGGCACGACGACCGAGACGTTCTGCGTCGTGTCGACCGCCGACGACGCGCTTTGCGCGAACGCCGCGGACGTTGCGCTCGCGGCCATCAGGAGAGAAATCAGGAACCACTTCATTGTCGGTCGATACGACGTTTTCGCGTGCCTGCTGGTTTCAGACGAAGTGTGGCCTCAGCACGCGCGAGCCGACCACCAGCACCTTTTCGAGCGGCGTCAGCGACAGCCGCTTGCGGATGACGAGCAGCGGATCTTTGCGCAGCTTCGCGAGCACCGTTGCATAAACGCCACCCATCAGCAGAGTCGGGAAACGCGCATCGAAGTCGAGCTCTTTCAGCAGCGGCTCGGCATCGCGGAAGTAGCGCTCGGCACGCGCGATCTGAAATTCGATCAGTGCGCGGACACGCTCGTCTTCCACGCGCGCGAAAAGGTCGCGCTCGGTGAGGCCGAACTGGCGCAACTCTTCGGCGGGAACGTAAACGCGATCGCGGCTGAGGTCGTCGCCGACGTCGCGCGTGACGTTGGTCAGTTGCAGCGCCGTGGAGAGACTGCGGCCGTGCGCGAGTGCGGCGTCGGTTTTGTAGCCGAAGATCGAGAGCGAGATGTCGGAGATCGACGACGCCACGAGCTCGCAGTACTGCAGCAACTCATCGAACGTTTCGTAGCGCGTCTTGACCATGTCCTGACGACAACCGTCGATCAGCGCGATGAACGCGCTCTTCGGAATCGCGAAATGTTTCAGCGCGTCGGCGAGCGCAATCGTGATCGGTTGTGATGGGTTGCCGTCGTACGTCGCGTCGAGCTCGCGCTGCAGTGCATCGAGTTGTGTGCGGCGATTCTCCGGAGTGTCGATCTCTTCATCGGCGATGTCATCGGCGACGCGGCAGACGGCATACGCCGCGTAAACGGCGCGACGTTTCACGCGCGGCAGAAAACGAAAGCCGACGGAGAAGTTCGCGCCGTGCTTGTGCGCGATCGCGCGGCAGAGGTCGTACGCCTCGTCGACCGTCATGACTCCTGCACCGGTCCGAGCGGCGGCACGCGCATCTCGGTATCACGCGCGCGGCACCAGTGCGCGCCGGGTTTGTGCAGACAGCGTCCGCGGTGATGCCACATGCGACGGACGAACGGCGACAGCATCGACTTCCACCACGTCGACTGATGCCAGCCGCTCAGGTATCGATAGAAATCCTTCGCGCCGGCGGCCTGGCGGACGAACATGGACAGCCCGAAGTTGCCGCCCGCTTCGTAGAGAAAGCGATTGACGAGACTCGTCTCCTGTTTGACGCCGAGCGTCGCCGTCCAGAGCTCATCGAAGGAGCGCCCTTCGAGAATGCTGCGCGCGGCGAGGTGGCCGCTGGTGAGCGCGTAGCGGATGCCGAGGCCAAAGAGATAGTCCTGAAAACCGGCGGCCTCGCCGACGAAGCGCGAGGAGCCGGACGTCGCCAGCTGCTTGAGATGGAAGTTCATGTACGAGTAGCCGGTCCGCGCGTCGGATGGCATGACGAACGGGTAGCGCTTCTTCGCGGCGGCGAGCGAGTGATCGAAGTAGGTGTCGATCTGCTTGAAGTCCGCCACGATCGCGCAGCCGAAGGTCGCGATGCCGTCAAGGATGAAGAGATACGAGTAGCCGCCTGGCGAGAGCTTGTGATCGAAGTAGACGTCGACTCGTTCCGCATCGTTAGTCTTCCACGTCATCTCTTTCGCCAGTCCATCCGGCGCAGCGGGACCGGTGGCGACGATGTCGGCGGCATCGTGCGCGAGGCGACTGTTGAAGATGACGTTCGCGCCGGCAGCGCGCGCCTGCGTGAGGAGCCCGCGATCGAGCGTGTTTTCTTCAGGACCGCGCTTGATGAAGTAGCCGTACGGTTTCGCGCTTTTGATCGTCCGTCCGCGTCCGCGATGGTCATAGAACGTCGCCCAGTCGACGGGACGAAAGTAGAAGTTCCGCTCCACACCGATGCGATCGAGAAAGTCCGGCACCAGCTCGTGCTCCGACGCCGCTTCGATGATTTGGAGGTCGCCGATGAAGCGCGTGCCGACGTCGGACTTCGCCTCATGGACCTCGACGGCGCGCCCGTTGCGCGCGAGATGAATCGCCGCCGCCAGCCCCGACGGCCCGGCCCCTGCAATACGAATGATCGGCTGTTCAACTGATTGAGGTAGCAAGCGAGGTATCTTAACGCGCCGTGTCCGACGCCACTTCCGTCCCCATCACTCCCACCGCCAAACCACGCGCCGCCGGCTTCGCCATGCTGGTGGCCGCGGGGATTTTGTTGAGCCGGATTTCAGGCCTCGTCCGGCAAAAAGTGTTCGCCCACTATCTCGGTAACTCACCGGCGGCCGGCGTTTTCAGTGCCGCCATCCGCATCCCGAATTTTCTTCAGAACCTCTTCGGTGAAGGAGTTCTGTCGGCGTCGTTCATTCCCGTCTATGCCCGTCTTATTGCGGAGGGGAAAGAAGAGCTGGCCGGCAGAGTTGCCGGAGTCGTGGCCGCGCTGCTCACGCTGGCGGTGACGATCCTGGCGGTAGTCGGCGTCATCCTCACGCCGTGGGTGCTCATCTTCATCGCCCCTGGTTTTCACGGCGCGATCCGCGAGCTGACGATCACCGTCGTGCGAATCATGTTTCCGGGCGTCGCGCTCCTCGTCCTCTCCGCTTGGTGTCTCGGCATTCTGAACAGCCATCGCAAGTTTTTTCTGTCCTACGTCGCGCCCGTCTTCATGAACATCGTGATGATCGCGGCGCTCGTGATTTTCGGCAGCCGGCTGACGCAGAGCGGTCTCGCCGTGGCAGCAGCGTGGGGCACGGTCGCGGGAGCGTTCGTGCAGTTCGCGATTCAGGTCCCGTTTGTTTTTCAGAACGATCGCAACCTCCGCTTCGTGCTCGACACGACGATCGAGCCGGTGCGCGAGATTCTCCGTAACTTCACGCCCGTGCTCGTCGGACGCGGCGTCGTCCAGCTGAGCGCGTATCTCGATAATCTGCTTGCGACGTTGCTCGGGACCGCTGCCGCGTCGGGACTCGCGTACGCGCAGATGATCTATCTGCTGCCGATCAGTCTCTTCGGGATGTCGGTTGCGGCCGCCGAACTGCCGCAGATGTCGACCGCAACCGGCGATACGGAATCGATCAACGCGGCGCTTCGCCAGCGACTGCAACGTGGTCTGCGACAAATCGCGTTCTTCGTGATCCCGTCAGTCGTCGCATTCATCGCCATCGGAAATCAGATCGTCTCAGCGCTGTATGAGGGCGGCGCGTTCACACGGCGCGACACGATCTTCGTCTGGTACATCCTGATTGGATCAACGGTCGGCCTGCTTGCCGCGACGCTCGGCCGTCTCTACTCGTCGGCCTTCTACGCGCTGCGCGATACGAAAACACCGCTGCGATTCGCAATGCTTCGCGTGACGCTGACCGGCGTGCTCGGTTATCTGTTCGCGATCCCTCTGCGACCGCTGATCGTGAGAGCTCTCGAAGCCGCGCACCTTCCGGTGCTGCTCGTCGGTGACGGAACCGTCGCGCTGGGAGCGATCGGACTTACAGCATCGGCCGGCCTCGCCGGATGGCTCGAGTTCCTGATGCTGCGTGCAGCGCTGGCGCGCAGAACCGGCGCGGTGCGAATCCCCGCGTCATACCTCGCGTCGCTCTGGGGCGCCGCTGTCGCCGCCGCGATCGGCGCGATTGCGTTCGAACGATTCCTGCTCCCGTCGCTCGTCGCGATCATGCCGCGAATCTTGCGGCACCTCGGCGGCGGACTGCTGGCCTGCGGCGTGTTTGGTGTTGTGTATCTCGCGGTCGTCGCCGCGCTGCGCGTGCCGGAAGCGAAGGCGCTGTGGGGACGGTTCGCGCGTTAGATGTAAGGTTGGTAAGGCAGGTCGCAGCCGCGCGACATGCTGCTACGATAATCCTGCCGGCTGAAACCTGATTACTGAAGGTCGTCAGGCGAGAAATGGTTCGCGACCCGCGAACGAATGAGATCTTCGCGGATTGTGAAGGAGACGAAAAGCAGCGCCATATCAGCGCGCGAGGTGAATGTACGTGAGCGGAAGATCTATGGCCTCCATACGAAAAAAGATTCCGACGTTCACTAACGAAGATGAAGAGCGTGAGTACTGGTCGACAGCTGATTCCACTGAATACATCGATTGGTCGAAGGCGAAGGAACGTTCGCTTTCCCATCTGAAACCGACGCTGCGTACGATTTCAGTTTCACTTCCGGAATTCGTCGTCGCTGAGTTGACACGACTCGCGCAGAAACGAGACGTTTCATACGAGTCGCTTCTCAAGACGTATCTGGTCGATCGCATTCAGGCGGAGATCGCCGCGGAAAAGCGCTCGTTCCGCCCGTGATCCTCGCCCGAATCCTCTTCTCCCTCCTCTTCGCCGCGACCGCGTTCTACCTCGCGAAGGTCGCCTACCGTCTCTACAACCTCCGCCTCGACCTCCTGCGCGATGGCGTCACAGCGGAAGGGGAGATCGTCGCGCTTGAAACGGTATCGGGGAGGCGTCAGACGGTGACGCCGTACCTTGCGCCGGTGATCATCTTCAAACCGAACGCCGGCGCGGACTGGAAGTTCCGCGCGAGCACCGCGAGGCGGATCAATTCGTACGTTGTCGGACAGCGCGTCGTCGTTCGCTATCTTCCGTACGACCTCACCACCGCCGACATCGACGGCGACTCGACCGGGTGGGGCGGGTTCATCGTCGTCATGGTGATGATGACCGTCTGCTTCGCGATCGCCATTCTGCCGATCGTTCTCAGTCCGCCGGCGCCGCGCTGACGACGTCTGTCACCGTTCTTGCTACGATGCCGACGCGTGACCGAGCAGCCGTACACAACGACGCAGCCGACCGGAATGCCGGGAGCGCGTGTCGCTGACGTCGACGTCAATCCCGACGAAGCGCTGCTCGTAGTCAAGAACCTCCGCACCACCTTCTTCACCGGCGACGGCGCCGTTCACGCGGTCGACAACGTCTCCTTCAACGTTCGCAAAGGCGAAGCGCTCGCGCTCGTCGGCGAATCCGGCTGCGGCAAGAGCGTCACCGCCGCGTCGATCATGCGGCTCGTCGCGCCACCGGGAAAGATCACCGGCGGCTCCGTGCATTTCAAAGGACGCGATCTCGCCAGCATCTCCGAGCGCGATATGCGGAAGATCCGCGGTGACGACATCGCCATGGTTTTCCAGGAGCCGATGACGTCGCTCAATCCCGTGTTCAAGATCGGCGCGCAGCTCGCGGAAGCGGTCCGCCTTCATCGCGACGTCTCGAAAAAAGAAGCGTGGCGCAAAGCGGGGGAGATGCTCGAACTGGTCTCGATCCCCGATCCGATCAAGCGGCTCGACGACTATCCGCATCAGCTCTCCGGCGGCATGCGCCAGCGCGTGATGATCGCGATGGCGCTCTCGTGCGATCCGGAGCTGCTCATCGCCGACGAGCCGACGACCGCGCTCGACGTCACCATTCAGGCGCAGATCATGGAGCTCCTCGCCTCGCTCCAGCAACGCCTCGGCCTCGCCATCCTCCTCATCACGCACGATCTCGGCGTCGTCGCCGAATTCTGCGAGCGCGTCGTCGTCATGTACACCGGCCGCGTCGTCGAAGAAGCGCCGGTCCGCCAGCTCTTCGCGAGCCCCGCACATCCGTACACGCGCGGCCTGCTCAAATCGCTGCCGAGCGTTTCGAAAGGCGATCCGTCGATCACGCGACTGCCGACGATTAAAGGGATGGTGCCATCGCTGACGAATCTCCCGTCCGGCTGCAAGTTCAATCCGCGCTGTCCCGACGTGATGGAGATCTGTCTCGGCCGCGAGCCGGCGCTGATGCCGGTCGCGGAAGGACAATCCGCGCGTTGTTACCTGCACGGCGATGAAGCCGATCCGGAGCGCGCATGAGCGTGACGACCGACCAGTCGCAACAGACTCCGACTCTGCCGGCAGGCAGCGGCGAACAGCTCCTCATCGTTCGCGATCTGAAGAAATACTTTCCGGTGAAACGCGGCGTGCTCGCACGCACTGTCGCGAACGTCAAAGCGGTCGACGGCATCAGCTTCGGCATCAGCCGCGGCGAGACGCTCGGCCTGGTCGGCGAATCGGGTTCCGGTAAAACGACGGTCGGACGCTGCATCCTTCGTCTGATCGAGCCGACGTCCGGCAGCGTCATCTTCGAAGGGACGGACGTCCTGACGCTCGACTCCGGCGACATGCGCCGCAAGCGGCGCGACATGCAGATCGTTTTTCAGGATCCGTTCGCGTCGCTGAATCCGCGCATGACCGTCGGCACGATCGTCGCCGAGCCGCTCATCATTCATGGCGGGATGTCGAACAGCGATCGCGCCGACCGTGTTGCCGAACTGCTCGAGCGTGTCGGACTCGATCCCGATTATCGGAAGCGCTACCCGCACGAGTTCTCCGGCGGCCAGCGGCAGCGCATCGGCGTCGCGCGCGCGCTGGCGACGAATCCGAAGTTCCTCGTGCTCGACGAGCCGGTCTCCGCGCTCGACGTTTCCGTCCAGGCGCAGGTCGTCAATCTGCTGCAGGACCTGCAGGCGGAGCTCGGACTCACGTATCTCTTCATCGCGCACGATCTCTCCGTCGTGGAGCACATCTCGACGCGTGTGGCCGTGATGTACCTC
>JAOBAU010000091.1 GCA_025463165.1 Acidobacteriota bacterium | reverse complement strand
GACACGAAGCGCAGCGAGGACGTCCGTGCGCGGATCAACGTCCTCTCCGAACTCGCCGGCGAGTGGCAGGAGGAGGTCCGGCGATGGTCGGTGCTGACGAAGAAACATCGCCGCGACGGCGTCCCGGCGCCGAACGAGGAGTTGCTGGTCTATCAGTCGCTCGTCGGGATGTGGCCGCTCGATGACGAAGAGCAGGCAACGGTCGCCGATCGGCTGAAGCAATATCTCGAGAAGGCGGCGCGCGAGGCGAAAACGCATACGAGCTGGATCGCGCCGAACGCCGCATACGAGGAAGCGCTGCTGGCCTTCGGCGAAGCGGTCGTGAACGATGCGGAGTTCCGCGCCGCCTTCACCGATTTTCAGAAGCGCGTTGCCTTCTACGGATTTCTCAATTCGATCGCGCAGGTCGTGCTGAAGATCGCGTCGCCCGGCGTTCCCGATTTCTATCAGGGAACGGAGCTATGGGATTTCAGTCTCGTCGATCCCGACAACCGGCGGCCGGTCGACTACGACACGCGCCGCGCCATGCTCAAGAAGCTCGCAACCGCGAAGACGCTCGATCTCGGCACGATGCTCCGCCGCTGGCGCGACGCCCGCGTCAAGCTCTACGTGACGTGGAAAGCGCTCGATCTCCGCGCGCGGCGGGAGGAGCTGTTCCGCGACGGTGCGTATGCGCCGATCGACGGCGGCCCGAACGTCGTGGCATTCGCGCGCGGCGAAGAGCTGGTCGTCGCGGTGCCGCGCCTGCTCACGAAAATGGTCGAGCCGGGAGCTTGTCCGCTCGGAGCAGTGTGGGGAGATCGGACGATCGCGGTGCCGCCCGGCGGTACGTGGCGGAATGTCTTCACCGGCGAGACATGGAGCGGCGACGCGCTGCGCCTCGCGGACGTATTCGCGACGTTTCCCGTGGCGATGCTGGAGCGCGTTTGACGAAGCGGGGCGACCGAGGGAAGATCACAGCGTGGCGACCGCGACGAAGCTGACTTACGAAGACTACGTCCGCATGCCCGACGACGGGCAGCGGTATGAGCTCATCGATGGAGAGCTTTACGTGGTTCCTGCGCCAAACACTCCTCACCAGTTCGCCATCCTGAATATCGCCGCCGCGCTACACGTCTATCTGCTGCGTGAGGGTGGAGGCCGCGTGGCGATGGCTCCGCTGGACGTCATCTTCTCGCCAGTGAATGTCGTTCAGCCTGACGTTCTCTTTGTCAGAGATCAAAACGCATCTCGAATCGAGTTCCGCGGAGTCGTTGGTGCCCCCGACCTTGTCGTTGAGGCTCTCTCGAACTCGACGAAACGTCGCGACGAAACTGTCAAGCGTGAACTGTACGAACGATTCGGAGTCAACGAGTACTGGATCGTCGACCCTGGCGCGAAAACGGTGAAAGTTCTCCGCCTTGCCGGTGCTCGCTACAAGACCGTTGCGGAACTGCGGGACAACGACACGCTCACTTCGCCGCTGTTCCCTGGTTTCGAACTTCCGCTCGCGACCATCTTCGCGTAATGAAGCCGGCGAAAAAGTTCACCTACGAAGACTACGCATCCATGCCCGACGATGGAAAGCGTTATGAGGTCATCAACGGAGAACTGCATATATTGCCCACGCCGTTTCTTACGCACCAGCGCATCCTCGCGTTTGCATCGCCATATTTACTCCTGCGCCGAGCCTGATCGTGGCGAGCTTTTCGTCGCACCCCTCGATGTCATCCTCTCGCCCTCGAACGTCGTTCAACCCGACCTGATGTTCGTGGCGCGCGAGCACGCATCGCGAGTGCAACTGCACGCCATTGTCGGCGCGCCCGACATCGCGATCGAAATCCTCGGCTTTACGAGAGACCGCGACGAAGTCGTCAAACGCGATCTCTATGAGCGGTTCCGCGTCCCCGAGTACTGGATCGTCGACCCTGACGCAAAGACGGTGAGAATCCTCCGGCGCGAAATCGGCCGTTACGAGACCGTCGCCACCTTCAGTGACAACGACATCTTCACCTCGCCAACCTTCCCCGATCTCCAGCTTCCGCTCGCGACCATCTTCGCGTAACCGCCGCAAGCAGCGCGACGGCGCCGCACGGCAGCCACACCCATCGCAGCTCGCTCCACAACACGCCGACGTCAATCGCGCCAATCGGCGACACCTGAATCGGACGCCACGGGAAGAAGTAACGGTGATTGCTGAATGGCGAGAAGAACGCGACGCCGCGTCCGCCGTTCGTCATCGCGTCGAGAATTGGGTGTGACAACACAGCCAGGAAAACGAAGACAAACGCGTTCCATCGGCGACCGATCAGCGCGCCGGCGATGCCCCACAACAGCGCGAAGACGATGGAGTGCGTGAAACCGCGATGCCCGAACGTGCTTCCGTACGGAACGTGAAACCGAAAGCCGATCACGTCGAGATCCGGCAGGATCGAGCCGATGATCCCGGCGGCGACTACACGCGACGGCAGTTCGCCGAATACGCGCCGCAGCGCGAGCGGCACGGCGGGATGTGAGAAGATCGTCGGCACTCTCAACTCCCCGACATGCGCCGGCTCACGCTCAGCGAGATCATCGTCGCGGCGCTGCTGACCATCGTCTGCGCCGCCTTCGCTATCGGTGCGCGCGCCGCGCTGCCGGTCCATCTCCTCATCGCCGTCGTGTTTCTCATCGTCATCGCCGCGGCGCATCGCTTCGACGTGCCGATCGTCAGCGCCATCGCCGTCGTCACCGTGCTGATGACACTCTACTCGACGCTCGCCGAGCCCGGTTTCGTCCTCATGGGACGCTCATTCGATCCGTTCCTCGCGCGTTTCGATCGCGCGCTTTTCCTCGGCCACGACCCCGCGCTCATCGCGCAAACGTTCGTCACGCCGCGCGTGCTCGAATTCTTCAGCTTCATCTACGGAATCTTCATCCCATACCTCTGGCTGTCGATCATGCTCGGCACGATCGGCCGCGAGCGCCACGAGCGCGCCGCATTCGTCCTCGGGCTCGCCGTCGTCTACGCGATCTCGTATCTCGGCTACCTCTTCGTTCCCGCGCGCGGTCCCGTCGAGTACTACGCGTTCGCGACGTCGCTGCGCGGCGGACGCTTTCACGAGCTCGTGCTGCAATCGGTCGCCGCCACCGGCGGCAATCACGGCGCATTTCCGAGCCTCCACGTCGGCGCGTCGGCGTACCTCTGTCTTTTCGATCTGCGGCGCAATCGCGTGCGCGGTCTGACGTGGGCGCCGATCGTGATGCTGATCGCGATCTCGACGATCGTGCTCCGCTACCACTACGTCGCCGACATCCTCACCGGCTTCGCGATCGCATTCGTCGCCGATCGCGTCGCGCTGCGCCGATTCACGCGGCCGCGTTTGCAACATCCGCGAACGCTCTTCACGGCGCTCGCGCGCGCCGGCGTCTCGCTCTTCTTCGATCGCGTCGACGTCGAAGGAAACGTGCCCATCGATGGTCCGCTGCTGCTCGTCGCGAATCACACCAACGGTCTCGTCGATGGTCTCGTCGTCACCGCCGCCACGCCGCGACGTGTCGCGCTCACCGCGAAAGCAGCGCTGCGACGCAACCCGCTCCTCGCGGCGGTGGCGTGGATCGCCGACGTCGTGCCGTTTTATCGCGCGCAGGACAACGCGCGCGACGTCGCGAAGAACGTCGACTCATTCAAAGCAATCCGCGAACGCCTCGCGCGCGGCGGCGCCGTCTGCATCTTCCCGGAAGGGATCAGTCACTCCGATGCATCGATGCGCGAGCTGAAGACCGGCGCCGCGCGTATCGCGCTCGATTTCGCCGCCGCGCACGAAGGGCTGCGCATCGTGCCGGTTGGTTTGCACTACGACGCCAAGCAGCGCTTTCGCTCGGCGGTGCTTGTTCGTTTCGGTGAGCCGCTCGCCATTCCGCCGAACATCGACGTCCGCGCGCTCACGCAATTGATCGACGAACGAATCCGAGCGCTGACCGCGAACTTCGTCAGCGTTCGCGAAGCGCTGTGGCTGCGCTGGACCGCGGAACTGATCGCGACGCGCGGCGAAGAACCGCGCGCACTCGATCAGGAAGAGAGCGACTACCGCGAGCGCGCGCAGCTTCTCGCGTCGCTTCGCGATGACTACGACCGCGCCGATCGCGCCGCGCTCGCGCCGCTCGTCGCCGGCCTGCGCAGTTATCGCCGCGAGCTGCGGCGTCACGGCATCGCGCAACGCGAGCTGTTCCTCAGGATGCATCCGGCGCAGGCGCTCTTCTTCGTCTTCCGCGAAGTCGAGCTGTTCGTCGCCGGCGCCGTGCTCTTCACCATCGGCATCGCGCAGCACGGAGTCGCCTTCGCGCTCGATCGCACGCTGACACGAAAGCTCTCCGTCGATCTCGATCACTGGGCGTCGAACGCGATCTTCTACGGCTTCGCGATCTTTCCGCTGACGTGGCTGATCGGCATCGCGCTCGTTGCGTGGCTGGCGTCGCCGGTGTGGGCGCTCGCATACGCGCTGGCGCTTCCGTTCACGCTCGTCTATACGATTGACTACTTCGATCGAGCGGGTCGCGCCGTCCGCCGCGCGCGCACGTTCCTTCGATTCGTTTTCAATCGCGGACTGCATCGCACGCTGCAGCAGCGCGGTCGCGAGCTGCTCGCGCAGATTGAGGAGGCACGACGATGATTCTTTCTTTCGGCGATCCGGCCGCGACGCACTTGTCGAACAGCGGCGGCAAAGGCGCCAGCCTCGCGAAGCTTTTTCAGGGCGGCTTCAACGTGCCGCCGGGCGTGATCGTGCCCGCCTCCGGCTACACCGAATTCATCGGCGACTTCGATTTTGGCTCGCTCGATTACAGCGATCCGGTCAACCTCCGCGATCAGTGCGCGTCGCTTCGCGCGAAGCTCGCCGCGCTGCCGATGCCGGCCGAGCTCGAACGCGAACTGCGCGAACAGATCGCGCCTCTGATGGAACGTGGCGCCGTCGCCGTCCGCTCATCATCGACGATGGAAGATCTCGCCGGCGCTGCCTTCGCCGGCCAGCACGACACGTTCCTCGGCGTTCGCGGCGCTGACTCGGTAGTCGACGCCGTTCGTCGCTGCTTCGCGTCGCTGTGGGAAGACCGCGCCGCGCACTACCGCCATTCGCGCGGCTTCGATCCCGCGAAAGCGACGATGGCCGTCGTCATCCAGGCGCTCGTCGACAGCGACGTCGCCGGTGTCGCCTTCACGATGAACCCGATCACCGGCTGCAATTCCGAGCTCGTCATCAACGCGTCGTACGGCCTCGGCGAGACCGTCGTCTCCGGCTCCGGCGACGTCGACCAGTTTCTCATCGACAAAAAAACAGGCGAGATCCGCGAGCGAACGATCGGCGAGAAAGAACAGATGATCGTCGCCACCGAAGGCGGCGGCACGCGCGAAGTGGAACTGACGCCGGAGCAGCGCGGCGCGTCATCGCTCGATGATCAACAACTTGACCAGTTGCGCACGCTGCTCGTTCGCATCGAACGCTTCTACGCGTTTCCGCAGGACGTCGAGTGGGCATTCGCTGGTGGCGAGCTTTACCTGCTGCAATCGCGGCCGGTGACGAAGTTCCCGCCGAAGTGGACGCGCGGCGAATCGGCGGAGCGGTTCCCGAACGTCGTCACGCCGCTCACGTGGGATTATGTCGTCGACGGTTTTCACGAATCGCTCGCGCATTCGCTCGACCTGATGGGAATGCCGGCGTTCGAAGGCCACTGGTTCGAGCTGTTTGACAGCTATGTGTACGGCAACGAAAACGCCGTGAAGCTCTTCACGTCCGGACAGCAGGTTGCATTCGATTCACTCGATTCGCTGCGCGCGCTGCTGCCGGTGATCCGCGAGCGCTATCAGTGGGTCGTGCAGCTTCCGGTCTCCTGGGCGCGCGACCTCGATTACTACCTCCTCAACCTCGGCGCGCTCGGCGCCGCCGATCTCGAGCGGATGAACGAAGAGCAGCTCTGGCGTCACGTCGGCGCCATCAATCGCGCCGGCAGCGACTACTTCCTGCCGAACATCGCCATCTCGATCACGCACGGCATCCTCCATCGGATGTTGTACGGAGTCGTCACGCTCGTCGGCGGACCGCAGCAGGCGCCGGCGCTGTACGACTCGCTGACCTGCTTCTGCGATACGAAAACCAATCTCGTCAATCTCGACATCCATCGCCTCGCCGCGCTGGTGCGAACGATTCCGGCGCTGCGCGATCTTCTTTCGCGGATGCCGCGGCGCAGGATCTGGGAGGAGGGAAAGCTGCGCGCGTTTCCGTCGTTCCTGCGCGAGCTCGATCGCTTCCTCGCGAATCACGGGCATCGCGAGGTCGACTTCGACACGTATCACGCGACGTGGGTCGGCCAGCCATGGGTCGTGCTCGAAAACGTGCGACTGATCGCCGAGCGCGGCGACGTTCCCGATCCGTCCGCGCGCGAGATCGAGCTGCGCGAACGGCAGCAGAACGGCGAGCGGCATTTCAGCGAGCTGGTGCCGGAAGATCTCCGCTACTTCGCGCTCGAGCTGGTCCGCCTGGCGCGCGCCTACACGGCGCTCGACGATCTCGAGCACTACCAGACGACGCGGCTCTCGATTCCATTTCGCGCCGCGATCGTCGAGCTCGGACGGCGGCTCGTCGATGGACGCGTGCTCGCCGAACCGGAGGACATCTTCTTCCTGCACAAACCGACGATCGATCGCTACATCGCCGGCGATATCGACGTCGCCGAGGTGACGAAGGAAGCGACGACGAACAAAGACGCGTATCTCGCGAACAAGGTGCGGACGCCGGTGTGGTCGCTCGGCGATGAAGCGGATGTTGCGCCGCCGCCGGGCGATGCGTTGCGCGGTTTGCCCGGCTCACCAGGCATCGCCGAAGGGCCGGTGTTCCGCCTGCACGGTGTCGAAGACTTCGGACGTTTTCCCGCCGGCAGCGTGCTCGTCACACGCACGACGAATCCCGCATGGACGCCGCTCTTTCATTCGTCGGTCGCGGTGGTCACGGAGAGCGGCGGACCGTTGTCGCACGGCGCCGTCACCGCGCGGGA
>JAOBAU010000361.1 GCA_025463165.1 Acidobacteriota bacterium | reverse complement strand
GACCGCGCGCGTCGTCGACGACCGGCTGGTCGTTCCTGCCGCAGATTTTCGCCGCGCAAGGCTGGATCGTTTTCCAGCCGAACTATCGCGGCTCCGACAACCTCGGCAATCGCTACGAGCTGGCGATCACGAAAGACGCGGGCGCCGGTCCGGGCCGCGACGTCATGGCCGGACTCACCGCGCTGCAGTCACGCGGCTTCATCGACAAAGATCGCATCGTCGTCGGCGGCTGGTCGTACGGCGGCTACATGACGTCGTGGATGATCGGCCATTACGACATCTTCAAAGCGGCGGTCTCCGGCGCCGCGGTCAACAATCTTCTCGATGCGTATTCGCTTTCGGATGGCAATCAGCTGCGCGCGTACACGATGGGCGGCTCGCCGTACGTCGGCGACAACCTCAAGCTCTACCTCGAGCAGTCGCCGCTGACGTACGCGCGAAACGTGAAGGCGCCGACGCTGATCCTCTCCGACACCGGCGACTTCCGCGTGCCGGTCACGCAGTCATACGAGATGTTCCACGCGCTCAAGGACAACGGCAAGACGGTGAAGTTCATCGCCTATCCGGTCGGCGGACATTCGCCGGAGGATCCGGTGCATCAGAGCGATATCGATCGCCGCTACGTCGAATGGTTCACGCAGTATCTGAAGTGATCAATGTGTTGTCGATCGGCGGCGCGGCATCGGATCGAGCGTGAGCTGGATGCGGTTCGCGTTGCCGTAGACGGTGTTCGGATCGTTGCGTCCAAACGCGAGGAGGAGCTGGCCGTTCGCCGCGGCGACGGCCACTCCGCCCGCCAGCTCGCGTGACCGCGCGAGCGTCATCACCGAACGAATGTCGCCGGTCGCGGAGATTCGCGCGAGCCGCAGCAGCGAACCGCCGTCGCTCTCTTCCGTCCACGCGGTGACGAGCTCGCTGCCGGTCCAGGTCGCGCTGCCGTCGGCGACCGTCGGCAGCTTCACGTTTGCGCCGATGGCGCCGTTGCGGATCACCGCCACTTCGGCGTGATTCAGGAAGCTGGCGAAGCTCGCGACGAACGTCGCGTCGGGTGCGACGACGACGTCAGGTGCGTACGGCAATGCGACACGCAATGCGTCGCGCGCGAATCACGGGGCGGCCGTCGCGCGTGTCGCGCCAGACGGCGAGAAATGAGTCGCCATCGGTGGCGATCGCAGGATCGATGACGAAGCCGCTGGCGAGATAGCGCGGCGTCCTATCGACGGGAGCGGCAAGAACGGTGGCGGTTACGAAAGCGAGCAGAAGAGTGGCGGAGAACCGGGGCACGGACCGCGGACACATTTGCCCGCGGTCCGCACTGTCAGCTCAGCGAGTGATGTAGATCTTCTCGTACGTCAGGTTGAGGCTTCTCGGCGCGCCTTCGGCCGCGACCGGCACGAGGGTCACATTCATTGAGCCGCCGGCGATCGTTTGCAGATTTGCCGCGGAGAGTGCCATGGCGATGTTTCTCCGCTTCGTGTGGCCGCGTGCGGCGCTCGTGTGCGGAACGATGGTGAAGATGCCGACGTAGTGCGGATCGGCTGCATCCGTCGTCGGTGACGCCGTCGGCAGATTGATGAAGACGCGTACCGCGGCGGCTGCACCCGGCGGCACGATGACGCCGTCGATGTGCAGCACCGTCGGCTTCGCCGGCGGCGGCACGGCAGCGACCGGCGTTGCGGAGATTGTCGCCGTGTGCGGCGCGCTCGTTACCTTCGTCGCCGTCGGAGAGGCCATGACCATCATGTACGTCGGAGTGGCGCTCGTCGTGTTCGGCGCCTGATACGTGTAGTGCAGCGAGGTTGCGTGATTGATCGTGTCGGACACCGCGATCGAGTACCAGACTTTGTTCTGATCGTAGTAAGTCCAGGTGTGCGGACGCCAGACGGGACCGCTGGCCGGCTCGATCGGATTCGTGTGCGGAGGCGTCGCCGGGGTGTTGAGCCAGACGTCCCACAGACGATCGATGTTGGCGTGATGCGCGAAAAAGATCGGATCCTGCGCGGCAGTGGCGAGGATCCCCATGTCCGCGACACCGTCCTGGCAGAGGAGCGACGGCTGTCCGGTCCAGATGTGTACCGCGCCGTGCGGCCCGCCTTCGAGCGAGCCGGGATTCGATTCGATTCCGGTCGGCTGTCCCATGAAGAGATCGGTCGTCGGCGCGGCCATCACGGTTGCGAAGCCCGGCCCATACGCGGCAAGTGAAGTCGGCATCAGGCTCGTCGCGGTTGCGCCGCGTTCGACGTCGAAGAGCGGGTTCGTCGCATCGTTCGGCGTTGCATACACCGGCGGAAGCATCGCGCGGCCGGGCGTGTCCCAATCCCAATAGGGAAGCGCGAACGTCGGATCACCGACGAGCTGCCCGAGGATTTTTTCGAGCGTGTAGAGGTAGGTGCGATGCCACGGGAAGAACCAGAATCCGTCGTGGATCTCTTCGCCCGCCAGCTGATCGTTGCCGCCGCCGCAGTACCAGCAGTGGACGTTCGCCTGGAGCATCCAGCCGCGGGGATCGGTCGGATCATCCTTCGCAAGCTGACGCAGTTTCGCGAACGCCAGGCGCAGCCGCGTCACCTCGGCTGTCGTGAGCTCGAAGGCACTCTTGCGAACGCGCATCGGTCCGGTGTCACCGGCGAAGACCACCGGCGCCGCGGTGGGAACCGGGAAACTGCAGTCACTCGGCTCATCGACCGGCGGCGGGCAGTTTTGTGCGAATAGTACGAATGGACAGACGAAGAGAAACAGTGCCGCGACGGACACTCGCAAAGGGATCATGAATATCTCCTATGTCAGAGGAGAGTATGCGGAAGCTCTGATCCCTACCCGGCCCGCGCGGTCTACGCCTCGACTTCGGTTGCCTTCTTCGCTTTCTTCCGCTCGACGTCGCGCTGCGAATGATCGAGCATCTTCTTGCGGATGCGGATCGAGACCGGCGTCACTTCGACCAGCTCGTCGTCGTCGATCCACTCGAGGCATTGTTCGAGCGTCATGTCGCGCGGCGGCGTCAGCTGCGCGGCCATGTCGGAGCCGGAGGCGCGCATGTTCGTCAGATGCTTTTTGCGGCAGACCTGCACGACCATGTCGACGTCGCGCGAATTCTCGCCGACGATCTGGCCGCCGTACACCTTGTTGCCGGGACCGAGGAAGAGGACCGAGCGTTCCTGGAGAGGCTCGATCGCATATGCGGTCGTGTCGCCGCCTTCTTTCGCGACGAGTGCGCCACGTCCGCGGCTGGAGATCTCGCCGCGATACGGACCGTACTCGAGGAACGTGTGATACAGCAGTCCGGTGCCGCGCGTTTCCGAAAGGAACTCGGTGCGGATGCCGAAGAGGCCGCGCGTCGGAATCTTGAACTCGATGCGGACGCGGCCGGTGCCGGGATTCACCATGTCGGTCATCTCGCCGCGGCGCACCTGAATCTTTTCCATGATCGCGCCGACGTGGGCTTCATCGACGTCGACGACGAGCGCTTCATACGGCTCGGTGACTTTGCCGTCAGCCGAATTTTTCAGAATGACCTGCGGACGCGAGAGCGCGAACTCATAGCCTTCGCGGCGCATGTTCTCGGCGAGGATCGAAAGATGCAGCTCGCCGCGGCCGCTCACTTCGAAGCGATCGGCCTGTTCGGTCTCGCGCACGCGCAGCGCAACGTCTTTGCGCAGCTCGCGATCGAGGCGCTCTTTGATGTTGCGCGACGTCACGTATTTGCCTTCGGTGCCGGCGAACGGTGAGTCGTTGACGAGCCAGAACATCGACACGGTCGGCTCGTCGATGGCGATCGGCTCGAGGCGTTCCGGTGCGTCGGCGGCGGCGAATGTCTCGCCGATCTCGACGTCGATGAAGCCCGCGATGGCGACGATCTCGCCGGCCGCTGCTTCTGCGACTTCTTCGCGCTTCAGACCTTCGAAGACAGTGAGCTTCGAGATGCGGCCTTTCTTGTGCGTGCCGTCGCGGCGGATGAGGACGACGTCCGCGCCCTGCTTCACGACGCCGCGCTGCACGCGTCCGATGCCGAGGCGGCCGACGTATTCGTTGTAATCGATGGCGGAGACGAGGAGCTGCATCGCCCCTTCGACGTAACCGGCCGGCGGCGGAATGCGCTTGAGCACGGCGTCGAAGAGCGGACGGCAGTCTTCAGTCGTTTCGCTGAGATCGTTGCGGACGATGCCCTGACGTCCGATGGCGTAGAGCACCGGAAAGTCGAGTTGTTCGTCGGACGCGCCGAGCTCGATCATCAGATCGAACACTTCGTTGAGCACTTCCTGCGGGCGCGCATCGCTGCGATCGATCTTGTTGATGACGACGATCGGCAGCAGTCCGAGTCCAAGCGCTTTGCGCAGCACGAACCGCGTCTGCGGCATCGGACCCTCGGCGGCGTCGACGAGGAGGATGACGCCGTCGACCATCGAGAGGACGCGCTCCACTTCGCCGCCGAAATCGGCGTGACCGGGCGTGTCGACGATGTTGATCTTCACTTCGCTCGGATGAACGAACGAAGCGGGGAGGTCGTGACCGGAGGCGGTGTGCGTCGCTTCGTGATGGACCGGATGTCCGAGCGCGTCGGGCGAGTCGACCTGATAGCGGATCGACGTGTTTTTCGCGAGGATCGTGATGCCGCGCTCTTTCTCGAGGTCGTTCGAGTCCATGACTCGATCGTCGACCTGCTGGTTCGCACGGATGGCGCCGGCCTGTTTCAGAAGCGCGTCGACGAGCGTGGTCTTGCCGTGGTCGACGTGCGCGATGATGGCTACGTTGCGGATGTCATATCGAAACTGCTGCATGCGCGAGCCTCAACACGGATGCGGTGAAATCATTCCGCCATCGTTCTAGTAGTGGACGCGATATTCGTAGATGAACTCGCGGCGCCGGCCCTTTTGTACGATCGGCTCGAACTTCGCGCGCTGAATCTCCGCGGAGTTTTTGAAAGCGAGCGCGTCGGATCCGGTGGTGTTGCGCGTGACCTTCACCGACGTCACGTCGCCGTCGGTATTCACCGTCGCTTCGATGATGATCTCGCCGTGCGCGCTCGGCTGCGTGACCGGCGACGGTGCTTTGCGAAATCGCGGCGTGGCGTTGTCTTCTTCGTGCTGCGCTTCCACCGCTTTCGACAGCGAGCTGATGCGCGCCCAGCCGCTGCCGTCCGGCATCCGCACCTCGGCCCATTCGCCCTGCTTCGCGAGAATAGAGACCGATTCGCCGCTGGTGAAGTTGGCGAGCACCGGCGAAGCGTCGGACGGTTTCGCATGCACGACGAGCCGGTCGCCGCGCACGTACTCGACGGCGATCGCGGCGCGCTCAGCGGCGGAATCGGTTGACGGTGGCGCCGCTTCGTTGCACGCGGCGAGCGCGAGCACGGCGGCAAGAATTGCGAAGCGTTTCATCATCCGAATACGTCCCTCTGCGTGAAGAGTCCGAACGCGACGGCGGTCGCGGCCGCTGCCCAGCCGGCGAGCAGCAGAATGCAGAACGTCATCGACATCCCTTCGTACGGCGGCGGCGAGCC
>JAOBAU010000358.1 GCA_025463165.1 Acidobacteriota bacterium | reverse complement strand
CGTGGCGGCTTCGCCCGACGCGATGAGCGGTAGGAGCTGATCGGCGAACTCCGGTCCTTTGCCGGCCGCCGCGCGAGTGAGCGCGCCGACGATCATCTGCTGGACGGCGTAGCTCGCGGTCGGCAGCTGATCGACGAAGAGCGGGATTGACGACGCCGGCGCCTGCGTTGCGAGCAGCTCCAGCGCTTTGTCGCGAATCTGCTCTTTGCCGTCGCGCGCCAGTTTCTGCCAGCGCGGCAGCGCGCGCTCGTCGATCTGGCCGGTGGCGAGTTTGTTCAGATAGAGGACGCGCTCTTCTTCGCTCGCGCTCGATTCGAGCTGCCAGAGAATCGGTTCGAGCGTCTTCGACATCGGCGCTTCGAGAATGATCTTCTGTGCGAGCTCGCGCTGCTCGCGCGTGTCTTTCGTTTCTTTGTCGGCCGGCGCCATCAGCTGCGCGAGCCGCGCTTCGACGCCAGGAATGCCGAGCGTGAAGAGCGTCGCGACGGCAGCGCGCATCGCCGCTTCCGGTTTCGATTTCGACTCGCCGATGAAGACGTCGACCGTCTCCGCGTCGCGCACTTTGGCGAGGATCTTCACGCCGGCGTCGCGGAGCGCGCGATCGGGGCGGAAGAGCATCCACACGACGTCTTTCGCGCGCACGCCTTCGCTGGTGGCGAGGCGCGTGAGCATCTCGTCGCGTTCTTCGGTGGAGTTGAATTCCTTGTTCGCGAGACGTTTGACCGTCTCTTTCAGGTCGGATGAAAAGAGCGCCATGCGGCGATCAGTATAGAGGCGGGCAAACGAAAAACGGCGCGACCGTGGGCCGCGCCGTTCGAGGTGTGCCTATGTGGCGGCGGGCGCTTCGCCCGCCGTGTCGGCCGAAGCGGCCGACACCACATGCGCCTACTCTTTGTCTTTGTTCATCGCGCTGATGAGAAGACCGGTGCCGACCGCGAGCACGGCCACGCCGGCTGCGACTTTGCCCGGATTCTCTTTCGCGTATGAAGTTGCCTTGCCGCTGGAGTCTTTCAGGTATTCGCGCGCGGTGTTGAGGTACTGATCGACATCCACACTCGCAATCGACGACCTGATGTTGCTGACCATCTCCTCGGTGATGCCGAGACGGCCGAGAAACTGCTCGAGCCCCTTGCTGCCGGACGTCGACTGTCCGCAGGTCGGGCAAGTGCCGCTGTCGGTTCCTGTCGTCACGCCCGAATTGTTCATCCCGCCCGTTGAAGTCGTTGATCCCGTGGTGCTGCCAAATCCGGTACCGCCCGTGGGTGTTTCCATGATGCTTCTCCTCCTGTCGTAATACGGATACTACTTGCGACCGTTCCCCGCAACTGCACGCGCTTCGCCGGGCTCGTAAGTCCGGCCGTGCGTGCCGATGCGCGGATCGCCCGATTTGTTCGTCAGTACGTCTTCGTCGTTCCAGCGGTTGTCGTCGATTGCCGTTCCGACGTTCTTCTCGTTTCTGCCGGCGGCGGCATTGCCGCGCGTGCCGCGCATGCCGCTTTTGACGCTGGTGTGCTCCGGCGTGTACGTCTCGGCGATCCGATCCATCGGAATGTCGGAGTCGCGGCGCGTGGCGCGCGCCGCTTTCGGTGATTCCTTCGCGGCGCGCGGAGTTTTCGCCGACGCGCTCTGCTTCGCCTTCGCCGCCGGACGAACTTTCGCCGTCACGCTTCGAATCGCTTTGCCGACGCGCGCGGCGGCACGTGCGACGACGCCTTTCTTTTCGCGGCCGTCGCCGTCACCCGATTTCGCTGTCTTCGACTTACCGCGTGCAGCCGTGCCGGTTTTTGCAGCGGCCGATTTGCGCGCAGGCGTGCTCAGCTTCTTCTTTCCACTTCCTGTCATTTTGCATCCTTTCTCTGCCAGCTATCGATGGGATGCATTGCAAGAAGGGTGACGACATTGCAATCAGTCGCGCAGCCAGCGGAGCATGTGCGGATACGGCTCGACTCCCGCCGCTGCAGCGGCGCGATGATCGAACGTCATGCCCCAGCGTTGCAGCATCGGAACTCCGACGTAACGGCCGGTGGAAAAGTTCTCCCGCAGCGTCGGACCGTTGCCGCTGATGACTTCGTCGTGAAAAACATCGCTGGGAGCGATGCCGAGATGCATCGCCGCCGCCCACGTCCACGCGATCGTCGTGACCTCCTCGGCCGGCGTGCTCGAGATCGTGCCGTCGAGCGAAGGACGAAGCTCGCGAGCGGTGAGCGCGATGTGTCCCGCTTCGTGAAGCGCGTCGGAAGGAGCGCACATCTGAACGGGGTCGATGCGCAGCGTGCCGTCGACGATGTCGATTCCCGGCACGAGCGTTGCGCGCTCGATCGGACCTTCGGTGACGCCGACGCCGATGCCGCGGACGAACGCGACGACGCGCGCGAGGAGCTCCTCGCGGTTCATCGGTGCTCGCTGCCCTCGCGCGCCTCGCGCCAGCGACGGCGTTTGGCGGCGTGACGATGCTCGGCCTCTTCGACCGAGTGCGTCGATGAGAGCTCGCTGTCCTGCTGCGCGCGCTCGGCGAGCCGCTGATAGTGAACGTGCAGGATTGCAAGCTCGCGCTCGTCGAGATCTTCGATGTCGATGAGCGTGTTGCTCGCTCCCTCGATCGCCGCGACGAGCTCGTTCAACTTCAGCTGGATCGCCAGCCCGTCCTTGTTCTGCGTCCGCTGAATCAGGAAGACCATCAGAAACGTGACGATCGTGGTGCCCGTGTTGATGATGAGCTGCCACGTGTCGGACCAGTGAAAGATCGGTCCCGTCGCCGCCCAGATCAGGATCGTCGCGAGCGCCGTGCCGAATCCCCAGTTGCTTCCCGCCCAGCGTGTGACCGTCGCCGCTAACTTCGCCATCGAAGGTTCCTCCCGTTGCGATGGTAGCGCGGTACCAAAACGCGAGTACGCTGCTCCGATGCGCCGGATGAAGATCGCGATCCGCGCCGTGGCCGTCGTGCTTGTGGTGATCGGCGTGCTCGCCGCGATTTTGCGGATCGTTTATCTCGACGATCTCGCGGTGCGGTCCGATCCGGTTCGCAACACTTCGCTGCGGCGGCTGTCGATCGTCGATCCGCATGCGGGCGAACGGCTCGCGCAGATGCGGCGTTTCGATGGTTCGTACGCGGTGAGCCCGAAGATGACGCTGCTCCACGTCGCTCCCGGTGCGCTGCTGCTCGTGCTGATGCTGATGCAATTCTCATCGCGCATTCGCAGACGCTTTCCGTCGTTTCATCGCTGGAGCGGACGCGTTACCGTGATCGCCGGTCTCGCCATCACCATCGCCGCGCTCTTCTTCGCGATCGGCAGGCCGTTCGCCGGCGTGCTCGAAGCCATCGCTGCGTTTCTGTTCGGCGGTCTCTTCGTCGTCAGTCTCCTGCTCGGATTTCTCGCGGCGCGGCGCCGCGATTTCGCGGTGCATCGCGAGTGGATGATCCGCGCGAGCTCGGTGGCGTTCGGTATCTCCTCGGTTCGGCTGACGATGTCGGTGCTCGATCCTCTGATGACGATGGCCGGCTTCTCCGCGCCCGCTGTCTTCGACGCGTCGCTCTGGAGCGGATGGATCGTCATGCTCCTCGTCGCGGAGCTGTGGATTCGCGCGACTTCAGTGCGCGGCGGATCGGCGCTTCGAGCCCGGCCCGTTGTACGTCACGCGCCAGATCTTTCCGCCGCCGTCATCGGACACGAGCAGCGAGCCATCGGGCAGCACGAGTAGTCCGACCGGACGTCCCCACACCTGGCTGCTGTTCTCATCGAGCGACCAGCCGACGACGAAATCATCGTAACCACCGGACGGCTGCCCATTGACGAACGGAATGCGCACGACTTTGTAGCCGGTCCGTTTCGCACGATTCCACGAGCCGTGCAGCGTCACGAACGCGCTTCCTTTGTATGACGCGGGGAACATCGCACCTTCGTAGAACGCGATGCCGAGCGGCGCGGAGTGCGAGCGAATCAGCACCGATGGGACGATCGCTTTCGCGACGAGATCGGAACGCTGTCCTTCCAGCCGCGGCTCTTCATGCGGACCGATGTACGCGTACGGCCAGCCATAGAACGCGCCGTCGCGGACCTCGGTGGCGTAGTCGGGAACGAGATCGTCGCCGAGTCCGTCACGCTCATTGACGACGGTCCAGAGCGAGCCGTTCGCCGGGTTGTGCGCCATCGTCACCGGATTGCGCAGCCCGGACGCGAAGACGCGCTGTCCGCTGCCGTCCGGATTCATCTCGACGATCGTTGCGCGGGCCGGATCCGTTTCCGGTTCCGCGTTGCCGCTCGAGCCGATGCTGACGTAAAGCTTCGAGCGGTCATCGCTGAAGAGCAGTCCGCGCGTTGAGTGTCCGCCGCCGGGAACCGCGGCGATTTTCTCCGGCGTGGCGAGGCTGGTCGTTTGTCCGTTCGCGTACCGCACGCGCACGACCGAGTCGGTGTTGCCGATGTAGAGAAATCCGTCGTGCAGCGCGAGGCCGAACGGCTCGTTGAGGCCGCGCATGAAAACGAATCGCGTTTCAGCGATGCCGTCCGCGTCACTGTCGCGCAGCAGCTGGATGCGATTCAGGCCGGGCTCGGCGAGCAGGACGTCGCCGTTCGGCGCGAGCAGCATCGTGCGCGGATCGGTGAAGCCGCTCGCCCATACGTCGATCGAAAATCCGGACGGCAGATGAAGCGCGGCGCCGGCCGGTTGATCGACGACGGTCGGCGGATTGCCGGCGCTCGGCGTCGCATACGCGGGTGGCAAATCATCGACGCGGATTTCGTGATGCTGCAACAGCGGATCGGTTGTGGTGGTGATGCTCGCAGGCGCCTGCGCGACTTCCCGCGCGCAGGCCATCGTGACGAAGAAGAGGGCGGCGATTCCCAGTCTCCAGGACATGCCTCACGGTCGTGCAGGAGGCGTGCACGGAACGGCTTTGTCGCAGTCAACATCTCTTGACGGTTTCATCTCGCGATTGCCATCGAAACATTGATCGACGAGCGCCTGCGAATAGCGCGCGACGATTTCCGCCGGCAGCTCCTTCCGATCGACCTTCTGAAAATCGAAACGGATCGTACCGGCCGGCGAGCCGGGCGGATTGACGGTGGCGAGCAGATATCCATAAACGTCCGTCTGCGCGAAATCGGCCTGTGACGCCTGCGGCGGCAGGCGATAACGAATGGCGCCGGCCGTGCCGATGATCCAGCCCGGCAGCACGCCGCCGTTGTTGCGCCAGTAATCACTGTTGAAGATGTTCGACATGATGAAGTGCGAGTGGCTGGCGAGGATGTAGACCTGTTTCCCCGCTTTGCGTGATCCGAGGAGATCACGGTAGACGCGAGAGCCGGTCGGCTCGCCGGCGGAGTAATCGTTCATGGAGTGATCGCACGACAGGCTGTGCGGCAGCGCGGCGTGCATACCGACGACGATCGACTGAATGGCCGGATTGGCGTTGTCGGCTTTCAGGACGCGCTCGAACCAGTCGAGCTGTGCGTCGTCGAACATATCGGGCGTGGCGTTGTCGAGGCTGATGAAGTCGGTCCCGGCAATCTGCCAGTGATAGTACGGACGGACGATGTGGTCGCGCGGATCGTCGGCCAGACGCTGGCGCTGGATGGCCGGCTGCGTGAGCCAGTCGGCGAATTGCGCGACGTAATCCTGCCGCGTTTTCCCGTAGAGCTCGTGATTCCCGATGGCCGGAAAGAAGGGGATGGGGGAGAACGGCTCGACCTCGTTGCGGATGAAATCGGGCCACGCCGTCCGCATATAGCCGAGAATCGTCAGCGGTTTTCCGGCCACCTTCGACTCCTCGACGAGGTCTTCATCGAAATTGGCGAGCGCTCGAAAATCGCCGAGGTGCCAGTAGAAAGCGGCGTTCGCTTTCTTTGCGCCGGCGGCGATCAGCGGCATGACGACGTTTCCGCAATTGCGGGAATCGCCGGCCACGACGAATTGCCAGGTTTTCGCCTCCTGCGCGGCGCCGATCGCTGGAACGAGCAGGACGAGGAGCGAGAACAGTGCCGTACGAAATCGCATGCGCGAATCATACGATGCGCGGTCAGTGTCCGATGGCGATGCGCGTCCCGGCCGTTGCGGGAAAACCGACAAAGCCGATCTCGATCGATTCCAGGCCGATGGAGCGGATGATGAACTGGCCGCCGATGGTCTCGCCGGCGCGCGCATTGAGGACCTCGTGCGCGTCATTGGTCAGTGCGACGAACGGCGCGTTGTCCGGACCGAAGCGTCCGATGCAGTGCCATGGAAAGGCGGGCGGCGTCGGGACGTCGTTGTGTGCGACCGCGGTTGGCGGCGCCACTGTCGCGGGCTGCCGTGTAATGACGGTGCGCGCGACCGCTGCCTCGTGGACGGGCGGCGGGTCATCAAAGGTGAATATGTTTCTGTGCGAACCGAGCGACCCGGTCATCGCTCTGCTCTCGAGCCGCAGGGGGTCAATGTTCGTCCGCGCGGTTGCCGGCTTTGTCTGCATTGTCCGCTCGGCGACCGTGCGTGGCTCGGCCGCGGGACGCATGTCATAAACGATGAGGGTCGCGAACGCGGCGAGTACGGCGGCGGTGAGGACGTTCCGATCGAGTCTCATGCCGCGTATGACGCGTGAGCTCCTTCGCGGGTTCTTACGCCGGTGATACCGTGGCCGCCGCTGGAGGATTTTGATGAATCAGGCGAGGCTGTCATTCCGGATTTCGACCGTTCTTGCGGCAGCGCTGATGCTCGGTGCGGCTGACCCGGGAAACGTGGCCGGTACGTTCCTGGTCGGGAAAACCGACGCGAAGCTCGCTCATGTCCGTGCGACCCGCGTCGCGCTCGACGACAAAGGAAAGAGCGGCTACGCAATTCTTCTTTCCACCCGGCCGGCGGAAGGGGACATTTCCGCGTGGCGCACCGGCGAACCGTCCGAGCGCGGAAGTTTCATCTATCTGATGCTGGAGAAGAATGGCGCGGTCTGGGTCGCGGAGCTCGGCCACAGCGGTGCAAAAGCGGGCCGTTTTGGTGTGCTCAGCGAAGTGAGCATGGACGGGTTCCGGGTCGAAGGAAACCGGTTATCGGGACGGTTGAAGACGGCCGGGGAGCAGGAGTTTTCGGACGATCGGTACAGCATCGATCTGACGTTCGACGTGCCGCTCGAGGGTGGTCAGTAGCCATTTTTCGCCAATGGCTGCACTGGCACAATTAAATCAGCGGCAGCTGTTGTGCGATTTTCCGGCACATAACACTTCCTTTATCTCTGTTGTGCTGTATCATGCCCACAAATGTGTGCGCTATGCACAAAAGGGAGGATTTGAACGTGCCAAGACCCAAAACACAGAACTCGGTCCCTCAGCTGAGTGCGGGACAGGCGAGCTACGTACTCGATCGGCTCGTCAGTGATCGGCGCGTGTCTCCGGGGGAGATTACGCGGTATGTGGGTGAGATGCATCGTGAGATCAGCGACCTCGAACAGCGTCTGCAGTCATTGCGTCACGCTGCCGGAGCTGCAATCTCGACGGTACTGAGCAAAGCCGGTATCGGTGCTCCTGCACGCACGGGCCGCCGTCGCGGACGTCCGGCAGGCAGCGGAAAAGCGTCAGCGGCTGCAGCAACTCCGGCAGCAGCGACCGGCGCGGTGAAACGCGGTCCGGGCCGTCCGCCGGGAAGCGGTGCAAAGAAGCGTGGTCCGGGCCGTCCGAAAGGCAGCTCGAAAGCGGCCGCGGCTCCGGCTGCAAATGCCGGCGCGCAGACCAGCGCAACGGCAGCACCGGCAAAACGCGGCCGTCGCCGTCGTTCCGCAATTACCCCGGAACAGCTTGCGTCACGCCAGCTTCAGGGCCGTTACCTCGGCCTCATTCGCCAGGTGCCGCAGAGCAAGCGCGCGCAGTACCAGAAGATCGCAAAGGAAAAGGGCCGCGAGGCCGCAATCCGCGAGCTTCAGGACGCCGTCAAGAAGTAACCGATTACTCCCGCAACAACTCGAAAGGCGCACCGCACGGTGCGCCTTTTTTCGTTCGCGATAGACTCGGCGGCGATGAAACGAATGTTCTTCTTCGTCGCGCTGCTCGCCGTACCCGCAATCGCCGCCGCACAGACCGTCACACTGCTGCAGTTCTCCGACTATCACTCGCACGCGCTGCCGTTCTATTCGGAATCGCGCGAGCACCAGGGCGGAATCGCGCGCGCCATCGGTTATCTGAAACGCGAGAAGAGCCGCGGCGCGTTCGTGTTCAGCGGCGGCGACATGATCAACAAAGGCTCGCCGGCGTGGTCGGACAAATATCAATGTGCGGAATGGCCGTGGCTCGATGGCATCGTCGATGCGATGGCGTTCGGCAATCACGACGCCGACTACGGCCGGGCGGCGTTCGATCGCTGCCGCGCCGCGATCAAATATCCGATCCTCAGTGCCAATACGACGCTCGACGGCGGTCCGCCATTTCTCCCGTACACGATCGTGAAGCAGGGAAAACTGCGGATCGGAATCTTCGCGCTGGCCGGTTCCGATTTCCCGTCGCTCGTGAAAGCGGACGGCGTGCATTTCACCGATGCAGTGACGGCCGCGCGCGACATTGTGCGGACGCTGCGCGAGACAGAGCACGTCGATGCGGTGGTGTCGATCGGACATCAATCGATCGATGACGATTTCGCTCTTGCGCGCGCGGTACCAGGAATCGATGTGATCTTCGGCTCGCACAGTCACCTGAAACGCGACCTGCAGACGATCGAGGGAACGAAAACCTGGTACGTGTCACCGTTTCAGTACCTGACGTACATCAGTCGCGTGCAGCTGGTATTTCGCGGGCACAAACTCCGCGACGTGCGCGGTGGCATCGTTCGTATCGACGAATCGCTGCCGATCGACAGCGCGGTCGCACAGCGCGTCACAACGATGCAGTCCGAGCTCGAGCGCGATCCCGCGTATGCGGCGCTTTTCGAGAAGATCGGCGTGGCTGCAGCGCCGATCGAAGTCGACGGCCTGCTAACGCAAGACTGCGCGCTCGGCGATCTGGTCATGGACGTGACGCGAGCCGCCGCCAATGCAGACGTCGCGTTATCGACGTCGAGCAGTTTCCGTCAGGCCATCGATGCCGGGCCGATCGCGATGGAAGAGCTGCGCGCCGCGCTCCCGTACGACAACGAGATCGTGGTTTATGAAATGACCGGCGAGAAGGTGAAGCAGGTACTCGCGTTCATGCTCACGCGAAAGGATACCGATTTCTTCTCGCAAATCTCCGGCGTGCGGATTCCCGATACGAAGCTCGACGATGCAAAGACCTACCGTGTAGCAACCACCGAATATCTGGCGAAGGTCGCCCCCGGCTACCGTGATTTCTTCACGGGGCTGACCGCGCAGCCGACAGGATTGCGGATTCGCGATGAGGTGCGCAAATACATCGGCGCGCATTCGCCGGTGACGGCGGTGCGGGATGGGCGCATTAAACCGTGATCGTGATAGGGCGGCCGGTGTTTTGAGCCCGCAGAGGTTTCGACTTACACTTTCGCGATCGATCGTTTGAGAACTCGAGGAGAGGTATGGCACGGACGCGGGTATCGCCAAAGTTTCAGGTTGTGATTCCTAAAGAGGTTCGCGAGAGCATGGGGCTTCAGGTTGGACAAGAGACGCAGATCGTTTCGAAGGGTGGCGTGATTACTCTGGTGCCCGAACGTCCGCTTTCATCGCTGCGTGGTTTTGCCAAAGGGATTCGTACGGATAAGCTCCGGGAGAAGAAGGATCGCTTTTGATCGTTGTAGCCTCCTCAGGCTGGATAGCGACGCCGGTCATCGTTCTCTATGAGGTATATAAGCGGCTCAACGCGATCTGTCGGAAGACGATGCCGTAATCGCCATTTCCGTAATGCAGCGGACGAATGTAATACCGGTAACGTCCGAGATTGCGCTTGCTGCTGCCGACCTGAGCCTGGAGTTTCGACTCGCAATGGCAGACGCAATCATTCTCGCGACCGCCAGAACGTTGCGCGCGGAATTGGTGAGCAGCGATCGCGATTTCGAACGCATACCCGGTGTTACGTACTTCGCCAAAGTCTCGGCGGCCGACTAACGACCATTTGTTGACCTTCCAGGCGTAGTGCCCGCCCTTACAACCACCCCTTATCGCGCGCGATCCGCGCGGCCTCGACCCGATTGCCCGCGCCGAGCTTGCTGATCGCTTCCGACAGGTAGTTCCGCACCGTCCCATCCGACAGATTGAGTTTCATGGCGATGTCGGCGCTGGTTTGTCCTTCGCCGGCCATTCGTAGTACCTGGCGCTCGCGATCGGTCAGCGGGTCGGGCTCGCTCCATGCTTCGGCGGCGAGCTCAGGGTCGACGACGCGGCCGCCCGCGTGCACGCGGCGCACCGCATTCGCGAGCTGCTCGGCTGGTGAATCCTTCAACAGATATCCGGACGCTCCGGCATCGAGAGCGCGTCGCAGATAACCGCCGCGCGCGAAGGTCGTCAGGATGATGACGCGCGTCGGCAGTGTTGCTTTACGCACGGCCGCTGCGAGCTCCAGTCCGGTCATCTGCGGCATCTCGATATCGGTCAGCAACACATCGGGACGCAAACGCGTGCAGAGCTCGAGCGCGGCGCTGCCGTCGTGCGCGCGCCCTTCCACTTCGATGTCGCCTTCAATTTCCAGCAGCGCGGCCAGAGCGCCGAGCACCATCGCCTGATCCTCGGCGATCACGACTCTGATCATGCCGACGCTCCAAGCGCGATCGCCTGCTGCAGCGGAAACACGATGGTGAGCGTCGTGCCGCGCGCGCATTCGCGCGTCAACGTTCCGCCAAGCGATTCGACCCGCTCCCGCATGCCGGTCAGGCCGCTGCCGAACGGCTCATTTGTGCCGCGGCCGTCGTCGCTGATCGTCACGCGATACGCGTTCGCATCGCGCACGATCGCGATCCTGCAGCGCGCCGCATTCGCGTGCCGCACGATGTTCGTCGCCGCTTCGCGAATCGCCAGCGCGATCACTGCTTCATGCGCGGGCGTGAGTTGCAGTTCGTCCATGGCGATCTCCGTCGCGACACCGGCCGTTTCCAGCGTGTGCGAAATCTGATCGAGCTCTTCGCGCAGTCCGCCGGCGCGATAGCCACGCACCGCATTGCGTACCTGCGCGAGCGCGTCGCGCGAGATCTGTTCGACGTCGCGAATCTCCGCGCGGGCGCGCTCGACGTCGCGCTCGGCGAGCTTCGAGGCGAGCTCTGACTTGAGAATGATGACGGACAACGTGTGGCCGAGGAGATCGTGGAGATCGCGCGCGATCCGTTCGCGCTCGGCGACCTTTGCGAGATGCGCGATCTCATCGTGCGCGAGACGCAGTCGTGCGTTTGAACCTTTCACCTGACGCTGTGCATGTTGAGCGCGCCGACGATCACGCTGAAGACGAGCGGCCACATCGCGTTGAAGGCGTTGATCTTCAGCGCGAGCGTTTCCGCGAGGACGAGACATTCGATGACGGCGATCGCGCGTATTGCGCGGCGCGGCGGATCGAGCCAGCCGGCAAACGCGGCGGCGTAGATGAAGAACGAGCCGGCGCCGGGATTGAACGGAAAGTAAACCAGCCCCATCAGGGTGAGCGCGGCGATGATCGGAACGGCGCGGCGGTTGCGAACCCAGAAGCCGCGGAAGTAGATGATGAAGAAGAGGATGAGACCCGCGATCGTCAGCGCCCACTCGGTCGGACTCGTGCCTTTCTTGAGGGCCGGAAACACCGCGAAGAAGCCGATGTAGAGCACCCAGACGAATGGCGTCCAGCCGAGCTCCGTGTCGTCGGGAAGGATCCGCATCGAGAGGAGTGTAAGCCGCGCGCGTGCGGCCGGGCATAGCCGAACGTCAGGCGTGGTTGCTGACGAATGTCACGTTCGCGCGGTCTCGATCGTCACGCGTGACAGAGGTTGACCGGCTGTCGCTGATCGATATGATGTCGCCAGTGTCATCAGATTCATCTGTTCCTGCCGCACTGCACCACACCAGTCAACGAGGTGAGCTCCGCATGTCGTGGTTTTCGCGCGTCTACCACTCTGCCATCGGCAAGAAGGCGGTGATGGCAGTCACCGGCATCTTCCTGTTCGGCTGGATCTTTCTACATATGGTCGGCAACCTGAAGCTGTATCTCGGCGCCGAACATCTGAACGCTTACGCCGCCTGGCTCATCACGATGGGCGGGCCCGCGCTGCCGAATCGCGCGGCGCTCTGGATCGTCCGCATTCTGCTGATCGTCGCGGTCTGGCTGCACATCCAGTCGGCGACGCAGCTGACGCTGATGAATCGCCGCGCGCGGCCGATCGACTATCGCGAGCGCGATTATCCGGCGGCGACCTATGCAGCGCGGACGATGCGCTGGGGCGGCGTCATCATCCTGCTCTTCGTCTTCTATCACCTCGCGCATCTGACGTTCGGCAAGCCGGTCGTGCCGGCGAGCGCGACGTTCATCGAAGGGGACGTCTACCACAACGTCGTTGCCGGCTTTCAGGTGTGGTGGGTCTCCGCGATTTACATCATCGCCAACCTCGCCCTCGGCCTGCATCTCTACCACGGCCTCTGGAGCATGTTTCAGTCGCTCGGCCTGAATGCGCCGAAGTTCAATGCGTGGCGGCGCTACTTCGCGACCGCCTTCGCGCTGATCGTGACGCTCGGGAATGTCTCGTTCCCTGTCGCCGTGCTCGCCGGTCTGGTGCGGTAGCTCGATAAGAAGGTGACCAAACGCATGGAGCTGAATTCCAAAACACCGCCCGGCTCGCTCAAAGAGAAATGGGCGTACGCCAAGTCGCACTACAAGCTGGTCAATCCCGCCAACAAGCGCAAATACGAGATCATCGTCGTCGGCGCCGGACTGGCCGGAGCTTCCGCCGCGGCGACGCTCGGCGAGCTTGGCTACAACGTCAAATGCTTCGTCTTCCACGACTCGCCGCGCCGCGCGCACTCCATCGCCGCGCAGGGTGGAATCAATGCGGCGAAGAATTACCAGAACGACGGCGATTCGATTTACCGCCTCTTCTACGACACGATCAAAGGCGGCGATTACCGCTCGCGCGAATCGAACGTGCATCGTCTCGCCGAGCTCTCCGTCAACATCATCGATCAGGCCGTTGCGCAGGGCGTGCCGCTGGCGCGCGAGTACGGCGGACTGCTCGAAAATCGTTCGTTCGGCGGCGTGCAGGTTTCGCGCACGTTCTACGCGCGCGGACAGACGGGACAACAGCTTTTGCTCGGCGCGTTTCAGGCGCTCGAGCGGCAGATCGCTGCCGGCCGCGTGACGATGTACAACCGCCACGACATGCTCGACGTCGTCGTCGTCGACGGCCACGCGAAAGGGATCGTGACCCGTTCGCTCATCGACGGAAAAATCGAAGTGCACTCCGCCGATGCGGTCGTCGTCGGTACCGGCGGATACGCGAACGTCTTCTATCTGTCGACGAACGCGAAAGCGTCGAACGCGACAGCAATCTGGCGCGCGCATCGTCGCGGCGCCGCATTCGCGAATCCGTGCTACACGCAGATTCATCCGACGTGCATTCCGCAGGCGGGCGATTACCAGTCGAAGCTGACGCTGATGTCGGAGTCGCTGCGCAACGACGGCCGCATCTGGGTGCCGAAGACGAAAGGCGATACGCGCAATCCGAAAGAGATTCCGGAGTCGGAGCGCGACTATTACCTCGAGCGCAAATACCCGAGCTACGGCAATCTCGCGCCGCGCGACATCGCATCGCGCGCGGCGAAAGAAGCATGCGATGACGGACGCGGCGTCGGTCCCGGCGGCCGCGGGGTCTATCTCGATTTCGCCGACGCTATCAAACGCCTCGGACACAAGACCATCGAAGAGCGCTACGGAAATCTCTTCGAGATGTACCAGGACATCACCGCCGAGAATCCGTACGAAGTACCGATGCGCATCTATCCGGCGCCGCATTACACGATGGGCGGACTGTGGGTCGACTACGACCTGATGACGACCATTCCCGGACTCTTCTGCATCGGCGAAGCGAATTTCTCCGATCACGGCGCGAACCGCCTCGGCGCTTCCGCGCTGATGCAGGGACTGGCCGACGGTTACTTCGTGCTGCCGGTCACGATCGGCGATTACCTCGCCGGCCAGTTCGGAAAGAAGGTCAGCACCGATCGGCCGGAGTTCGCCGATGCGCTGGCGTCGACGACCGATCGCATCAATCGTCTGCTGTCGGCGAAAGGAACACGCAGCGTCGATTCGTTCCATCGCGAGCTCGGCGGAATCATGTGGGATTATTGCGGCATGGCCCGCACCGCGGAAGGGCTGAAGAAAGCGCGGACGCTGATCCGCGACCTTAAAGAGCAGTACTGGCGCGACGTGCGCGTGCTCGGCGGCGGCGAGGAACCAAACCAGTCGCTGGAAAAAGCGGGACGCGTGGCTGATTTCTTCGAGCTCGCGGAGCTGATGTGCGTCGATGCGCTGCACCGCGAGGAATCGGCGGGTGGCCATTTCCGCGTCGAGCATCAGACGCCGGACGGCGAAGCGGAGCGCGACGACGAGCATTTCCTGTACGTCGGCGCGTGGGAGTTCGCGGGCGACGGCAAAGATCCGGTCCTGCACAAAGAACAGCTGACGTACGAAGAAGCGAAGCTGGCCACACGGAGCTATAAATGAATCTCACACTGCACGTCTGGCGTCAGAAGTCGCGCGACGCGGCGGGACAGTTCGTCCAGTACGAGGCGAGAAACATCGCCCCCGAGGCGTCGTTTCTCGAAATGCTCGACGTCGTCAATGAAGAGCTGATCGAGAAAGGGGAGGAGCCGATCCTCTTCGAGCACGATTGCCGCGAAGGTATTTGCGGCTCGTGCGGAATGATGATCAACGGCGTGGCGCACGGACCGCTTGGCGGCACCGCAACGTGCCAGCTGCACATGCGTCACTTCAGTGACGGCGACGTCGTGCGCGTCGAGCCGTGGCGCGCGCGCGCATTTCCGATCATTAAAGATCTGATCGTCGATCGCTCGCCGCTCGACCGCATCATTCAGGCCGGCGGCTATATCTCAGTCAATACCGGCAGCGCCATCGAAGCGAACAACGTACTGATTCCGAAAGCGATTCAGGAACAGTCGATGGATGCGGCGGAGTGCATTCAGTGCGGCGCGTGTGTGGCGCAATGTCCGAACGGCGCCGCGCAGCTTTTCACCGCCGCGAAGGTCTCGCACCTCGGGCTGTTGCCGCAGGGACAGCCGGAACGTTACAAGCGCGTCGTGAAGATGGTCGAAGTCATGGAAGAACACTTCGGCAGCTGCACGATGTACGGCGAATGTGAAGCGGTCTGTCCGAAAGGAATTTCGGTCGACTTCATTGCGCGGATGAATCGCG
>JAOBAU010000341.1 GCA_025463165.1 Acidobacteriota bacterium | reverse complement strand
GCCGGTTGCCGATTCGCTGAAGAGTGCCGGCAGGATGTTGGCGAGAGCGCGCACTTCACCGGCCGCGATCTGCAGCGGTGCGGTCGTCTTCGCGCCGGCCGGATTGCGCTGCGGATAGAACGTGAGGTTGGCGGTGATCGGAATGTTGCCGCCGTTGAAGATGCGCACATCCGAGTGGAAGTTCGCGGCGCCGTTGTTCAGCTCCGCGACACCCGGAATGACGAAACGATTCGCGCTGACGCGCGCGACCTCCACCGGCATGACCGCGAGCGGATCGGTGGTGAGATTGTCGAGCACCGACGCGTACGCGCTGACCGCACCGGTGTCGGAATCGATCGTGATCTCGATGCGCCCGTCCTCGAGGTTCGGCACTCCGTTTGTCGCGAGGAAGTTGTTGATCTGCTGATGCTCGCCCGGCAGCAGCGAGTACGGCAGCGACTTGATGAGATGCATGTTGTCGTAGATGCGAATCTGTCCCGTGGCCGGCTGGCCTGCGCCTTCGACGAGCCCGAGGTTCGTGCGGAAGCGTGTGGATTGCGCGATCTGCTGCAGCGAAAGCACGCTGCTGACTTCATTGGTCGGAACCGGCAGTCCTCCGCCGTTCGAGATGAAGGCGGAGATCGGCGTCGCGGCGATGTACTGGCCGAACGTTCCATCCGGCGTCGTCGCATACGTACGGCTCGACGCGAACGTCGTCGACGCCGCGCTGTTGAGCGGACGAATCTCGAGCGAGCCGAAGCCGACGTCGTTCGGATCGGAGGTGGCGCCGAGGCCGAAGAAATCTTTGGCGATGTCGTTCAGCGCGATCGTTTGTCCCGACGGAACGGTGATCGTCGTGCTCTTGCCGCTCGACGTGCCATTCGTGCGCGTCGGCGTGAAGTTGACGCGATAGTCGATGCTCGCGCCGCCGGTGTTCGTCAGACGAACGTCCGACTGGAACGGACCGGCAGCGCCGTTCACGTGCGTGATCACCGGACTGATCAGCGTGTTCGGCGGCGGGAACGTCTTGCCGCCCGGCGCAACCGGCGTGACGAGACTGATCGAGAAGGGGAGGTTGCCGGTCTGACCGTTGCTCGTCGTCACGGTCACGGTTCCGGTGTTCGCGCCCGGCGGCAGCGCCGACGGATTCGCGGTGACGTTCACGCTGACGATTCCGTTCGCCGGCACGGTGCCGCTCGACGGAGTAACGGTGAGATACGGCTGATCGGTGAAGGCGGTGAAGGTGCTGTCGAGCGCCATCTTCCCGGACGCGGTGAACTTGAGGCTGACCGGCACCTTCACCGGCGTGGTGCTGCCGAGCGGCACGACGGCGTCGACGTTGCGCGCGTTCTGCGCCGGCGCCGACTGCACGACGATCGAGACCGGCGTCGAATTCGGTCCGACTCCGCCGCCGCAGTTTTGCGCACGGACGCGGTAGTAGTACGTCGTCGACTGCGCGACGTCATGCGTGTAGTTGCGAGTCAGTCCCTGCACGGTGTTCGTGCTGACGATTGTGGTGAAGTCTGCATCGGTCGATTCTTCGATGACGTAAAGCGTTTGCGGATTCGACGCGGCCGACCACGACACGCTGTACGGCACGCCCGACTGCGTGATCGCGGCGACGTTTGCGACCGGAGTACAGGTCGCGGGCGTGAGCGTCGTGAATGCGAATGCCGATCCGATCTCGTCGTCGGTAAGGAAGTCGTCGACGCTCGTGAAGGCGATGATCGACAGCTGCGCCGGCGTGCCGCTCTGCGTGTGGATCTGCACGCTGGAGTGGAAACTGTTGCCCGGTGCGAGACTCGCGTCGCCGAATCAGTAGGTGAAGAGACCGACGTCTTCTCCCTCGGTCGGTTGACCGGGGAAGTCGGATGCTTTGAGGCAGTCGTCGTGGCCGAGGGTGTTCATCGGCGCGATGAACGACGCGGTGGCTGGCGATGCGTCGGAGAAAAAGCCGATGGTGTAGAAGCCGCTGCAGACGTTCGTTCCCGCATTGATCGTGGTGGCGGTGCAGGTCGAATTGCTGCCGGCCGGAGCCGAGCAGTCGAGCGTCATCTGCAGGTTGCACTGCGACTGCTGCGCGGCAACAGGACGGGCAACAGCGAGCGTGAAAAGAACGGCGAGCAGCGTGAGTGCGCGGCGCATTCGTGGCCTCCGGATCGTGGTCCGGCAATCTTACGTGCGGGGCGTGCTAAATTGCGCGCGTTTGTCCACGATCGCGGGGAGATTGTTACCGATTGCTGGCATTGCCTCGTTCCTGCTCGCATGGCAGGCCGGCGTTGCCTTCCATCCGCATTCGCTCGTGCCGGGACCGGTCGCGGTCGCGCGCGCAATTGGTGAGCTCGCTGTCAGCGGCTTGCTCTTCCGCTATGTCGTGGCATCGCTGTTTCGTGTGACGTGGGGCTACCTGACGGCGCTGCTGATCGCGGTCCCGTGCGGCATCGCGCTCGGACTTTGGCGCCGCGGTGAAGAAGCGCTCAATCCGCTGCTGCAACTCCTCCGGCCGATCTCTCCGCTGGCGTGGATTCCGATCGCCATTCTCTGGTTTGGCGTCGGTGACGTCGCCGCAATCTTTCTGATTTTTCTCGCGTCGTTTCTGCCGCTGACGCTGACGGCGATGAACGCGGTGCACAACATAGAAGGCGTGCATCTCGCCGCCGGCGCGAACTTCGGCCTGACGCAGCGCCAGCTCGTGCGCAGCGTGATCGTGCCGGCGATTCTGCCGCAGCTGATCGTCGGCATGCGCATCACGCTCGGCATCGCATGGCTGGTCGTCGTCGCCGCCGAGATGATCGCCGTCAGCTCCGGCCTCGGCTTCCTGATCATCGACGCGCGCAACGCCGGCAATCGCTACGATCTCGTCATCGCAGGGATGGTGTTGATCGGCGTCATCGGCGTCGCACTCGACTGGATGCTGCGCCGCCTCGAGACATTAGACGTGGTGCGCTGGGGCTGGGTGGAGGCTCGATGACGGTCGCGATTCGCAACATCAACATGCGCTTCGGCGAGATGGCCGTGCTCAACGACATCTCGCTCGACGTTCGCGACGGCGAGTTCGTCTGCATCCTCGGTCCTTCCGGCTGCGGCAAATCGACGCTGCTCAACATCGTCGGCGGCTTCACGAAAGCGACGTCGGGCGACGTGACGATCGACGGCGAGCAGGTCACGGGTCCCGATCCGCGACGCATCTTCGTCTTCCAGGAGCGCGGCGTTTTTCCGTGGCTGACCGTGGAAGGAAACATCGGCTTCGGACTCTTTCGCCTCGGCGAAGAGGAGAAGCGCAACCGCATCGCGTATTACGTGCAGCTCGTCGGCCTGCGCGGCTTCGAGCACGCGTTTCCGCGCGAGCTTTCCGGCGGCATGAAGCAGCGCCTCGAAGTCGCGCGCGCGCTGGCCGTCAATCCCGACGTGCTCTATCTCGACGAGCCGTTCGGCGCGCTCGATTCCATCACGCGGCTGCAGATGCGGCGCGAGCTCCTGCGCATCTGGCAGAAGGAGCGGAAGACGGTGCTGTTCGTGACGCACGACATCGAGGAGTCGGTGCAGCTCGCCGATCGGGTGGTCGTGATGTCGCAGCGGCCGGCGCACATTCAGCGGATCGTCGACATCGACATCCCGCATCCGCGCGATCTCTCCGCGCCGCGCTACATCGAGCTGCGCGATTCGATCTTCGCGGAGATCGGGCTCGCGCATCAGGTCTGACGCGA
>JAOBAU010000085.1 GCA_025463165.1 Acidobacteriota bacterium | reverse complement strand
CTCGATCGCGAGCAGCCGGTCATCTGCGATTCGAAGAGCGGCGTTTCCGGCGCGGGAAAAAAGTCCGACGTCGCGTGGTCATTCGCCGAAGTCTCCGGCAACTTCAAAGCGTACGGCGTCGGCTCGCACCGGCACGAACCGGAAATCCGCCAGGGCCTGCACCTCGGCGTCCGTACCTCGCTCGTCTTCGTCCCGCATCTGCTGCCGATCGTGCGCGGGATTCTCTCGACGATGCACGTCGCCTTCACGCAGCCGGTCAGCGAGCAGCAGCTCACCGACATCTACGCGCGCGTTTACGCCAACGCGCCGCTCGTCAACGTGTTGACCGCCGGCGAACTGCCGGAACTGAAGAACGTCGTCAACACGCCGCGCGCGGAAATCGGATTTCAGCTGCTGCAGGGCGGACGGCGCGCCGTCGTCGTTTCCGTCATCGACAACCTGCTGAAAGGCGCCGCGTCGCAGGCGGTGCAGAACTTCAATCGGATGTGCGGCTACGCCGAGCTGGAGGGACTCCAGTGAACGTAATTAAGCTCGGCGGCAGTCTTCTCGATGACAAAGCGCGGCGCGCGCTCGCGCTTCGCGCCATCGCAAACGGCGACGACGTCGTGCTTGTACACGGCGGCGGCAAACACGTCGACGCGCGGCTCGCGCAACTCGGCATCGCGAAGCGGACGCACGCCGGACTGCGCATCACCGATGACGCGACGCTCGACGTCGTCGTCGCGGTGCTCGCAGGCGCCGTCAACAAGATGCTCGTGTCAGAGCTCGCGGAGCTCGGCGTGAAAGCGGCCGGAATCTCCGGCGTCGATGCGGCGACGATCGTCGCCGAACAGCATCCGCCGATCGACGGCATCGAGCTCGGTCACGTCGGACGCGTCACCGGCTCCGATCCGACGCTCGTTCGCGCGCTGCTGGCGAGCGGGATTCTGCCGGTCGTCTCGTCGGTCGCGCAGGGACCTTGTGGAACATTGCTCAACGTGAACGCCGACAGCGCCGCCTGCGCGCTGGCGGTCGCACTCGGCGCGACCTCGCTCCGTTTTCTCACCGACGTCGACGGGCTGCTCGACGCGAGCGGCTCGCTTGTGTCGACGCTGACGCCGCACGAAGTCAAAGCGCTCATCACCAGCGGTGTCGTCAGTGGCGGCATGCGCCCGAAGGTCGAATCGGCCGTCGCCGCCATCGCGCGCGGCGTCGGAAGAGTTGCCATTGGAGGAACCGAACTTGTTGCAGCATGACGAATCACCCACCGCCGTCGAAGCGCGCGAAAAAGCGTTCATCCTCGGCACCTACGCGCGCACGTCGTTCCATCCGCGCAGCGGCAAAGGCGCGCGCCTCTTCGACGAAGAAGGAAACGCGTACTGGGACCTGCTCGGCGGCATCGCCGTCAACGTCCTCGGGCACAAACATCCGCGCCTCGTGAAGACGCTGCGCGACGAATCGTCGTCGCTGCTGCACGTCTCGAATCTCTTCTATCACCCGGCGCAGGGACTGCTCGCGGAGCGGCTCGTCCGCGCGTCGGGACTCAGCCGCGCGTTCTTCTGCAACAGCGGCACGGAAGCGAACGAAGCAGCGCTGAAGTTCGCACGTCTCGCCAATCCGAATCGTCCCGAGCTCGTGGCGCTGCAGGAAAGCTTTCACGGCCGCACGCTCGGTTCGCTCTCGCTGACGGGACACGACGCCTATCGCACGCCGTTCGCGCCGCTCGTTCCCGGTGTTCATTTTGTCGAGCCGAATGACGTCGCCGCGCTCGAAGCAGCGGTGACGAAGCAAACGTGCGCAATCTTTCTCGAGCCGGTGATGGGCGAGGGTGGCATCGTGCCGCTGAGCGATGAGTATCTTGCCGCCGCGCGGCGCATCGCCGATCGCAGCGGCGCGCTGCTGATCTTCGACGAGATTCAGTGCGGCCTCGGCCGGACCGGAACGCTTTTCGCGTTTCAGCAGAGCGGAATCGTTCCCGACATCGTCACGCTCGCGAAACCGCTCGGCGGCGGTCTGCCGCTCGGCGCCGTGATCACCGGCGCGGCGATCGACGGCGTCGTAAAGCCGGGACATCACGGCACGACGTTCGGCGGCAATCCGCTCGCCTGCCGCCTCGGCTTGGCCGTGCTCGATGAGATTCAGGAAAAGTCGCTGCTGACGAAAGTCACGAAGGACGGCGCGTGGCTCGGCGGCGAACTGCGCGCGCTGCAGTCGCGTCTCGGCGCCACGATCGTCGACATCCGCGGCTCCGGTTTCATTTGGGGCATCGAGCTCGATCAGAAAGCGGCGCCGGTCCAGAAAGAACTGCTCGCCAAAGGCTTCGTCGTCGGCACCGCGCGCGACAACGTGCTGCGGCTGCTGCCGCCGTACGTCACGCCGAAAAAAGCATTCATCGAATTCATCAGCGCGCTCGAGGCAACGCTCGGCGCGGCACGGGAGAAAGCAGCATGAAACCGCAAATCAAAAAAGTGGCGCTCGCGTATTCGGGCGGACTCGACACCTCGATCATCATCACGTGGCTGAAGGAAAACTACGGCTGCGAAGTCGTCGCGGTCGCGGTCGACGTCGGCCAGGCGGAAGAGACGTCCGGTCTTGCCGACAAGGCGTATCGCACCGGCGCCGTCGATTTTCATCTCGTCGATGCGAAGCACGAATTCGCATCCGACTATCTCTTCCCGGTGCTGAAGGCCGGCGCGATTTACGAGAAGGATTACCTCCTCGGCACGTCGACAGCGCGGCCGCTCATCGCGCGTAAGCAGGTCGAGATCGCGCTCGGCACCGGATGCGATGCGGTCGCGCACGGCTGCACCGGCAAGGGCAACGATCAGGTCCGCTTCGAGCTCGCGTATCAGGCGCTCGCGCCGGAGCTCGCGATCGTCGCGCCGTGGCGCGAGTGGGACATCGTCTCGCGTGAAGACGCCATCGATTACGCGGACGCGCACGGCATTCCGGTGCCGGTGACGAAGAAGGATCCGTACTCGCGCGATCGCAACCTCTGGCATCTGTCGCACGAAGGCGGACCGCTCGAAGATCCGTCGTTCGAACCGGAAGCGTCGATGTTCCGGCTGACCGTCGATCCGATCGAAGCGCCCGATCTTCCGGAGCGGATCACGATCTCGTTCGAGAGCGGCGTTCCGGTGGCGGTGAATGATGAAGAGCTGTCGCCGGCCGCATTGATCGCGACGCTGAACGAGATCGGCGGCACGCACGGCATCGGCCGCGCCGACCTCGTCGAGAACCGGCTGATCGGGATCAAGTCGCGCGGCGTGTACGAAACGCCTGGCGGCACGCTGCTCGTGACGGCGCTGAAGGCGCTTGAATCGATCACGCTCGATCGCGACTCGTCGCACGAGAAGGAGCGGATCGCCACGCGTTACGCGGAGCTCGTCTACAACGGCCAGTGGTTCTCGCCGCTGCGCGAAGCGTTCGACGCGTTCGTCAACGTGTTGACCGAACCGGTCACCGGCACCGTCGCGCTGAAGCTCTTCAAGGGCGGCGTGCAGATCGCGGGACGGACTTCACCGAATTCGCTCTACTCGCAGAACCTGGCGTCGTTCGATATGACCGGCTATGACGCGAAGGATTCGGCCGGCTTCATCCGTCTCTTCGGTCTGCCGCTGCGCGGCCGGAAGCGGATCAATGCCGAAGTGGCGTCACCGGTCCTCGTCCGTTCGGAACCGGCGGGCGAAGCGCCGGTGCTGCATTTCGCCGGAGGACGCGGTTGACGTTGTGGGGCGGCCGTTTCGCGTCGGGACCGTCGGAGCTGCTCCGGCGGTTCAACGACTCGTTCGCGTTCGATCGCGAGCTGTTCGACGCCGACGTGCGCGGCTCGGTGGCGTGGGCGCGTGCGCTTGCTGATGCGAACGCGCTGACGGCCGAGGAGTGCGCGGCGATCGTTGAGGGACTGGAAGCGCTGGCTGCTCCTGGTGCTGATGATGATTTCGAAGACATCCACTCGTACGTCGAGGCGAAGCTGCGCGAGCGTGTCGGTGCGCTCGCCGGGAAGTTGCACACCGGCCGCTCGCGCAACGATCAGGTTGCGACCGATTTGAAGCTTTGGCTGAAAGAGGCGTGCAATGAAGCGCTGCAGTCGATCGATGCGGTTTCGAAATCGCTCGTGCGCCGCGCGGTCGAAGAAGTGGCGACGCCGATGCCGGGATACACGCATTTGAAACAGGCCGAGCCGATCACGTTCGGGCACTGGTGCCTCGCGTATGTCGAGATGCTTGCGCGAGACGCTGCGCGTCTCGCGGATGCAGCGCGGCGCAACGATGAATGTCCGCTTGGCTCCGGCGCGCTTTCCGGCACGCCGATCGCGATCGATCGCGAGGCGCTTGCGAAGTCGCTCGGCTTTGCGCGTGCGACCGCGAACTCGCTCGATTCAGTGAGCGATCGCGACTTCGCGGCGGAGTATCTGTTCGCTGCAGCGATGCTGTTGTCGCACCTTTCGCGGCTCGCCGAGGATTTGATTTTCTTCACGAGTGACGAGGTGGCGTTTGCGGAGTTGCCGGATGCGATGGCGACCGGATCGTCGCGCATGCCGCAGAAGAAAAATCCCGACGTCCTCGAGCTCGTGCGCGGACATGCGGGACGCGCCATCGGTGAGCTGACCGGTTTGCTCGCGCTGCTCAAAGGATTGCCGCTCGCGTACGACAAAGATCTGCAGCTCGACAAAGAGCCGCTTTTTCGTACGCGGCTGACGCTCGCTGCCGCGCTGCCGGCGCTGGCCGCACTGCTCGACGGACTGCAACTCGATCGCGCGCGGATGCGCGACGCGGCGTCGCGCGATCTGCTGCTGGCGACGACGCTCACCGATGCGATCGCGGCGAACGGCGTTCCGTTCCGCGAAGCACACGAGCTGGTCGGCAACGCCATGCGCGATCGCACACCGCTGCAGTCGCTCGCGGAGAAACATGGCGTGACGTTCAGCGTCGATGAAGCGCTCGCGAAGCGGAGCGCGAAAGGCGGCACCTCGCCGCTACGGGTGAAAGAAGCGGCGGAGGCACGCGCGTGAAACTGCCGAAAGGATTCCTCGCCTCCGGCGTTCGCGCCGGCATCCGCAAGAAGCGCCCCGACCTCGGCATGATCGTCGCCCCGGACGGCGCGAACGCCGCCGCCGTCTTCACGCGCAACCGTTTCCAGGCGGCGCCGGTCGTCCTTTCACGCGCCGCGCTGAAGAAGAGCGGCGGTCAGGTGAAAGCGGTCGTCGTCAACGCCGGCTGCGCGAATGCCGTCACCGGCAAAGAGGGGATGGACGCGGCGAAACGCGTGCGCACGCGCGCGGCCGAATTGTTGTCGTGCGCGCCGGAAGAGATCTTCCTCGCATCGACCGGCGTGATCGGCGTCGTCCTGCCCGACAAGAAGGTGCGCGACTTTCTCCCCGACGCGATCTCGCGCCTTTCGAACGGCGGCGTCGAAGCGCTGTCGCACGCGATCCTCACCACCGACGTCGGACCGAAGATCGCGCAGGCGACGTTCGCGCTCGGCGGAAAGCGCGGGCGGATCGTCGGCGTCGCAAAAGGCGCCGGAATGATTCATCCGAACATGGCGACGATGCTGGCGTTCCTGACCACCGACGCCGCAATCGCGCCGGCGGCGCTGCAGCGCGCGCTGAAGAGCGCCGTCGATCTCAGCTTCAACGCGATTTCCGTCGATGGCGATACGTCGACCAACGACACCGTGCTGCTCCTCGCATCGGGAAAGCTCGGCAACGACGGACGCTCCGATCTCGCCGATTTTCAGCGCGCACTGAATGACGTCTGCCGCCAGCTGGCGTGGATGATCGTCCGCGACGGCGAAGGAGCGACGCGCGTGATGGAAGTAGAAGTGCGCAACGCGCGCAGTGAGCGCGACGCGAAGCTCGCCGCGCATGCCGTTGCAACGTCGCCGCTCGTGAAGACCGCGCTGCACGGCGGCGATCCGAACTGGGGACGCATTCTCGCCGCCGTCGGCCGCAGCGGCGCACGCTTCTCCGCCGCGCGTGTGTCGTTGTCGGCGGGACCGGTAACGCTCGTGTCGAACGGAAACCTCGCGCCGTATAAAGAGAAGGATGCGGCGAAAGTGTTCGCGCGCGAGCGCGTGCCGCTGGTGATCGATCTGGCGGCGGGCAATGCAAGCGCGGTGGTGTTGTCGTCCGACCTCGGACACGATTACGTCTCGCTGAACGCCGACTATCGCTCGTAAACAAGCAGCCCCAGTGTGGCGGCGGGCGCTCCGTCCGCCGTGGCGGCCGCAGCGGCCGCCTCTACACTTAAGTCATGCGCAAGTCCGTCGCGTCCCTTCTCCTCATCGCGCTAATCGCGACCCCGCTCGCCGCCGCATCGCGACGCCCGGTCGCGGCGAAGCACGGAATGGTCTCATCGGTGAGCGACCTCGCGTCCAAAGTCGGCGTCGACATCCTCCGCCGCGGCGGTAACGCCGTCGATGCCGCGGTTGCGGTCGCCTTCACCCTCGCCGTCGTCTGGCCGGAAGCCGGCAACCTCGGCGGCGGCGGCTTCATGCTCATCCGCACCGCGGACGGAAAAACAGAAGCGATCGACTATCGCGAAACGGCGCCGGCAGCGGCGACGCCGAACATGTACCTCGATGCAAACGGCAACGTGATTCCGCGCCGCTCGACGCACGGATGGATGGCGGTTGCGATTCCCGGCACGGTCGCCGGACTGGCGATGGCGCACGAGCGTCACGGAAAGATGCCGTGGCGCGAGCTCGTCGCGCCAGCCGAGCAACTCGCGCGCGATGGTTTCATCGTCAGCGAACATCTCGCCGATCGCGCGTCATGGCCTGCACATGCCGAGCGGCTCGATCTGTTTCCCGAGACACGGCGAACGTTCGGCAGGTTGCACGCCGGCGAGCGGCTCGTACAGCGCGACCTCGCGAACACCCTGGCGCGCATCGCGCAAAATCGCCGCGACTTCTACACCGGCGAAACGGCGCGGCGTCTCATCGCGGAGATGCGAGCGAACGGCGGCATCATCACCGCCGCCGATCTCGCGAGCTACAAACCGGTCATTCGCCAGCCGCTGCGCGGAACCTATCGCGGGTACGACGTCATCACGATGCCGCCTCCTTCCGGCGGCGGCGTCGCGCTCATCGAAATGCTGAACATGCTCTCCGCGTACGACCCGTCCGCGATCGGCTGGCATTCATCGCAACACATCCACACGCTCATCGAGATCATGCGCCGCGCCATGGCCGATCGCGCGCAGTACGTCGCCGATCCGACGTTCGCCGATGTCCCGGTCACGCAACTCACATCGATGGCTTACGCCGATGCGCGCCGTCGCACCATCGATCCCGAGCACGCGTCGGAGATCGGTCCCGGCGAGCTGCCGCACGAATCGCAGAACACGACGCACTTTGTCGTCGTCGATGCGCACGGCGGCGTCGTCAGCAACACCTTCACGCTCAATGATTCATTCGGTTCCGGCGCCGTCGCGAAAGGGACCGGCTTCCTTCTCAACGACGAGATGGACGACTTCACGACGAAGCTGCGCACGCCGAATGCGTGGGGATTCGTGCAGGGCGATCGCAACACGATTGCGCCGGGCAAACGTCCGCAGTCGTCGATGTGTCCGACGATCGTGCTGAAGAACGGTCGCGTCGCGTTCGCGCTCGGTAGTCCCGGCGGACCGACGATTCCGACGAACGTGCTGCAGGTGATCAGCAACATCATGGACTTCGCCATGAACGTGCAGGAAGCGATCGAGTCGCCGCGCGTGCATCATCAATGGATGCCGGACCTGATTGCGTGGGAAGAGCGTGCGCTGCCGGCCGACGTGCGCGAGCGGCTCGCGGCAATGGGACATCACTTCGTCGATCATCCCGGTACGCCGACGACGGAAGGGGAACGCTTTCTCGGCGACGTCGAAGTGGTCGCGATCGATGACGACGGCATCCGCCACGGCGGCGCCGATCCGCGACGCGGTGGCGCGGCGCGCGGCTACTGACGTTAGAATCCGCGCCCATGAAAGTTGAAAAGTCGTCCCTCGCGGCGTTCGCCAAGCGTGAGCGCGAGCACTTCGAAGCCAAACTGAAGCAGCTCGTCGAGATCCCCAGCGTCTCCTCCGATCCCGAACGAAAGGGCGACATCCGGCGCTGCGCCGAAACCGCGGCGTTGCTGATCCGCGAGTACGGCGGCGAAGCCGACATCCTCGAGACCGACGGCAATCCGATCGTGCACGGCCGCTTCCGCGGCGACGACAACGCGCCGACCGTGACGATGTACAACCATCTCGACGTGCAGCCCGCGTCGCGCGAGACCGAGCCGTGGGACAGCGATCCGTTCGTCTTCACGCAGAAAGGCGATCGCTACTTCGGCCGTGGTACGACCGACGACAAAGGTCCGGCGCTGTCGGCGCTGTTCGGCATTCGCGCGGCACGCGAAGCCGGCGTCCGCACGAACGTCAATGTGTTGTGGGAGCTCGAAGAAGAGATCGGCTCCGACAATTTCGAGTCAGGCATCAAGCGCTACGCGAAAGAGCTTGCCACCGACTCGGTGCTCGTCAGCGACACGATCTGGGTCTCACGCGAACGGCCCGCGTGTCCGGCCGGACTGCGCGGCATGCAGGGAATGCTGCTCACGCTCGAGACCGGAAAGACCGATCAGCATTCCGGCACGACCGGCGGCGCGGCGCGCAATCCGATCGGCGAGCTGGCGAAGCTGATCTCGGAGATGTACGACGCGACGACCGGCAAGGTGAAGATGAAGGGCTTCTACGACGACGTCGAGCCGCCGTCGAAAAAAGAGCTCGCCGACTTCGCCAGCTCCGGCTTTTCCGTGAAGCAGTTCAAGAAGGATCATCTTTTCAAATCGATCCGCACCGAAGATCCGCTCGATGTGATGAAGCGAATCTGGGCGATGCCGACGATGGAAGTACACGGTATCGTCGGCGGCTACACCGGCCCAGGCGTGAAGACGATCATCCCGCCGCGTGGTGAAGCGAAGCTGTCGTTCCGTCTCGTCGCCAATCAGGATCCGCGCAAGATCGTGAAGCTCGTTCGCGAGTTCGTGAAGGCGCGCAATCCCGACGTGAAGATCGAGCTGGAAGGCTCGATGTTTCCGTACAAAGCGCCGACGAGCGGTCCGCTCGCCGACGCCGTCCGCGATGCGATGAAGTTCGCGTTCGGCCGCGAGCCGGTGTTCGTCCGCGAAGGCGGCTCGATCGGCGCCGTCGTCTCGATGGAGAAGGTCCTCAGGTGCCCGGTCATGTTCCTCGGGCTCTCCCTGCCCGAGCACGGCTACCACGCCCCAAACGAAAACTTCGACTGGCGCCAGGCCGGCGGCGGCATGGTGGCCTTCGCTAAGTATTTCGAGAATTGCGGCAACGTGCCGCTTCGTTAGTCGGCATAGCCTTCACTACGTGAGGCTCCTCCGTGGGAGCGATCGCGCGCGGTCTCCGATCCGCGCGACGCTCCCATTTTCCCCTCCAACCTGCACGCTGATTCGGGCTCTCCCCACGGAGGAGCCTCACGTCGCGAAGGCTATGCCCTCACACGCACCGGCGCGTCGCCGGGGATTTTTGTGGACGATTGTGGCTAATGGTGGTAGAAATGTTCGCTGAAACGGACAAAAAGGCTACTACCTGTGGATCTGAACGTCTTGATGGGCCATGCCCCGGCGAAGGTCGACGAAAAAGGTCGACTGAAGATCCCTGCGGGTTTTCGCAAGGTCATTGAAGAGAAATACGGCGCCGACTGCTTCATCACCTCCTTCGACGGTGAGCGTGCGGTCGTCTATCCGATCCCCGTCTGGGCCGACTTCCAGGCGCGGCTCGCGAAGGTGCCATCCACCTCACAGGCAAAGCAGAAGATGCTCGAGCGGGTCAACTACTTCGGCCAGCTCGGGGCGATCGATGCGCAGGGACGCGTGCTCGTGCCGGCCGTCCTCCGCAGCGTCGCCGGCATCGCGGACGACGTCGTGGTCATCGGCAACAGCGACCACCTCATCGTCTGGAACGAAGAACGGATTCAGCGTCGCATGACCGAACTGCCGCTGACCGACGACGACTACAAGGAACTCGAGCTTCACGGCGTATAGCGGTGAAACACGAGCCGGTTCTTTTCAACGAGATCCTCGAGTACCTCCGGCCTGCCGTCGATGACGGTGTGCTGGTCGATGCGACGGTGGGGCTGGGCGGACATGCCGAAGGGCTGCTCGAACGGTATCCGCGCAGTCGCCTCATCGCCATCGATCGCGATCCGCGCGCACTGGAGCGCTCCCGCGAACGGCTGGCGCGATTCGAACAACGTGTGACGTTCACACAGGGACGTCACGAGCAGCTCATTGAAATTCTGAGGCAGTCGGGTGCGACCGCAATCAGCGGCCTGCTCGCGGACCTCGGCGTCTCCTCGATGCAACTCGACGATGCTTCGCGCGGATTCTCATTCCGCTTCGAAGGACCGCTCGACATGCGGATGGGACCCGATTCGCGATCGGCAGCCGATCTCGTCAACACGCTGGACGTCGAAGAGCTCGCGCGAATCATTCGCGAATACGGGGAAGAGCCGAGCGCGTGGAAGATCGCCAATGCGATCGTCGCCGCGCGAACGGAAGCGCCGATCGAGACGACCACGCGGCTGGCGCAGGTCATCCGCAGTGTGAAGAAATCGCGGCCGCACGACATCGATCCGTCGACGCTCACGTTTCAGGCGCTTCGCATCGCCGCGAACGACGAGCTGATTGGGCTCGATCGATTCGTCGATGACGCCGCGAGCGTCCTCGAGCCGGGAGCGCGGCTGGCGATCATCTCCTTCCATTCGCTGGAAGACCGGATCGTCAAACGCGCCATGCGGCGGCTGGAAGGCGAGTGTACGTGTCCGCCGGGACTTCCGGTGTGCGCGTGCGGCGCGAAGGAAGTCGTCAACTTGTTGACCGGAAGGCCGGTCACTGCCTCGGAAGAAGAGATCAAAAGGAATCCGCGGTCTCGCAGCGCGAAGCTGCGCGTCGCGGAGAAACGATAAAGAGAAGTTCGGAGCCAGGAAGCAAGGGTGAAGGTTGGGGAAGGGTTGGGCGTGTGCTCGGTGGCGGGGAGTCGGGAGGGGTGGAGCGTGGAGCGTGGGTGTGTCGGGATGCTCTTCGTGACCGTGCTTGCAGGCAGATCTTCACCCTTGTTTGCTGATTCCGGATCGTCCGCCTATGTACGCGCAGAAAAAGCCCATCGACAACGTCCACATCGTTCGCGAACGTGATCGCCAGAGGTTTCGCGAGCTCCTCGCCGTCCTCGGTCTCGGAATCCCTATCGGTCTGTTCCTCCTCCTTTTCACCTGGCAAAACCTCGAGGTCATTCGCCTCGGTCATGAGGCGACGCGTCTGCAGAAAATCCGCAAAGACATCGAGAGCGCGAACAAAGCGCAGCAGCTCGAGCTCGATCGCCTGACGTCGCTGGCCGAGGTTGAGAAGAAGGCGACGACGCTCGGGTTTGCGGCGACGGAACCGAAGGCGATCGTGATGGTGAACGGAAACGCCGCGATCGCGCACTCGTCGCCGGCACCCGTGGGAGCACGCTGATGCCGGTCTCCCAACGTCGCCTCCTGCAGCTCTTCGCGCTGCTGGCGGCATGGGCCGTCGTCGTCGTCGGACGGCTCGTGCAGATTCAGATCGCGCAGCACGATCACTACGTAGTGCGCGCGCAGCGCCAGCAGGAGCGGACGCTCGCACTCAATCCGGTGCGCGGCTCGATCATGGACGCGCGCGGCCGCGTGCTCGCGGAGAGCGTCTCCGCCGAAACGATCTACGCAGATCCGCAGGCGATCGGCGAGGAACGTCCGCGCGTCGTGAAGGCGCTTGCAGCAGTTCCCGGACTTGGACTCTCGGCTAAAGAGCTCGATGACAAGCTGCGCGCGAGCGGCGGCTTCGTTTATCTCGCGCGTCAGGTGCCGCTCGATGTTGCGGCTCACGTCCGCTCGCTCCGTCTCAACGGAGTTGGTTTCATCGAAGCGCATCGCCGGTCGTATCCGAAAGCGTCGCTGGCCGCGAACGTCATCGGCTACGTCGGACTCGATGGCGAAGGGCTCGCCGGCATCGAGCATTCATTCGACAGCTACGTGCATGGCCACGCCGGCAAAGTGACGCTGCTGCGCGACGCGCGGCGCGGCATGTATCTCGTCGGCGGCGAAGGGACGAACAAGCCGGTCGACGGCAACGACGTCGTTCTCACCATCGACTCGGTCGTGCAGTTCATCGCCGAGCGCGCCGTCGCGAAAGCGATGGAGAAGTATCACGCCGTCGGCGCGTCGGCGATCGTCATGGATCCGAGCGACGGCGCCATCCTCGCGATGGTTTCGCTGCCGACCTACGATCCGAATCACTTCAACGATTACTCGCCGGTCGCGTGGCGCAATCGCAACGTGCAGGACAGCTACGAGCCCGGCTCCACGTTCAAGATCATCACGGCATCGGCCGGACTTGAAGAGGGGATCGTCACGCCGTCGCAGGTCCTTGATTGCGGCAACGGTTTCATTCGCATCGGCAACGTCGACATCCACGAGCACGGGCACAACGCGTACGGATTGATGACGTTCGAAGACGTGATGATTCACTCCTCGAACGTCGGCGCGATCCGCGTCGGACTCGGGCTCGGACAGGAACGCTTCTACAGCTACATTCGCAAGTTCGGCTTCGGCGAGCGCACCGGCATTCCGCTGCCGGGCGAACAGATCGGGATCGTTCGTCGCGTCGGACGCTGGTCGCAACTGTCGAACGCCTCGATGTCGATCGGACAGGAGATCGGCGTGACGCCGCTGCAGGTCGTCCGCGCGGTTGCGACCGTTGCGAATGGTGGCGTGCGCGTCGAGCCGCGGATCGTCGATCGCGTCATCGATGCCAGCGGTCGCGTCATCTACACGCCGAAACGTCCGGCGCCGCAGCGCGTCATCTCCGAGAAAACCGCGGCCGTATTGAATGAGATTTTGAAAGCGGTCGTCGCGCGCGGCACGGGTGAGAACGCCGCGCTCGACGAGCACATCGTCGCCGGCAAGACCGGCACCGCGCAGAAAGCGGGACGCGGCGGTTACTCGCCCGACAAGTTCGTGGCGTCGTTCGCCGGTTACGTTCCGGCCGATCGTCCGAAGCTCGTGATCCTCGTCGCCGTCGATGAGCCGAAAGGCGCGCAGTACGGCGGCACGGTCGCGGCGCCGGTGTTCAAAGAGATCGCCGAATCGACGCTTCGCTACCTCGGTGTTCCTCCTTCGATTCCGGCTCGTTCGATCGGAGTCGCGCCGCCGATGCTGGCCGCGTTTTCGCAACGTGCGGCGCCGAGACCGGAGTCGGCCGGCGTCCCTGAATTTCGCGGCCTCGACGCGCGAGCGGCGGTGGCCAGGGCGGTTGCGGCGGGACTCATCGTGCGGGTGGACGGGAGCGGAGTGGTCACATCACAGGAACCATTGCCGGGCGGAGCTTTGCCGCAGACCAGAACCGTTTCGCTGACGCTGGCCGAGGGGACGCGATGAAACTCGCGGACGTAATGCGCGACGTGCGCGTGGTGTCGATGGACGCCGATCCGGCGCTCGACATCACTGCCGTCGTCGCCGACTCGCGCCTCGCGAAACAGGGTGCGCTCTTCGTCGCGATTCCCGGCTTGAAAGCGGACGGCGCGCAGTTCATCGAGATGGCGAAGCAGAAGGGCGCGGTCGCGATTGCCGGCGCCGCGGCTCCTGCATCGATCATCGTCGAAGATCCGCGCGCGGCGCTCGCCGTCATCGCAGCGAACTTCTACGGTCGGCCGGCGGAAAGACTCTCGCTCGTCGGCGTCACCGGCACTTCCGGAAAAACGACGACGACGAAAATGATCGAGTCGGTCTTCGACGCCGACGGCAAGCCGGTCGGTTTGATCGGTACGATCGAATACCGCGCCGGCGACGAACGACTGAGCGCCG